>CAZWBU010000061.1:0-1943 GCA_964632585.1 uncultured Candidatus Saccharibacteria bacterium | reverse complement strand
CAGTGAGCAGTGAGCAGTAGGCGGGGAACAGGAAAGAAATATTGGAACGAAAACGAAAATAAATCCAGTGAGGATTTCAACGGCGATATATCGAACACTTATCCTTTCGTCGCAATGGCGACACCTCCCGCCCTGTGCTAAGAAACTTACGATCGGCACAAGCTCGAACCATCGTAGCGTCTTCTTGCAGTGCGGACATCGCGAACGGCCGCCGATCACCCCATTTGAAAAAACTGATTTGTTTGGATCATAACGCAGGGCAATAACATTCAAAAAACTCCCGACGGCAGACCCCAAAAGAAATTCGAGGATTATAGCCATCGAGAGTTTTTGTGATGCACAAGCTCGTACTCAGAACTCAACGCAGTAGCCAGTGTTGGGTGCTGCATCGGTGCAGTCAAGGCCACAGGTCGGGGCGGCGTCAGGTTCAGCCGGATTCGCCAGAAGATTGCTGGTCGGGTCTTCGAGTGTCGCCTTGAGCATGTAACTTGTCCCAGCCGCGCAGTTAACTGAATACTCATATGTTTGTGCGGGGAGTGGGTCCGACGGAATCCGAGGCACTACGGCAGAGCCGCCGCACTGCGGGGATCCACCAATTCCGGTGAGCGCCGTAATCAGTTCGGCCCAGTTGGCGGCAACTGGATACGATCCGCCTTTTGAGTAGCAGAGTTCCAGGGCGTTTTGGACGGATCGCAGGTCAGAAGCGCGACGAGAGTCCCGCGCCGACCGCTGAACCGGACCGAGGCCAACGAGCACGATCGAGGCCAAGATGCCGATGATCGCGATGACGATGAGCATTTCAATGAGGGTGAACCCTCCCAAGTTTTTAGCAGAAAAATTTAGGCGGGTGAACCCCTTGCGATCAAAATGTAATTTCATGTATCTATAATTTCTCTTGCCCCAACGTGGTGTCAGGGCAACCACGACCTTTTACTATCTATGGTATCAGTATAGCAAATCAACAGATAGAGATATCCACAACCCCCGCACCAAAGCTTCCGCGTTCATACGGGGCAAGCCCCGCCCAACTCCCAGCTCTTCGCTATTTGCCCGCCTTCGCTCTCTAGCCGCCAAGCGCACTCGTCAACTTATAGAGCGGAATGAGGACCGCGGCAAAAAGAAAACCGACCATAACGCCGATGACGATCATAACCACGGGCTGAATGAGCTCAACGAGGTTGTTGATGATCGTGTCGGCTTCGCGGTTATAGAACTCCGACAGTCGCTCCAAGATCTGATCAAGTTGGCCTGTTTCTTCTCCCACGGCGATCATTTGGAAGACGATTGGAGGGAAGTACTGATCGTGCTTCATGATGGCATTCGAGAGTGTCGTTCCTTCTCGTATATCTTGGGATATGTCGCGAAGGAGATCTCGATAGAGGACGTTATCAACCGTTTCGCCCACGATCTCCATGGCCTGCGCGATGGGTACGCCGCCGCGAATGAGCATCGTTGAGGCGTTCGCGAAACGGGTTATCGTAAGCGGTAAAAAGATCTTCCGCGCGAACGGGAGTCGTACCTTCATGTCGTCGAGGAATGCCGTGCCCTCTTTCGTGCGGAAATAGTCGAGCATGAGGCCAATGATAGAGACAATGACGAGAACGACCGCGGGCCACCACTTCGTGAAAAACGTACCGCTTCCCAAAAGAATCCGCGTGAGGAGCGGCAGCTGTACCGACGATTCCTTAAATATCGGCTCGAGTTGAGGAAAGACAACGGTGAGGAGTATCACAGCGACCACGACAAAAAGTCCCATGATGAGTCCTGGGTAGATGAGTGCGGATCGTGCCTTCGTGGTCAGCGTATTTTCACGCTCGATATAGTCAGCGAGAAATCCAGCGACTTTGTCGAGATTACCCGTCACTTCGGCCGAACGAACCATGCTGATGAAAAAGCCCGAGAAGATCTTGCCCTGGCGCTCGAGCGCCTGCGAAAAAGCGAGT
>CAZWBU010000060.1:0-2674 GCA_964632585.1 uncultured Candidatus Saccharibacteria bacterium | reverse complement strand
TAGTTTCTGATTGGCTCAGGAACCGAAAGCCCTTCTCCTATCGTAGAGGACCTGTCCATGCAGACAGGAATTGATGCTGTTCTACATTGTCCACATATTATTTCTTTTGTCAAGTTGCGTTTGTCTCCGCCGAGTTCTAAAACTATCATAGATACGCTATGTTCTATACCCTAAACCCTATACCCTAGTTTGTATGGCCGGAACCACCACCGAACAAATCAAAGAGAAGCTCGACATCGTGCAGTTTATTCGCGACTACGTCGCACTCAATCCTGCGGGGCGGAACTTTAAAGGGTTGTGTCCGTTTCATCGCGAGAAGACGCCGTCGTTTATGGTCTCACCCGAGCGGCAGTCGTGGCACTGCTTTGGATGCAACATCGGCGGCGACGTATTTGCCTTCCTGATGCGCTACGAAAATATCGAGTTCGGTGAGGCGCTCCGAATTTTGGCGGAGAAGGCAGGTGTGGAATTACGGCGCGTAAATCCTGCGGAGTACAAGTTCGCTGGGTTGCTCCATGAGATCAACGCCGTTGCGAAGAACTATTTCGTCGAGCAGTTGAAGAAGGCACCCGTGCCGCAGAAGTATCTTAAGGAGCGAGGATTGAAACAAGAAACCCTCGACGAGTTCGAGATTGGTTGGGCGCCGAACGAATCGGAGGGTTTGAATTTATTTTTGATGAAGCAGAAGTATGCGCCAGACGACATCGTTCGTTCGGGGCTTGTGATCCAGAGCGATAAGGACCGGCGCCGGTTCGATCGTTTTCGCGGGCGCATCATGTTCCCGATTCACGATCACTTCGGCAAACCCGTTGGATTTACCGGACGCATTCTTCCGCAGTTTGATACGGGCAACCCTTCGACGGGCTCAGGGCAAGTGGCTAAGTATATGAACAGTCCGGAGACGCCGATTTTTAACAAGTCGAAGATTCTCTACGGTTTCGACATCACGAAAAGCATCATTCGCGATGCGGGCGAGGCATTTTTGGTAGAAGGCCAGATGGATTTACTCATGAGTTATCAGGCAGGCGTCAAGAACGTGGCGGCCTCTTCCGGCACGGCGCTTACACCTGATCACCTGCGAACCCTGCGACGGCTCGTGGATAAACTTGTCGTAAGTTTTGACAGCGATGAGGCGGGCATCGAAGCGACGGAGCGGGCGATCGATCTTGCCGAGAGCATGGATTTTAGCGTGCGCGTGGTTCAGTTCGGAACATATAAGGACCCGGCGGAGGCGGCGCAAGCCGGAGTAGAAGTACTTCAAAAAGCAATTGCTGCGGCTGTGCCAGCACCGCAGTTTTATTTCGACAAATATCTGCCCTTCGACCCGGCTCCCTTCGATACGTCTCAGGGCAGGCGGGGTAAACCCATCATCGACCGGAGAGACCGCAGTTATTTGAAGAGCGTGCGCGCCGTACTCGCGAAACTTAAGGCGATGGCGAGTCCGGTGGACCGTGACTTTTGGATGAAGGAACTCTCGCGGCGATTAAGCATGGAAGAGCGCGTGTTGCGCGAAGAGGCAGAACGCATCGAGGTTAAAAGCCCAAATGTTCGGACGAGTGCGGGGAGCGAAGAGGCCAAAGCGGAACCGGAAGAGAAACAGTTCGTCTCGCGCTGGGATCTCTTGTCCGAGCGGCTCGTCGCCGCATGTCTTGCGAAAGCGGACTTCACATCGCTTGGGGAGCACGCTGAATATCTCACCGCCGACTATCGGATGATGTATGATCTTTTTTCGAAAGGGGATCGTAAGTCCGGCGACGCGCGTCTCGACGAATTGATGAATACAGTAATGCTGCGCGCGGATGACTTGAGCGAGCGAGAGATAGGGGATTTGAAACAACACTTATACGGAGAATACATTAAGGAACGCCGGCGAGAACTTATCGGTCGGATTAAGCGAGCCGAAGCGGAAGGGAACGAAACAGCACTCACGTCGGCGTTTCAGGAATTCAATCAGCTTCCAGCACTCTAAAATTGATAAATTCTGTGTTTTGAGCTAGGATATAAGCAATTTCCGAGTCGTCCGGAACATTTTTCTTTTGGCTACGTATATAACCCGTATGGCTAAGAAGGCAAAAAAGAAGGCGAGAAAAGCAAAACAAGCCAAAAAGAACAAGAAGCGCCCGATTAAGAGGGCGGCTAAAAGGCGCGCACTCAAGAAAAAGAAGAAAGCTGGGAAGGTTAAGAAACTCAAACCAAAGAAACATTCCAAAGCGAAGAAGCGAGCCAAGCGGAAAGGAGCTAAGAAACGAAAGTCGCCGAAACCCAAAAGACCGAAAAAGCTTTCGAAAGCGGAGGAGAAGCTGAAGATCGATCAGGGCTCGCTTACCGAACTCATTGATCGCGGCAGGCCGCGCGGGTTTGTGACGGATAGCGAGATTCTGTACTACTTCCCGAATATCGAGAATAACCTCGCCTTTTTGGAGGAGGTGTACGACGCGCTTGAGAAGGCGAACATCAAGGTTATCGAGACGAGTGGCCTTATCGAAATGAGTGTGAAGGGTAGCGAGCCCTCGGAGCAGGAGGTGGAGCATGCCTTGGACTTTGAGCGCGGCACGCCAGATGCGGTGCAGATGTATTTGAAGGAGATCGGCAAAACGCCGCTTCTCACAAAACAAGAAGAGCGTGATCTCGCTAAACGCCTCGGCCAGGGCGATGAGGAGTCGCGGAAGAAACT
>CAZWBU010000059.1:0-2695 GCA_964632585.1 uncultured Candidatus Saccharibacteria bacterium | reverse complement strand
GAGGAGCTGAACGGGGCAAAGAGATAGCACACCACTATCTCGCGCTCGAAGAGCACATCGCGAACGGCCAGTCGACTGGCCGAATACCAAGGGAGAAGCTCCGCGACCACATTGTTCGGCACTATCACCCCGAACGCGCGGAGGGTGTGTTCGCGCTCCTCTTTCTTACGAGTTATTTGCGCCAAATACGGCTTTACGAACGATTCACGGCCACCGTTTTCGAAAGGGTACGAACGCTCGTTCCGCGAGAAAGCTATGAGGAGGTGCTTACCACGTTTGCGAATACGGGAGAGCTGCGCGCGGTCGTCAAAAATGGAGTGTTCCATTGGGAAGTGTTTGAGGCCAACATCGCCCCCGTGAGCTCCGCGGACCAGGTGGTTTTGGCGAGGAATATTCTCTCGAATGTTATCGATCTTCTCGTGAAGTGTTTGTTTGAAGCTCTCGGTACCGTCCGGGCCGAACTCATCCTTCAAGAGGTGTATCACCAATTTCAAGCCAATCTTGATTTTCTGGATGATGTTTCCTCGATGCTGTTGCTCGTCCCGGAAGATCTTCTTGGGGACGAGCGCATCGGGCTCATGCAGAAACCGGAACTGGAGCACGAACTCCAGCGCAAGAGTCAGGAGTTTGAGATGACCGTTGGTAGCTTGCGCGCGGAAAAGGAAAAGCTCTCAACGCTTTCACGTGAAGAGCTGGAACGGAAAGTGGAAGAGCGGACGGCCGAACTGGTGAAGGCGCTCGAAGAGGTGAAGGCGAGTCGAGCAAGCTTGGAGGAGTTCACTTCGCTCGCGACGCACGAACTTCGCACGCCCGCGGGCATCATCAAGGGATATGCCGAGCTTCTTTTAGAAGGCGGCACCGGCGGTACGCTTACCGAGGGCCAGGAGAGGTTTGTGGTGCAAATCAAAGACGCCATTGAGCGACAACTAGGACTCGTGAACGCGATGTTGAACGCCTCGCGCATCGAGCTCGGGACACTCGCGATTGAGCCACAGCCCGTGCACTTGCCGGACATAGCAGAAAAAGTGATCGGTGAAATGATGATCCAATTTGAGGGTAAGCACCTCCGCCTCGAAAAGCAGTACGATGACAAGCTCCCCATCTTCAATATCGACCCGAAACTCACGCACGCGATCTTGCAAAACCTCCTTTCAAATGCCATCAAGTATACGCCGGATGGAGGAGCCGTTACACTTTCGATCGAAAAGCGGGGGTCTGATGCGGTGATTTCTGTCGTGGACACCGGGTACGGGATTCCGACTGAACAGCAGCCAAAGATGTTTTCAAAACTGTTCCGTGGGGATAATGTGCGCACACTCCAGATCGAGGGGACGGGTTTGGGTTTGTATATCGTAAAATCGGTCCTGGAGCAGTCCGGCGGGAAGATTTGGTTTGAGTCACCATCTAAAAGTGGGAGTGCGGAAAATCCCGGGACGGCGTTTTATGTTTCCATTCCGCTTGCGGGCATGAGGAAAAAGCAGGGAATGAGGGGGTTGACGTGATATCGTCATCCACTTTCTTCAACCCACTTCGCTCGATACGGCTCCCTTTCGGTATTGAAGAACCGGAATTGTCTCGCTCCAGCAGCGAGCCATTCCTGGTCGGGCCATTTCACGTTTTCAAAACATCTTTTAAAACCATTTTTTCGGAGTTGTTTCCAGCACTATGACATGTCATAGTGCTGGAGAAGATGTTCAGGCGCCGGTTTTTTGTAGCGCCTTTGTAGTAGTATGTAAATATCAGTTATGAAGAAAAATTCTGGATTTCATGATTTTGTAGTGCAAGATCTTCTCGCCGATATTTCTGGCGTAAAGAGTCGGGCGATGTTTGGTGGGTATGGCATTTACAAGGATGGCGTGATTTTTTCGATCATCGCAGAGGGACGATTGTATTTTAAAGTGAATGATTCGAATCGGGCGGACTACGAACAAGCGGGAAGTAAGCCGTTCACCTATACGATGCCGAATAAGAAAACGATGACGATGTCGTACTGGGAGTTGCCGGAGGAGGTGATGGAAGATCGCGAGGCAGTTGGTGATTGGGTGCGCAAAGCGGTTGCGGCAAGTCAGAAGAATGAGAAGAGATGATAAGTTGGCTCCCCGCTTCTTCTCGCGAGCGCGGTGGGGATAGGTTTATCGTTTAGATTTTGTATGATTAGCATAGGAAGGCATACTGCCTTCCACAACCCCTATTGGTTTCGTCATGAAACTTGTTCTAAAGGACGGCGGGCATTTTGTGTTTCGATTTGATCAAGGCGAAGAAGTTCTCGCCGAACTCATTCATTTTTGCGAAAAAAATCAGATCCATGCCGGATGGCTCTCGGGTATCGGCGCCTCTGCCGAGGTAGCGATCGGTTTTTATAATCCCGATACGAAAACATACGAAGATCGCACCCTAACCGAACCACTCGAAGTGGTGAGCTTGGGCGGTAACGTGGCGAGTATGAATGGACACTTGATGGTCCACGCGCACGGCTCGTTTGGAAATCAGAATTACGAAGTTGTGGGCGGGCACGTCCACCGTCTTGTTGTGGGGCCAGCGTTTGAGCTCTTGTTCACCCGCATCGCCGGGAAGTTAAAACGCACACCGGATTTGGATACGCGGCTCAATTTGTTGGGTTGAGTTGTCCATACACGACATTCCAACGTTCCCCCGCCGTCGCTTAGGCTGTGGCGGACAAGCCAAGAATGTTGGG
>CAZWBU010000058.1:0-2904 GCA_964632585.1 uncultured Candidatus Saccharibacteria bacterium | reverse complement strand
GATGACCGGTATTTTATTCCGAGCGACAACCTCTACCTTATCGGGAGCGCGGAACACACTTTGGGGCCGTTCCATATGAACGAGACACTTGCCGAAGCCGAGCTCCCGCTCCGCTATGCGGGGTTTTCGACGAGCTTCCGACGCGAGGCAGGGAGCTACGGCAAGGATACGAAGGGGATCTTGCGTCTTCATCAGTTTGACAAGGTAGAGATGGAGAGTTTTACGACCGCTGAGCATTCGTATCATGAACAGGATTTTTTTGTCGGTATTCAGGAGTATCTTATGCAGTCGCTCAATATCCCGTATCGTGTGGTGATATGCTGTACCGCGGACCAAGGAGATCCCGATGCGCGGCACATTGACATCGAGGCGTGGTTGCCAGGTCAGCCTTCGACAGGCTCAGGCCAAGGAAAGGGTAAATATCGCGAGACGCATTCAGCAGACCTTACGACGGACTACCAGTCGCGGCGTTTAGGCACGAGAGTCCGTCGTCTGAACGGCGAAACTGAACTGGCGCATATGAACGATGCGACCGTGTTTGCGATCGGTCGGACACTCGTCGCTATTATGGAAAATTATCAGACCGCCGACGGGAAGGTTCGCGTACCGAAAGTATTAGTGAAGTATGTCGGCAAAGACGTTATCGGGTAATTCATCCGCCCAACTTTTGTCGCGCAAAAGTTTGGAGGGTAAGCGGACGTGGATAGAGATCAGTCGGGACGCCATCAGAAATAACGTCCGAGCTTTTCGAAAGCTCGTTGGTCCGCGTGTGAAGTTGTGGTCGGCTGTGAAATCGAATGCCTATGGCCACGGACTCTATACGTTCGTTCCGGAGGCGGATAAGGCAGGTGTCGATGGATTTTGTGTTGATAGTATCATCGAGGCCAAGTCGCTTCGCCGCATTGGTATTCGGAAGCCAATGCTTGTTCTCGGAGCGACACTTCCCGGTCTTCTTCAGGATGCTGCGGCGAGGGACATTGCTGTTTCTGTTTCGAACTTCGACACGCTTGAGGCGCTCGGACGACTGTCTCAACCGCCGAAGTTTCATATTAAAGTTGACACCGGTATGCATCGGCAAGGATTTGCCCCGAACGACCTCGTTGAGGTCATTCGGAGAATGTCAAAATCAAAATTTCAAATTTCAAAAGAAATGGAGGGTATTTTTACACACTTTGCGGCGGCAGGAGATTTGCACGATACGCGGTATACGGATATGCAGCTCGCGCGATTTGAAGAAGCTGTACGGCTTTTCGAACGTGCGGGATTCCGCAATCTTGTACGCCACGTCTCGGCGACGGGTGGGACACTCATGGATAAACGATATCATCAAGATGCTGTCCGTGTTGGCATTGGGCTCTATGGCCTCTGGCCATCTCCAGAACTCAAACGAGCTCGATCTCGAACCGTTTGTCTTAAACCCGTTCTTTCATGGCGAACGGTAGTTACAGAGTTCAAGCGTATCGAAACGGGAGATCGGATTGGATACGACCTTACCGAGCGCGCGCGGCGACCTACCACGATCGCCGTCCTTCCGGTGGGCTACTGGCATGGATTTCCACGCGCACTCTCGTCGGTTGGAGAAGTATTGATCCGCGGGAAGCGAGCCAAGGTTCTTGGCCGAGTGTCGATGGATATGATTGTTGTTGATGCTACGAATATTCGCGTTCGGGTTGGTGATAAGGCGACGATGATCGGGCGCGATGGAGGAGAAGTGTTGACTGCAGATGACGTTGCCCGTTTGGCTGGAACAGTGAACTATGAACTCGTCACGCGATTGAATCCGCTGATGGAGAGAATTGTTGTATAGGAGTTAGAATCTAGAATTTAGCATTTAGCGTTATAATGTAAAGCGACGAACCCCGCCGGATGTTTTTTTTGCATCCGCTTCCACGCTAAGTCCTAATGACTAAGTTCTAACTCCTGTTCCCATGGCTGACGTCAAACTCTATCTTTCTGATCTCCGCGACCGTCGGCAGCGAATCCGACGACGATTGCGTGTCGTCGGTCTCGTTTTGGCCGCAGTCGCGATCGTTCTCTTTATCTGGTGGTTGTTGTTTCGGTCGCCGATGTTTCATATTCGAGAGGTTCGGGTTTTGGGAAATCGGCGTGTGGTATCCAACGATCTTATTTCAACGATCCAAGAAATTGGGTTACGCAGTTCGCGCGTGGCGCGGTGGTTTAGCATGTCGAATATTTTGAGCTGGCCGAGGTCAGTTCCGCTTGATATGTCTTCAACGCTTTCTCGCGTGAAAGAGCTTTCAATCACGAAGCACTATTTCGAGCGCACGATTGATGTTGCGATCAGAGAGCGTGAGCCGTATGCCATCTGGTGTCTGCGCAAGTCGGCTGCGCCGGAGTGTTATTGGCTCGAGGAGGATGGCACGATCTTTGAGTCCGCGCCGGAGGCCGAAGGCAACCTCGTTCCAGTCGTGAATGATTATGCAACGGATAATCTATCCCTCGGCGATCGGTTGCTCGGTGGGGAGTTTGTTTCGAATCTGCGAACCATTTTCGACGTCCTTGGCCACTCACGTCTTGCGGTGCGCGAAATCCGATACGAAGACCCGTCACTTCACGAGCTCAAGGTCGTGACGTATAACGGGCCGGTAATTTACTTCAGCTTGCGATTTTCTTCGGAGAATGCACACGCGGTCATCGAGTCGCTTATTGATAAGGATGCTGTCGGAAAACTTACTCCACGATTCAAGGACTTACAGTATATCGATTTTCGCGTGGAGAATCGGGCGTACTATAAGTAGCTTCAGTTTTCTCTTTCGGAGAACCGTGATTCGGTCGCTCCTGCGGCGGCCGCCCACTGCCGCTCGGCACACCGAGCGGCGCTTCGCGCCGCACCAAGCTCGGTGTGCCTGCGCGAGCTTCTCCGAAAGAGAAAACTTCCGCGGT
>CAZWBU010000057.1:0-3043 GCA_964632585.1 uncultured Candidatus Saccharibacteria bacterium | reverse complement strand
TTCCGCTAGACCTTGCGAGCGAGTTACTTCCGTGGAGAAGTTGGTTCAATGCTGGTGCGTTTTTCCACATACACCTTCATGCGAAGAGTGAAAAGCGATATGCGGAGACGGCTACAGCGTCTCGTCCTGTGGCGAAGGCCATGTTTGATCGAGTTGCGATGGAGAATTTGGTACACAGTTTACGTGATGCTGTTTCGTCTCTACACCTCACACCAAACGCGACTCGACGAGACGAATATCAGAACCCAGCGGCGGACGAGAAGTTAAAGGTCGTGAAAAGATTCGTGGGCGCGGCAAATCCGAGAACAGTATGGAATATCGGCATGAACGGAACTTCCCTCGCCCGTGCGGCGAGTGCGCAGGGCATTCCGACTGTTACCTTCGACTCGCATGCGTCGTCGGTCGAAATGATCTACCGGGCCGTGCGTGAGGGCGGCGAGAAAAATCTACTCCCACTCATATTCGATATTACGAATCCGACCCCCGGGCTTGGCTGGGCGAACGAGGAACGCCAATCACTCGCCTCTCGCGGACCGGCCGATCTGGTATTGGCGCTTGACCTTATCCATCATCTCTCGATTGGGAACAACGTGCCGCTTGGGATGTCCGCGGAGTTTTTTGCTGATATTGGACATCGGCTCGTCATCGAATTTATTCCCAAAGAGGATCCGCAGGTGGAGCGTCTACTACGAAACCGCGCGGATATTTTTGGCGACTATTCTCAAGAGCAATTCGAGAGAGCGTTCGGAGAATATTTCATCGTACGTGAGACGTTCAATATTCCAGGCACGAAACGCATCCTGTATCTTATGGAACGCCGGTAAACTTCGATGTATTTTCCACGATGAACATTTACATACTTCCGACAAGTGAACAGGGGATGAACGATAAGCTGTTTGACCAGCCGCTTTCGAATACCGGCGGAGTAACTAACCTGCCGCTTCTGGATGGGCTTCGCGCGGCGGTGAAGCCGTTTGGTTACACCGTGCACACGAGCGACTTCTGGTCGAAGGAGAAGGCGCAGCCGGACGATATTCTCGTTGTGCAAAACCATCCCGGAGAGACGCTCCTGTGGCGAGCCCTCTATTATCTGAAACGCCTGAAGACGAGGGGCGGATTCGTCCTCGCGCGACGAAGATTTCTCTACGACAACTATCGGTCATTCAAGCGCCGCGTTCTTATACAAGCCGAATCCCCGATGGTAATGCCATATGTCTATCGGAACCTCCGTGCCGTTGAGCAGTCGGGTCTGTATCAAAAAATCTTCATCGCCGCACGCGGATACAGCGACAAGGCCGAATACTTCCATCGGTACTCCTATCGCGATCACGACATCGTGAGCCCGCACTTTGCGAACCCGAAGGATAAGTTTTTGATTCTCCTCAATGCGAACGCTCGGCCGCATTCACTGAAGCATGAATTGTACAGTGAGCGACTCAAGGCCATCCGATACTTCAGCGATATTCCTGGTTTTGATCTTTATGGGCGTGGCTGGGACAAGGCACCTCGCCACCCGTTCTACTTTCACTATAAGAAGTTTGTCGCGCGTGCCTGGCGGGGAGCGGTGGAGGATAAGTTCAAGGTCATGAGCCAGTACCGTTTCACGATTTGCTACGAGAACGCGACCTATGGTGGGTATGTGAGTGAGAAGATATTTGACTGCCTCGCTACGGGCACGATTCCCATTTATCTTGGCGCGCCGGATATTACAACACTCGTTCCACCTGACTGTTTCATTGACTTCCGGAAGTTTCGCGGATATCCAGAACTCCACCGGCATCTTGCATCACTCTCGGAAGCCGACTGTGTGCGATACCGCGAAAATATCTTGCGCTTTTTGCATGATCGTTCTACGATGAGGGGCGCTAAGACCCTGATTAATGAGATCGTGGGATAGGTTAAAGACCATATTATGAATTTAGAACTAAAAGGGCGAGTTGCCCTCGTTACCGGCGGAAGCAAAGGAATAGGCAGGGCGATTGCTTTGGCGCTTGGACGGAACGGAGCGGATGTTGTTTTGTGCGCCCTACACCCCGAGTCATTAAAAGAAGCAAAGTCGGAAATTGAAAAATTGGGAGCTAAAGCTTGGTCCTCTGCTTTTGATGCATCCGACCCAGTCCAAGTGAAAAAATTCTTTGCGGATGTCATAGCGAAAGTTGGTCGTCTAGATATTCTTGTAAATAACGTGGGCGGCGTCCGCGACCACGCCACATTTGAAGAATTAACTGACAGGCAGTGGTCTGATTCTTGGAATCTTAATTTTATGCCAATGGTATATTTTACTCGTGAAGCACTGCCATGGCTTAAAAAATCTACGTGCGCGCGAATTATTAATATTTCAAGCAGCGCCGGGAAACAGCCAGGAGGATTTAACCCTCATTATGGGGCGGCAAAGACCGCGGTTAATTCTTTGAGCAAGTATCTTGCCAATCAACTCGCCCCAAAAAGCATTTTAGTCAATTCAATCGTCCCGAGCACCGTGAGCGGCGGTTCGTGGCATGCGCACATTGAGGACAAGGCCAAGCGTTCGGGAGTTTCTATCGAAGAGGCGACACGACTGATGGAAGAGGAAGTGGCCAAAAAAACTCCGCTCGGGAAGGTTGGCACGCCCGAGGATGTTGCCGAACTCGTTGTGTTTCTTTCCTCCGATAGAGCGAAATTTATTACCGGAACTTGTATTGCTGTTGACGGGGGACTTATAAAGTCCATTTTTTGAGAACCCATTCAAATCTGACTAGCGGATGACCCTTACCTCGGGGAGAGGAATGACAAATTTCGATTTTAATCCGCGCTTGCGGAGTTTTGGGATCAGCGTGTCCGCGATGTGCCACGAAAAAAGAAGGGCGTAGTCGGGTTGCTCGCGGAAGAGCCGCTCTTCATCAACAACGGGAATGTGCGTGCCGGGCGAGTGGAGGCCAAGCTTGAGTGAGCTTGATTGTTCGGCAAGGTAAGGGACGAGCAGCGGATCGATGTGGCAAAAATTGAGGATGGGGCTGGAGCGTCCCGGACTGCCGACGCCGGCGACCGTCTTGCCTTTGAGTTT
>CAZWBU010000056.1:0-3403 GCA_964632585.1 uncultured Candidatus Saccharibacteria bacterium | reverse complement strand
AATTGATGGCGCAATCGCTCGAGCGTCGAGGCAGGAAAATCACAGAAGAACAGCGTGCAGAATTGCGGAAGGTGGCGTTAGAGCACCTCCGCAAAATTAGTCCGGCTGACTTAGAAAAGGGAATTCGCGTGTCTTACGACGATAAGAAGTGAATATCGAACACACAGTATTCTCCATCAATGACACCGATTGAGTATATAAAATACGAATTTTGGCCGAGGGTACGACCGCGGCTTGTGTATTGGTGGTGGATCATCAAATATCGTGGGAAAAAGAATATCCCACGCGAGGTAGTGTTCGGCGCACTCGCAGAGACCGTGAAGCGGATGAACGAAGATATGATGCAAGCACTCGGCGCCATGCCAGATGATGTTTCCGAAGATGATCGACGAGAGTTTGTGGAGGCGATGCAAAAGACCGCAGAGTTCGAACGTGAGGTGAAGGAGCTAAAATAAGTGGACCGTTGCTAAACCTCACCTCCTAGGGACTCATTCGCGCGAACGGGCGAATGAGAGTGATGTATAGTGCGCCCTCCCATTTTTGGTAGCCGACAGGTACAATTATCCTCATGGTCAAAAGATCGTTACCGGACACAAAGCGCCTCCTTCTCCTTGCGGCCATTGGCATCGTCATTGCGGCGGTTGTGGTTACTACTGTTTATGGCTACTCCGTGTATCAAAAGATCACGTACGAAAAGAGGGTCTTTGAAGAGCGGACGGCTGCGCTCGAAACCATTGTGGAGAACACCACAAAAAGTTTGGCGGATGAGAAAAACTTGAATCAGAATCTCTCGGATGCCAATAGAAATCTTGACCAAACGCTCACGGCAGAGCAAGCCAAGAATCAGGCGTTCGATTCGGAGATTCAGCAGATCTCGGGAACGGTGGGGAAGTTAAAGAAGTTGAGCGAGACACCTCCCGAACTCCTCAAGAAATATTCGAAGGTGTATTTCTTAAACGAGCATTACGTGCCAACGCCACTTCTCACGATCGATGCGAAGTACACGCTCGAAAAAGATCGCACCCAGCAGATCTTGGGCCCGGTGCACCCGTACCTTACGGCGATGCTTGATGCGGCAAGTCAAGCGGGAAGTGCGTTCCAGATCGTCTCGGCCTACCGGTCATTCGCCGAGCAGTCCACGGTAAAAACCGGGTACAAGGTACTCTATGGTTCCGGAGCGAACCAATTTTCGGCGGATCAAGGATATTCGGAGCATCAGTTAGGAACTGCGATAGACGTGACGACGCCCGATATCGACGGCCTTTCTGTGAAACTCGATGCGTCGGGTGCGTACGCATGGCTAACGAGTAACGCCCATCGCTACGGCTTCATTCTTTCGTATCCGAAGGGCAATGCATATTACCAATACGAGCCGTGGCACTGGCGATTCGTGGGGGTTGTGCTTGCAACGAGAATTCACGACTACAACACACACTTCTACGACCTCCTGCAAAGTGATATCGATAAGTACCTGATCAGCATATTTGATTAGCTCACTAGAACATTCCAACATTCTCCCACCGTCGCTGAAGCTGTGGCGGACAAGCAAGAATGTTGGAATGTTCGGTGGAGGGTGGAAAAGTTG
Organism: uncultured Candidatus Saccharibacteria bacterium; assembly: GCA_964632585.1. Classification (GTDB taxonomy): domain Bacteria; phylum Patescibacteriota; class Minisyncoccia; order UBA6257; family 2-01-FULL-56-20; genus DATJQA01. Next base: position 1,818 of record CAZWBU010000056.1, on the reverse strand, counting down.
AGCGGCCGGGCGGCTTGAAGAATGCTTGGTTTTTTTACTCTCATATTCTTGAGAACATGAGAGTAAGAAAACCTGCCTATTAAAATCAAAAAAGCCCCGTGTGATGTAGGGCCAATTGGACGAAAATGCGCAGAGCGAAAGATGCGAACGGCACGGTGATATAAAAATTGTACGAGCCCGGGGCGGATGCCTCGGGCTCGGGTACGTAGAAACGAAAGGTGCGCTAGTGCGGGCCGCTCTGAAGAGCGGCGAAGATCATCTTGGCGCTCGGGCAGGTCTTGGCGGCGAACTTGAACCTCTGATAGTCGCCGCGCTCCTTGGCCCCGTGCACGGAGTAGAAGCCGCGCTCGATGAGGTCCCGCACGATGCCGGGAAGAGTCATGAGCACGCCCGCGTGGTCGTTGGCCACGGCCCGGGTGTAGGCCTCGATGGCCATCTCGGGCTTGTGGAAGACGAGAGCCATCAAGACCTCCGAAAGCGTCATGCCGTCGGGGATCTTGGGGTAGACCGGCCTCGTCGCGCGGTGCTCGTTGCTCACGGCGCTGGCCTCGTCGAGCGAGATGAATCGCCGGCGTCGAGAGGAGCGCTCCCGGAGCCGGTGCTTCTCCTCCTCGATCTCGGGCGTGTAGGCATCCGTCGCCCAGTTGTTCATGTGCGGCTTGCCATCCTTCGTCCGCACGGTGATGCTCGGCAACCTCTTCAGGCCATCGGGCTTCATCATGTGGACCGGCTCGAGGGACAACAGCTCGAACGTGTTCATGGCGAATCTCCTTGTGAAACGATGAGTAGTGCCTTATCGCACACTTCTCATATCCAGGTTCCATTGTATCATATAATTAGATTAATGTCAATATATCGGTTTTCGTCTGGATTTGCAAGGTTTGCTGTCTTTGCTTCATAAAAAAACTCGGCCCGGATACACGTGGCACGTGCACCGGGCCGAACTAGCCACCTTGCGGAGGCCGTGGAGAGCTGACCGCTTCGATCGTTTCGCCGACAAGTCTGAATGATATGGCGAGCGCTTGGATCTTGTCCTCGACCGTTGCGGGCAGGGGGTCGAATTCGGCAACAACGACCCTGGCATGCCCCGAGATGGCGCCGACGCGTATTCCTGTCGTATTCATGCTTGCGACGAGGACCACATCCGGGCGTGGCTTCGGGACGTTCCGGAAATCGTTGCTGTCGGTCAATCCTTTGCGAAAACCACGGAGCTTGCCGAGCGTACTTTCAAAATCGAGCTCTGACAAGGGTTCTATGTTCATCGATAGCACCTCGCTAAACTGCCTTTAATCTATCGAGCGGGGAAAAGAATTGCAAGTTCTTACACTCACACCCGTACGCGTCGGTGTGGGGGTAAATCTGCTATACTTACCCCCTACCATGCAAAAACATAACCTCACAATCTTCGCCGCGATGGCGATCATGGTGCTTGCGGTCTGGGCCGCAGTCCGGTGGGTGAGCACGCCGCAGGACGAGGTATCCCCAGTGAGTCAAGATCAACGTTATACGTACGATGGGAATGCCGACCAAGCGCCCGTGCCAGAACCCAAACCCTCGAACAAAGAACTCAATCAACTGTTATCAAACACCAATCCACAGAACACCATGCATCACCTCGCAACGATCAAAACCAATCTCGGCGTGATCAAGGTGCAGCTGTTCGACGGGGATGCTCCAAAGACCGCGCAGAATTTCATCACACTGGCGAACAAAAAGTTTTACGACGGATTGATCTTCCATCGCGTGATCAAAGGATTCATGATCCAGGGTGGAGACCCGACGGGAACCGGCGCCGGCGGCCCGGGATACAAGTTCGAT
>CAZWBU010000055.1:0-3438 GCA_964632585.1 uncultured Candidatus Saccharibacteria bacterium | reverse complement strand
TAGAGCGTCGCATTCACATCGAAGAAATCCAAGGTCCGATCCCTTGCGTGCCCACAGGTAAAGAGTGAGGGAGAGAGGTCGTAGGTCCGACCTGCCCCGTACCGAGTTTACTCTAGTGCGTGGGTCCCTACAACGCGCACAGACCGAGAAAGGTGCGGGGTTGCACGCCGGTCCCTGATTTCCCGCGGAGCGGGATTGCGTTTTGTGGCTAAGCGATTACGCTTAGACAAAACGGGAACGAATCCAGGTGCGCGCACCAACGCTCATGAACCCCGCACCTTTGGAGGATTACTATTCGAACAACATAAGTATGATAAAAAAAGGCAATACGCACGCATGGTCGCTCAAGCAATACAATGAGAGGTTTTGCGTTTCGCGCCAATCCTCCAAAGGTGCGGGGTGAAAAAGAAAAAAGTCGTGGTCATTGGCGGAGGAACAGGAACGTTCACCGTTCTCTCCGGGCTTAAAAATTATCCGCTTGATCTTTCCGCAATCGTCACGATGGCGGACGATGGGGGATCGACGGGAGTTCTCCGCGACGAACTCGGCGTCTTGCCGCCAGGGGATGTTCGCCAGTGTCTCGTCGCGCTCTCGAAGTCACCAAAGTTTTTACGTCAATTGATGAACTATCGTTTCACCGAAGGCGGACTGAAGGGGCATAGTTTCGGGAATTTGTTTTTATCTGCACTTGAAAAAATGAGCGGTAGTTTCGACAAGGCAGTCGAGATGGCGGGAGAGATCCTACAGATCGAAGGACGGGTCATTCCGTCGACGTTGAATCACGTTCAACTCGTGGCAAAGATTGAACATGGAAAGATGATCCGTGGCGAAGAGAAGATCTATCATGCGGATCTTTCGCATCTCGAACGTCTCTATCTTGTGCCCCACGCCGCGGCAAACCCCAAGGCGCTCGAAGCTATTCGTACTGCAGATGCTGTTGTGGTCGGTCCGGGCGATTTTTATCGGAGCTTAATCCCGAATCTCCTTGTTACCGGTATCCCGAATGCATTGCGCGCAAGTCGTGCGGTCAAAATATATGCGTGTAATCTTATGACGAAGTCAGAGCACACACCTGGCTTTACCGTTGCCGATTATACCCGCGCCATGGAGCAACAGTGGCATGGGAAATTCGACTACGTTGTTTGGAACACCAGGCAACCATCGCCGGCGGTTATGAAACGCTATGCGCGGCAGGGCGACTCGATCGTAAAGCTCGGCGAACGCCTCCCTGGGCGAGAGTATATCGGCGCTGATCTTGTTAGTCATCGCGCGGTGAGAGCCACCAAAACGGATCCGATTGCAAACCAGCGCACACTCATTCGTCACGATTCCGATCGATTGGCGCGCATTATTTTTGGCATCGTCTGGCAGCAGGGAACGTAGGTGAATCCTCGTGGGTGGGGAACCGCGGTCTTAAGGTCGCGAATTTTATTTGGCGAGAGCTGTGAATAACCTGTGCCCTTCCCGACTTTCTTTACCTGAGAAATAAGGGTTTTTTGGGCATGCGAGCTCCAGGCCACGCCAGTTGACGAAAAAGAGGGCTGGCTTAGAATTAAACCAAAGTGGTGAGATGTGGGTAATATTGGGGATAAGTTGTTTTTCTTAAGGCCTCCCTCAACCCGCTTCGTTCGTCCTGTCTCCGATCCTTGGGTCGTAGACCCGGAGGGCGACTCACTCGCTTGTCCTCGCGGCTCGCCGCCCGGCGGCAAACGGGCGGACCATGCCTTACCGCTGCGGGGGTTTCGGAAAACCTTAAGAAAAACTCGAAGTTAATTGACGGCAAAAATCCCGAACACATGTTTCTCGGTGAATACACACACAATTTGGATATCAAAGGTCGGGTGGCGATTCCGGCGAAGTTCCGCGATCAATTAACGACCGGCGCCATTATAACGCGGGGTTTAGACAACTGTCTTTTTATTTTTCCCGGCAAAGAGTGGGAAGCGCTCGCGGCGAAGCTCATCGCGTTGCCGCTCGCGCAAGCCAACTCTCGGGCGTTCGTGCGGCTCATGATGGCCGGAGCGGCGGATGTCGACATCGACGGCCAAGGGAGAATTCTTCTTCCCGATTATCTGCGACGTTATGCGAGTTTGAAAAAGCAGGCCGTCATTGCGGGCCTGTATAATCGGATTGAGATTTGGGATAACGAAGCGTGGTCTCGGTACAAAGCGAGAACTGAAAGTGCGTCTGACGAAATTGCCGAACAACTTGGAGAACTTGGGATATGAACGAGCTTTTAGCTTTTAGCTGTTAGTCGCCCTTCGGGTTTTTATTATCGCGCCTGTCCGTCCGAAGCTTTAGCGAAGGCGGGAAGCGATTACTAAAACCTAAAAGCTAACACCCAAAAGCCCATGAGCCACACTCCCGTTCTTCTTGATGAGGTCCTCGCGTTGCTTGATCCGAAGCCGGGAGCGTTCGTGGTAGATGGAACACTCGACGGTGGCGGGTATGCGGATGCGATCCTTCCATGCATCGGAGAGCAGGGAACATTGCTGGGCATCGACCTTGATCCCTCGATGGTGGCGCGTTTTGCCGATCGCCACGCGACAGAGAGTAGCTGTCGAGTGGTGCAGGGCAATTATGCAGACCTCTTAGCAATTCTTCTCCGCGAGCATTTAGCGAAGGCAAACGGCCTCGTTCTCGATCTCGGGTTTTCATCGGAACAATTGGAGCAGTCCAGCCGCGGTTTCAGCTTTCTCCGCGACGAGCCGCTTTTGATGACCTACGATCCGCACGAAACCCCCGTCCGAGAACTTTTGCGGATGTTGTCCGAGTCCGACCTCGAGCACATCCTTCGTGAGTTGGGCGGGGAGCGGTTCGCGAGACGTGTGGCGAAGGCCATCGTAACGCGCTGCCCAAAGCCTACGAGCGCGGGCGGATTGATCCGGCGACACGAACGTTTCAAGCGCTCCGGATTTATGCGAATAACGAACTCGGGAATCTCAAGAGCATTCTCGCCGACTTACCGGAGGTTCTCGCACCCGGTGGGCGAGCGGTTATCGTGAGCTTCCATTCGCTTGAAGACCGTTTGGTGAAAAATGCGTTTCGAGAAGGAGCGCGGAACGGAACGTATGAGTTACTTACCAAAAAACCAATTGAAGCAACGCAGGGCGAGACGCGGCAGAATCCGCGAAGTCGCTCGGCAAAGTTGAGGGCGATCAAGTTAGCCACTAGCCAATAGGATATAGCCACTAGAAAAAACAAACACAAGCACGACATTTAACCGTTTTGTTCCCTAATGACTATTGGCTAAACCCTAAACCCTAATTTTATGACCATCATCAAACCCCAAGCGAGCGATATCATTATCCGCATCATGCTCTTCGTGCTCATTGTTTGCCTTGCGGTCGCGAGCATTCTTCTTGTTTGGTTCTACAACCGGGCGGTCAATATTCAACATCTCTCAAGCGATGCCGCCGCCGAAATAAAGAAACTCGA
>CAZWBU010000054.1:0-3455 GCA_964632585.1 uncultured Candidatus Saccharibacteria bacterium | reverse complement strand
TGCGGACGGCCAACGTTCGCTTCAACGCCGAACTCGCGCTTCATACGGTCAACGATAATGTCGAGGTGCAACTCACCCATACCCATAATGATCGTCTCTCCCGTTTCTTCATCGCCCTTCACACGGAAGGTCGGGTCCTCTTCAGCTAAACGCCGCAACGCCACGCCCATTTTTTCTTGATCGGCTTTGGTCTTCGGCTCGATCCGAATGCCGATGACCGGCTCGGGGAAGATGATTTTTTCTAAAATAATCGGTGCCTCTGGCGCTGAGAGCGTGTCACCCGTCGTTGTGTTCTTGAGCCCCACGAGTGCGGCGATCTCTCCGGTAAAAACCTCATCCACTTCTTCTCGCTGATTTGCATGCATACGAAGGATGCGCCCGATGCGTTCCTGGTCTCCCTTTGAAGAGTTCACCACGTACGATCCTTTCTTCAAAACACCCGCGTAGTTGCGGAAAAACGTGAGCGTCCCGACATACGGATCGGAGGCGATCTTAAACGCAAGCGCGGTGAAAGGTTGCGCATCCTCTGGTGGACGTGTCATTTCGGCGCCCGTCTTCGGGTCTGTTCCTTTGACCGGTGGGAGATCAAGCGGCGAGGGCAGGTAATCAACAACTGCGTCAAGCACGAGCTGGACACCCTTGTTTTTCAAGGCAGAACCGGTCATTACCGGCACGAGCTTATTTTCAATAACCCCCTTGCGGAGCGCGCGCCTCAGTTCATCGAGCGAGATATCTTTGCCGTCCAAGTATTTGTGCATCACTTCGTCATCGCAGTCAGCGATTTTTTCGACAAGGTCATGACGATACTTCGCGACCGATTCTTTCATATCATCCGGAATCGGGACTTCTACGATATTCTCTCCGTGCTCGCCATGAAACTCGAATGCTTTTTGCGCAAGCAAATCAACGATACCACTGAAATTCGCTTCGGTCCCGATGGGAAGTTGAATGGGAACCGCGGTCTTCGTCAGCCGTTCATGGATTGAATCCAAGCTCTTAAAAAAATTGCCGCCCGTGCGGTCGAGCTTGTTGATGAAGCAGATGCGCGGCACATGATATTCGTCCGCGTAGTGCCAATTTGTTTCTGATTGCGGCTCGACGCCTGCAACGCCGTCGAAGACAACGACCGCGCCGTCTAAGACCCGGAGTGAACGCTTCACCTCGACGGTAAAGTCGATGTGGCCGGGCGTATCGATGAGATTGATACGATGCTCAAACTCCTTGCTCTTTGCCATTTGCTCTTTGCCAAGATACGTCGGGATCCAAAAAGCAGTTGTCGCCGCAGAAGTAATGGTAATACCGCGCTCGCGTTCTTGTTCCATCCAGTCCATCACCGTATCCCCCGTATGCACTTCGCCGATCTTGTGCGAAACGCCGGTATAAAAAAGCACGCGCTCGGAGACGGTTGTCTTACCCGCGTCGATGTGGGCGATAATACCGATGTTTCTGATTTTTTCTATTGGATATAATCTGGACATAAATCAAAATGTAAATATCAAAAATCAAAATGACGATTCAAAATATTAAAATGCGCGCGTTTAACATTTTGCAATTTTACACTGTCACTTTGCATTTTGATATTTGATTTTTAAACTTTGCGCTAACGTGCGAAGTGCGCGAATGCTCTATTCGCTTCCGCCATGCGGTGCGTGTCCTGTTTCTTCTTAATTGCCGCGCCTTCATTTTTGGAGGCGGCAATGAGCTCTTCGGCAAGTTTCATTGCCATCGGTTTGCCCTTCTTTGCTCGTGCCGCACCGATGATCCAGCGAACGCCAAGAATAAATCGACGCTGGGGTCGGACTTCGCGCGGCACCTGATAGTTCGCGCCGCCAACCCGCTTCGAAGCAACTTCGACGAGCGGTGAAACATTTTCGATGGCTTTCTCAAAAACACCGATGGGATCTTGCTTTGTAACTTTCTTGACCTCTTCCAATGCGTCATAAACAACCCGCATGGCGACCGACTTCTTGCCATCACGCATGATATAGTTTACAAAACGGCCGAGATCAACCCGGGCGTGAACCGGATCCGGTTTGTAGTTCTTTTTGTATATTCTCTTTTTACGCATGCCGCTATTGCCCAGGAGGGCAAGATTTTTCCCGTCGCAGCCCGACTGGCTGCAAGAGCGAGTCTGAGCACCGAGCACATAAATGTATGTGCGCCCGATACCCTCTGATAGTTTTACAATTTGAATTCATACATTTATGTGCTCGGTAAGGTTTTGTTCATACATTTTCGTCGTAGTTACTCGAAAATGTATACAAAGCCCTTATTTTTTCGCCCGCTTCGCCCCATATTTGGATCTTTGTTGTTTTCTTCCATCCACGCCGGTCGTATCCAAAACGCCGCGGACCACGTGGTAGCGAACGCCCGGCAAGTCCTTCACGCGCCCGCCGCGGATCACGACGATCGAGTGCTCCTGTAAGCTGTGCCCTTCGCCGGGGATATAAGCGGTCACCTCCATGCCATTCGTGAGTCGCACGCGGCACACCTTCCGGAGGGCGGAGTTTGGTTTTTTGGGAGTCGTGGTAAACACCTTGAGGCACACCCCGCGTTTAAAAGGAGACGCTGAATCAACCGGCCGATTTTTGAGCGTATTGAAATAGAACGACAACGCGGGCGACTTGGTCTTCGCCCGGATCGACGTCCGTCCATGTTTGATGAGTTGCCGTACGGTTGGCATAAGCAATATAAAAACAGGCGCCCCAATTGAGGCATTGGGATTCTAATGTAGAGATGCACCTTCGTCAAGGACAGGAGATCTGAAATAAAAGCTAAAATTGAATTCCAGTCAGCCAGAAAAACAGGAGATGAATGATGGGGACGATAAAAGCGCCGAGCCCTGAAAATACGAGAAGAATGATGATAACAAAACCATACTGCTCAAGAAACCGCACGAAACCGACGGTGGACTGATTAATGGGAAGCACCGCAAACAGGACCTTGGAACCGTCGAGGGGAGGAATGGGAATGAGGTTAAAAATGGCAAGTGAGACATTAATAAGGATAATAGAACTGAAAAGGACCGTCTCGGGAGTCAGGCCAAAAATACGAATGAGTAAGCCAAAGACGGCCGCAAGCGCGAGGTTTGAGATCGGTCCCGCCGCGGCAATCTTCGCTCCAGAGCCGATCGGATCACGCAAATTCATCGGATTGTACGGCACGGGTTTTGCCCAGCCGATCATCGGCAGTCCAGAGATGTGCAAAAGAAGCGGCACGATAACCGACCCCATCGGATCAATGTGACGGAGAGGATTGAGGGTCAATCGTCCTGAAAGCCGCGCCGTCGGATCCCCTAGCCGATCGGCAACATACCCGTGCGAGACCTCGTGCACGACAACGGAAAATACGAGCACGATGAGATTGAAGAAAAGAAAAACGCCGTCAGTCATAAAAAAGTTAAAATTAAAAAATCAAAATTATGGAAACCGAACATACTCTTCGCCATTTGCTCT
>CAZWBU010000053.1:279-3467 GCA_964632585.1 uncultured Candidatus Saccharibacteria bacterium | reverse complement strand
ATACAGCGCAAAAATTATCTGAATATTGTCCCGCTCGTCTCATTGAGTGGGGGATCCCGTCTGAAGACATCGTCTTTGCGGGAAGTGAAGAACAGGCGGTGAGCAATTGCTACACCGAGGCGGTGCAATTTGTCGCACTGGCAAAGGCCTCGGGATGGCAACGTGCTGCCATCATCGCCCCACACTTCCATCTGCCACGGTGTTTCATCACGATGGTGTCCGTCGCCCTACGGGACTACCCGACGCTCCGACTCTTCGCTGTGCCGGGAACACCAATCCCATGGCGAGGGACCGTCGTACACAACCAAGGTGTGTTCAAGGCGCAACGTGCCGATCTCATCGCGACCGAGTTCGAGCGGATCGCCGCGTACACAGAGAAGGGAGACCTTCTCCCCGTGGGGCGCATCCTTGAGTACCTCGATGCGCGTGGAGAGTAGGTTCTCGGGCTCGTCTCGCTTCATGCGAGACGAGCCCGAATTGATTCTCGTGGAGAACGTGATATGATAGTCGCCATGCCGCAGTTCATCGAGTATCGAGTCCACGAGGACCATCGCCGGAGCGGCGCGTACGACATCTTTCCGACGCTCCCGGGAGACGCGAACTTTACGCGGCATAACCCCGATGTTATCCCAGACGAGCTTCACCTCCACAAGAAACACACCGACTATTTCACGGTTGCGTTGGGTTCAGTGAAGTTCCGTCTTGTGTATGAAGATGGCAGGGAAGAAAAATTCGTGTTGAGCGATAAGGACAAGAAAACACTCGTCATACCTCCCGGCATTTGGCACAATTACATGGCTCTCGAGCCGTCTATTATGGTGTTCTATATTGATCACAAGTACGACGCAGCCGACGAGTTCAAAAAGAAGGTCGGGCCGGAAGGGTGGGAATAAACGTTCATGGCAAACAGATTTTACGAAAACTATTTCGACGTTCGTTTCCCAAACTATGAGTACCGGGACAAGATGTGGATTCCCGTTGTTGAGTATCTTCAGCGCTATGTTCCTGCACAAAGCGTTGTACTTGATGTGGGTGCCGGCTACTGCAACTTTATCAATCATATTGTTGCGAAGGAACGGCATGCAAGTGACTTTGCCGAGGTGGTGAAGGAGCATGCGGCGCCCGGTGTTATGCCGCACGTCGAAGACATCACGAAACTCACCCATGCGGACAACACTTTCGATGTCGTTTTTGAAAGCAACATGTTCGAGCATCTTGACTATGCTGAATCCCACAAGGGCGCACAGGAAGTCCTCCGCGTGTTGAAACCCGGCGGCAGGTTTATTGCCATGCAACCAAACTTCAGGTATTTTTCAAAATATTACTTCGACGACTATACGCACCGACAACCTTTTAGTCACGTCAGCTTTCCAAACATGCTCGTGAACTACGGTTTTGATATCGAGGAAGTCCAGCCGAAGTTTCTGCCGGCGACCTTTAAACAGCGCTTGCCGCGCATTCCATTTCTCGTGAAGTTATATTTGATGTCGCCCTGGCGCCCTGGCGCGGGCCAGATGCTGGTCGTTGCAAAAAAACCACTTACTGCATAAGTATGAGCGGGGAACACGATCAAGAAAGCGAGGTTATGGAGCATCTTACTGCTTTGGGTTATATCGACCCCGGAGCGGGGAGTTCGATGTGGCAGCTCGTATTGGCAGGCCTCCTCAATATCTGGATGCGCATTACATCTATTTTTAGGAAGAAGCGTGATTCAGATGACGACGAGTAGGTTGATTTTAGAAAGTTACTGTCAGCGTTTTCGTATTGCCGGGTAGTAGAAATTCGGATTCGCTTCGCGCGTCTTGTACAATTACCCCTTCTTTTTCTTGGACTTTTCTGTTTCAGTGAGATAGTTTGAAGATGTCCTATTACCCGAATTTTCCCTGCCTTCCGGTGGGCAAGACTGCCTCGTATGGAACACCCGAAAAAACCGAACATCATCCACATCACGTTCGACTGCGTGCGGCCGGACCACTTCGGCTTTGGCGGATACCATAAGCAGACGACTCCATTCGTTGATTCGATTGCCGGCAAAGGGCGATGGTACAGCAATGCGTTCTCGCTCGGCCCCGGCTCATCGGTCTCGTTCGTCGGTATGTTCACTTCTACTTATCCGCTCGACCATGGCGGGTTTTCGCGCATCGAACCTCCGCGCGTGATGTTTCAGGAGCTTCTCCAAGCGGATGGGTACACGACCATCGGTGTTCACTCGTCGCCCTATTTTTCCGAATACTTTGGCTACAATCGCGGCTGGGACGTGTTTCGGTATTTGACCTATTTCCGACATCGCGGAGGCGAAACGAGCCCGGGCCTGCGGCGAGGGACGGTGAAGGCGGAGATCCTCAAGAAAACCGCCGCGGGGCATCGCTGGCTCGGTGATCACCTTCCCATCGTTGCGATCGTGGCACAGATTTTCGACCGTCTTCTCCTGACGGCGCGCAAGATCATCAAAGACATCTTCCGCTTCACGCCAGCGATCTACGTTGGAGAAGAGATGAACGTTGAAATCGAGAAGACCCTCGACGACGTTCCTCAAAAACCGGTGTATTTGTGGGTACACTATCTCGATGCGCACGCGCCCTACGGACTTTTCTACCGCCGGCGAGGTTTGCGGGGAAAGATCAAATTCCACGTCGTGGACATCATTCTCTTTATTCTGCACCCGTTCCCGTCGGTCAGTAAACTCTTCGCCCCGTTCTATGTCGGCATGTACGATGACTCCATCCGCCACATCGACGAGAGCGTTCGGAAACTCTTCGCTTCGTTGAAGCGGCGTGGCATTTTGAATGACGATACGATTGTCATCATGCACTCCGATCATGGTGAGGATTTTTATGAGCACGGCTCGTTCGGTCATGAGCAACGGCTCTTCAATGTGAACGTCCGCGTCCCACTTATCGTGTATGCACCGCGGCGATTTTCTCCCGCAGTGGTCGACACGCCGGTCAGTCTGATCGATATCGCGCCGACGATCCTTGAGCTTGCAGGAGTCGTGCCACCTCATGTATACAAAGGAAGGAGCTTATTGTCCGCGAATGGCCGAGATGTGGTCATACAGGCCTCCATGACCGCTGGAAATCTCACCGACAACCAATTTACCGGCATCGCGATCGTTTCCGCTGGATATAAGTTTATCCAATGGAAGGGCGAACGATACCTCTTTACGCTCGCGGATCAGGCCGAGGAGG
>CAZWBU010000053.1:0-269 GCA_964632585.1 uncultured Candidatus Saccharibacteria bacterium | reverse complement strand
CGCCGCACGCCGCGATATTGCGGACGAGCTCGAGCGGCGAGCGATGACGCACGCGCCGAAGGAACCACTCCACTGAAACTTTCATGAACGAACATCATCATAGTGCAACTCCGCCGCACCGCGACCCCGCGTCCTTCCGGGATCCGAGCGGTTTTGTTTTTTCGCGCGATGGTGTCGTCTATCGCCAGGTGAATCGGCGATACGCCGAGCAGTACGACCGCTTGATGAGTTCGGGGCTTTACCAAGAACTTACGACGCGCAAACTTATG
>CAZWBU010000052.1:0-4298 GCA_964632585.1 uncultured Candidatus Saccharibacteria bacterium | reverse complement strand
CTATCTATTTTGGATTTGATTCAGGAGGGTAATATCGGCCTCTCTCGCGCGGTTGAAAAGTTCGACTACACAAAAGGATTCAAATTCTCGACCTATGCGACCTGGTGGATCCGCCAGGCGATCACGCGCGCCTTGGCCGACCAGAGCCGCACCATTCGCATTCCGGTACACATGGTGGAGACGATCTCGAAGTACGCGCAGACGCGCCGGCAGATGATCCAGGAGCTTGGGCGTGATCCACTTCCGGAGGAGATCGCTGCCGAGATGGGTATCGACGTTGAAAAGGTTTTGCATATTCAAAAGATCTCGCAGGAGGTGCTCTCCATCGAGGCGCCGGTGGGGGACGAGGAGGACTCGACGCTTTCGGATTTTATTCCCGACGACAAGAGCGTGACACCGTCCCAGCTCGCCGCCCGCGCCCTGCTCCGCGACCTTATCCAGGAAATCATGGTGGACTTGACCGAGCGCGAGCGGAAGATTTTAACGATGCGATTTGGCCTCGAAGACGGCGTTTCGCATACCTTGGAAGAAGTAGGGAAGGTTTCGGGCGTCACCCGCGAACGCATTCGGCAGATCGAAGCAAAGGCGCTCGAAAAGATTCGGGAACATCATAAGTCAAAGGCGCTCGAGGGGTTTGATGCGCTGAGCTAGCCAGGTTTTATTTTTTCGGAACCCGCTTCGTGCGCTCCTGCGGCGCACTCGCTTGTCCTCGGCGGTTCAACCCCGTTGTACGGGGCGCCAAGCTGAACCGCCTGCGGGGCTCCGAAAAAATAAAACCTGGCTAGCTTCATTGAGGGTGGAGAGTGGGAGGAAAAAGAGGCCCCCAAAAGGCCCCTTTTGGCTATTTAGTGAGTATTTTCAAGGGTTTTTGAGGTGGTATTGACATTTGCTATGAATGAGCGTATAATGGACCCTGGTTACGCTACATTGGGAGGATTCGATCATGGGAAAGCCGGAAAAACCGGAAGGAGAGCAAACGGGGTTTGCCCTGTCCGACCGTGACCCTATGCCTCGAAAAGAAGAGGTCCGGGTTTGGGTCGACGTCGACCCTTGCCAGGGGCTGCACAGGCTTTGGGCGGACGTGCCCGGGTGCGGAAAGCGACTTTTCACGGGAAAAGGAAGGCTCCGGGATGTGCCCGGAGACGCGCATGCTTTCTTCTCGGAGCAGGAGGCCGAAGTTGTCGCAGACCGTGTGAGACGGCTGCCGCTCAAGGACATCCAGCAACTCGTTTGCGCGTAGCCATGGGCTAAGGCGTGAAAGCAAGGGGTCCGACACGTTGTCGGACCCCGCTTTATTTTTATTCATTTGTTTGATATGACACGACATCAAAAATCTGGTCTATTATACGATCGTACGATAGGCCAGATTTCGGTTTATATGTTGTTGAATGGTTTGTGTGTTTCAGTTCATTGTGCTTGGCGAGATCATCACCCATTGATCGACTGTTTGATAAATCGCTTTGGCGCAGTAGAATGAGGGGACCAATCGTTTCACTCAAGTTCAAAGTTTAAAGATCAAAGTTCAAAATGACATCTACCGAAGTAAGACGAAAATTCCTCGATTTTTTTGAGAAGCGGGGGCACAAGATTGTGCCATCGAGTTCACTCGTTCCCGACGATCCTTCGGTCCTTTTAACGACCGCGGGGATGCAGCAGTTCAAGCTCCACTTCACTGGCGATCGGAACGCACAGGAGGATTTTCATAGTTTGTCAGTCGCGTCGTGCCAGAAATCGTTTCGCACATCCGATATTGATGAAGTGGGCGACGGGAGTCATCTTACGTTTTTCGAGATGCTCGGGAATTTTTCGTTTGGCGGCCCTGCCTCGCCTGACACGAGTCAAGGCGGGTATTTCAAAAAAGAAGCTATCACGTGGGCGCACGAGTTCATCACAAAAGAGATGGGGCTTGCGATTTCTTATGTATCAATTTTTGAAGGTAAGGAAAGCATCGGCGTGCCGAAAGATGAGGAGTCGCGGAAAATTTGGCAATCACTTGATTCGAACTTGAAAATTGTTGAACAAGGGGTGAACGACGTCTTTTGGGGGCCGACGGGGAGCTCTGGACCGTGCGGGCCAACAACCGAGATTTACGTGAAAAATGCTGCAGGATACGATGTCGAAGTTTGGAACATTGTGTTTAACCAGTATTTTTATCCGGGATCGCGGGAGGAACTTCTTATGGAGAAAGAGGAAAATGGAAAGAGAAATGGAACAGAGAAAAAACTTGAGCCACTTAAGACGCCGGGTGTTGATACGGGCATGGGTCTCGATCGGCTCGTGATGGTTGCGCAGGGGAGGAAGAATATCTTTGAGACGGATTTATTCGAGCCAATTATAAGTGCGATCCGGAAAAGTTGTGGAGACAATCACAAGCCAAGCGAAACATCCGAGCGTATCATCGCCGACCACTTCCGGGGATCTTTCTTTTTGATTGCAGACGGAGTTTTGCCCTCGAATGTTGAACGCGGATACGTGTTGCGACGGCTTTTGCGTCGAGCTATTCGCCACGTTCAAAAACTGGGTGCACAGCCGGATGTTCATGAGCGGATTTTTGATGTAGTCGCGCGCGATGTCTACCACGATGTATATCCAGAACTCGAAGCGAAGCGCGATCTTATTTTGAATACGATCTGGGGCGAGTGGAGCAAGTTTACGAAGACACTTGATAAAGGGCTCAAGGAATTTGAGAAGGCGGCCCGACTCATGGCTTCATCCGGCGAAAAGCAGATTTCAGGCAAAATCGCTTTTGAGCTTTATACAACCTACGGATTTCCCATCGATCTCACTCGTGAACTGGCTACGGAGCAAGGCCTTACCGTCGATATTGCCGGTTTTCAAGGAGAAATGGAAAATCACATTGCCGTCTCTTCGGCTGGGCAAGAAAAGAAGTTCGGCGGTCATGGGCTACTCTTAGATACAGGAGAGCTTAAGGCACGAGACGAAGCCGAAGTGAAGATTGTGACACGACTCCACACCGCAACGCATCTACTCCAACAAGCCCTGCGCGATGTGTTGGGCAATGAAGTTCGTCAAGCAGGATCGGATATCACTGCCGAGCGGACGAGATTTGATTTTACCTTTGGCCGGAAGCTCACTCCAGAAGAGATTGCAAAAGTTGAGGCGCGGGTGAACGAAAAAATCAAAGAAGATTTACCAGTCGCTTTTGTTGAACTGCCGAGAAAGGAGGCAGAAAAAACTGGCGCACTATTTTTCTCCGCCAGAGGCGGATCCTCCTCCAGAGGAAAAGCAAAATACGGCGATGTCGTGAAGGTATATTATATAGGCAAGGATTTAGCGTCCGCGTGGAGCAAGGAGTTCTGTGGCGGCCCGCATGTTTCACACACAAGCGAGGTGGGGAAGTTTAGGATTGCAAAAGAAGAAGCGGTGAGTGCCGGGGTAAGGAGGATACGGGGAGTAGTGGAGCCGTAATTGATTTCCGGTTTGTTATGGTATAGATTGAAGCTAGCTCCTGCTCAAAAGTACCGGTCAATATGCCGGTCGCCTCGCGTGCGAGGCCTATAGCAGGGTGGAGGTTGTCATGGCTTGGAAGCGGATTCAGCAAACCTCGATTTATTGGCATCCATCGATTGTGGAATCGCGTGTTTGTCTGTGCCGGGTGCCAATGGAATTACTCGGATCGACAACGGTTTTGATTGAGGTTCTGAGCGCCGAGATAGTGCTTGAAGGCGGACGTCTCGCTTCGCTTTCTCTTAGTATCCGCACATCCGAAGAGGAGCGGCGGACGGTGAAGCGCATGCTTCTGGATCGCCTCGGACGGTTGACCGACCAGATATTTTTTCCGGAGTTGAGAATCGAGTCCATCATGGTCGGTTTTCTGATCGCTGGGTCGTTCAAAATTTCATCAAGCGGGCGCGCAACCGAGCGGGCGATGGAGGTGTTCGTGCGATTGGTCCAAGCGATCGCCGAGGGCGGTAAGGTGTCCAACCTCCATGCTCCGAGAGTGATGCAGACGACGTTCTTTCAAGATGGCAAGGGTCATCGTAAGGATTTCGGTCAGTGGCTCGCCGACCACTACTACTCTCAGCTCGCGTCGATTACAGTCTAACCGACTCTGAACTCGATCGACCCGCATCGGTGCCGTTTTCGGCCGGTGCGGGTTTTCGTTTTTAAACATGCTAAAATTGAACGAGTGATTGATCTTAGGTTCTGGCGCAAGCGCGAAAAGTTTTTATTGCTCGAAGTAATGCCAGAGAAGACGACGGCGCTTTTTTTGAGCGTCGATGCAGATCAGCACCTTCGCGTGGACGAAGAGAAGCACAATGTGGGCCCGAAGGAAC
>CAZWBU010000051.1:0-4807 GCA_964632585.1 uncultured Candidatus Saccharibacteria bacterium | reverse complement strand
AGAGCGAATCAAAAATGAGCGCTTGTCCGGCGCACTTCCCTTCCGCCTCCGTATGTTTGGGACCTGGCACGCGTTCGGCGATGGCCCGAAGAAGTTCCGGTACGCCTTCGCCTGTCCGGCCGGAGATGCGAAAAATGTCTTCCGGCTCCTGCCCAATAAGTTGCGCGAGCGCCGCAGCGACTCTATCCGTGTTCGCCGTCGGCAGGTCAACTTTATTTACTGCGCCGATAATAGTGAGACCCGCTTTCTTCGCATTCCGGTAGTTTGCGAGTGTCTGCGCCTGGATGCCTTTGGTTACGTCAACGAGCAAGACCGCGCCCTCAACCGCTTGAAGCGCACGCGACACTTCATACTGGAAGTCGGAGTGGCCGGGAGTATCAATCAGATTCAGAATAAATTCTGAATCTGAATTTTCAGTTTTTAATTTTGCAATTTTCAACCGGTCATTATTTGAAAATTGAGAATTGGAAATTGGAAATTCCGCATGATATTTCATGCGGACCGGCGCCATCTTAATCGTAATCCCTCGCTCCCGTTCCAAATCGAGTTGGTCGAGATACTGCGGCTTCATCCGCCGCGCCTCGATAGTACCCGTGAGCTCAAGCATTCGGTCGGCCAAAGTACTCTTGCCGTGGTCAACATGGGCAATGATTACAAAGTTGCGAACATTCATAACTAAAGCACTTTCTCAAATGTAAGCTCCAAAATCAAGCGCCCGGGGAGGTCATTGGTATCATATTCATAAATCGGCAAACTGTTTTCCTTCCATCGGAATCCGACCGGTGCACTTACCTCAACGTGATACGCGCCCGTCGCGCCTGACTGTTTTTCTAAAACGATCGTATACGTATCTCCGTCCTTGGGCGGCGTGAACATCCGATGTGAGTAGTCGAATGTGATCGTACTCGTCGTACCGAGTAACGTTCGCGTCCAAGTGCCAAAGAACATATGTCCGGCTTCTTGCCCGACCATCACATTCGGTGCCACCGCAAGCTCTTTCATGCTATCTTCGATACTCTTTAGATCCAGATCGGTTTCGTAGTCCCCCGGAACATACTTTTCTTTTGCGGTGACTATTTTCTTGATCGTGCCCGAGGCGGCGAGTAGTCGGCTATCGGGAACGGTAAAAAGTTTCAAATAATTCTGATTCGTTTCGCGATACCACCAGTCCTTCGTGGCTCTCCCACCGTGAAACCGTTCAATCTGTACCTGATCTGTCACGACGCCATCCGCCCCCACTTGGCTCTCAAAACGAACGGTCTGTTTCATAACCACATCGGTCTTCGCGCCGCCAATATTCGCGTTCACGACCGCGAGATAGTCGCCATTCCAATTGCTCGGCACCGCAAACACGCGCCCCGTAGCCAAGACGCTCTCCAAAAACGACTGAAGCGCCGCGTCACGCATGTAGAGTCGCAGATCGCGACCCTCGATCCATGACCGTGGCTCTTGAAGATCGCCGGACTGCCACGCCGAGGACGTGCTGGTGAGACGTTCTATGATCGCTGGGGTAAGTTGTGTGAGGATCGCCTTGGGGGAGATAGCCTTCGCGGCCTGGCCCGCCTGCACCTCCTCCTGAATCTGCGCTAAGAAATTATCTTTCGTTATCGTGAGCTTCGGCGAAAGCACGATAGGCCCAACTCGTGCGAGTACATCCGAGACAACGGTAGGCGTAAGTCCGATCGCTCCGTCGAACTTCCGGCCTGAAGATGCATACAAATTCGATCGATCAAGAAACGCGAGTGTCTTCTCGGCCGAGGTTGAGAAATCAAAAAACCAGTTCGCATCGGCCGCGCGAAAGCGACGAATAATACCCTGGAGCTCCTTTGGCGGTACGATCTTCGGGTCAAACAGGCGATCAGCATCGTTAATATCATGCACATCGATCAAAGCAATCGAACCCTTGCGTACAGTCACGTCTGCATAGCTTCCAATAAATCCCCCGCCCGGACGAAGTTCAGATGAATTTTCAAAAAAAACGGCGAGGTGCCGCTCGTCAGAGGAGAGCCAGGGAATGAATGCATCCAAAAACTGCTTGCCACGATAGAGTTCGATCTGGAGGTCAAGATAACTCGCAGGATCAATACCCGTGATACTTGAAAACTGTTTGCTGGTCGTAACGAGCTCGTTGCTCGTCGTGATAATAGAGCCAAGATTGTCGCGAACGGCTGTCATGAGCTGGATCATTTTGGCGCCCTGGCCACGGAAGAGAAGTGACGGCCAACGCTCCTCTATCGCGCCAAGATTTGAAACGAGCGCGAGCGCCTGGCCGGTCAAGGTCTGAAGATTGACATAGGATCCACCCGCACTTTTGAAGAGGCCGCCGAAATCGACGAGCACCTCTTGTAAACTTTTTCCGTCACCAAAGCCGCTCACGCCGAGCGGTTGATCCGACACGCCACCCGCGGAGAGTTTCTCGCGCGCGGCGTCGAACTCAAGGTTCCGGAGATCCGGCACAGCATTTTGAAGGCGGTCGAACTCCGCACCGGCCAAGGCAAGATCCCGCTTGCCTCGTTCGTAGGCCCGAACGCCAAGCACGATGAGCATAAAAGAGGCACAGACGAGAAATATGACAACAAGTCGCCCGATCGCCGGCCTCTTCATTTCGAGAATCGGGAGTGGCGCCCCGAGAGACGCTGGCTCTCCCTCATCGACACGAGGCGTTTCAGCATCATTCCCCTCAGATTCCTTGTCTTTGAAGATATCAGCGATCCGGTTCGAAATATTTTTCTTGGGAACGCGTGGCATACGCACTCAATTCTACCGTCCCAGGAGCCCTCTCCACAACTATTCAAAGGAATAACTAATGTATACTTATGGAATGAATGTTCGCTTGCGACTGCCTCGCTATGGCAGTACGCTTCTCCTTGTTGGTATTTGCGCCATCTCTTTTGGAACGATGATATGGGTTTCGTCGCAAGAGTCCGCCATCATGGACGAACTCGCACACATTCCATCCGGATACGGCTACGTACGCTATCTCGATTACCGGTTAAATCCAGAACATCCCCCGCTCGTGAAGGCCCTCGCCGGCTTGACCCTCATTGCGGGTGGGTTCAACTTTCCCCTGAACCACGCGGCCTGGCAGAAGGACGTGAATGGCCAATGGGAAATGGGCACGCAGTTCTTTTACAACGCCGGCAACGATGCCAATCGCCTTATTCAATTCGCGCGCTTTGGCCCGATACTCCTCACCGTTTTCCTTACGATCTTCATTTATATCTGGGCGAAGCAGTTGATGGGCCGCCGCTGGGCGCTCCTCCCAACGCTTTTCTTCGGCTTCTCGCCAAACGTTCTCGCTCACGGTCACTATGTAACAACTGATGTTGCCGCGGCCTTCGGCGTCGTCTTCGCAACCTACTACTTCATTCGTCTGCTCTACGAGCCGACACGGGGAAATATACTCAAGGCCGGTCTCGCTTTCGGTCTCGCGCAGATCGGCAAATTTTCGGCCGTTCTTCTCGTTCCCTACTTCATATTCCTCGTCGCCCTGTTCGCCCTCGCGCAAGCGATACGCGCATCACAAGGCATGGGGTGGTTCTCCAGATCTCAAAATATCGTTCGGTATGGAACTTTGCATCTCGGGCGGACGGTCGTAGTGATGGCAATCGGCTACGTACTCGTCGTCTATCCAATCTATGCACTTTTTACCGTAAACTATCCCATTGCAAAACAAGTGAGCGACACAACGTTTATTCTCCAATCGTTCGCGGGTGGTCCCACACCTCCAGGCGCTTCGTGCAATCTCGGCCGCTGTCTCGCAGAGCTCAATATCGCGATGGCAGGAAGTAATCTTTTGCGGCCCTTCGCCGAATATATGCTCGGCGTCCTCATGGTGCTTCAGCGCTCGGCAGGCGGGAACACCAACTACTTCCTCGGCGAGGTTTCGGCCGGCGGCTGGCACCATTATTTCCCGGTCGTGTACGCGCTCAAAGAACCCCTGCCCGTCGTGATCATGGTACTCGTCGCCCTGATCGGCGCTCTCATCGGAATTATTCGAGTCACGAAAAGCTCTAAGTTAAAAGCTCTAAGTTATTTGGTGGACTGGCTCGGTGTAAGTTTTGCCGAGTTCGCCATGATAAGTTTTATCATCTTCTACTGGGCCTACAGTATGCAAAGTCCCCTGAACATTGGTTTTCGCCATCTTTTCCCGACGCTCCCCTTCATCTATATATTGACCGCCGGGTATTGGAAGCGTCTGTTGACCACATTTCGCCTCCCCCAAACGCAATCGGTGCTCGCCATGATCGTGCAAGGGTTCCAAGCTCTAGCCGCCTCCTCGATAAAATTCATGGTCTTTATCGTTCTCCTGATATGGTTCGTCTTTGAAACGATCGTGGGTTTTCCCTACTATCTTTCATACTTCAACGAACTTGGCAGTGGGGTGTGGGGCGGGTATCGCTACGTCACCGACTCAAACTACGACTGGGGACAAGATATGGCTCGTCTCAAGACGTTCGTCGCATCTCACCCGGAGATCAAAAAGATCGCCGTTGACTACTTCGGCGGCGGAAACCCAAAATACTATATCGGTGCAAAGGAAGAGAACTGGTGGTCTGCGCGTGGGAACCCTTCGATAAACTCAGGGCAAGTCCTCCCTATTCACTATCTCGCTGTTTCGGTAAACACTTTGCAAGGCGCAACACAAAAACCCGTCGCCGGCTTGGAGCGCAAACCGGACGACGAATATCGGTGGCTTACCAAACTCCGCCCGCCCGCATCAGGTCTTGGCAACGTCCCCGAACCGGACTATCGAGTGGGCACGTCAATTTTTGTGTATAAGCTGTAGCAACCGCGGAAGTTTTCT
>CAZWBU010000050.1:0-5097 GCA_964632585.1 uncultured Candidatus Saccharibacteria bacterium | reverse complement strand
CCGCGCGTGTACGCATCTCGAAACATGAATCGGACCCCACGGTAAATGGCAAAGCCATGAAAGAGTATTTTCAGGTAGGCCGGCTCGTAGACGTGGCACTCGCGCCGATCACGGTTCTGAAACTTGGCGAGGAAAAACTCGGCGTTTCGGCCAAAGTATCGGGCGGTGGCATTGAAGCGCAAGCCGAGGCGGTCCGCCATGGTCTTGCGAGAGCTCTCGCCATTATGGATTCACAGTACACATCCCAGCTTCGTACCTTCGGCTATCTCACCCGCGATTCGCGGATGGTAGAGCGGAAGCACTATGGTTTGCGCAAAGCGCGGCGGGCTCCGCAATGGCAGAAGCGATAAAAATTAAAACGACCCCAAACGGGGTCGTTTTAATTTTTGCTGCCATTGAGGTGAGGAAGGGGGTCGGGGAGGGACGGGAAATGAGTCTCTCCCCGTGTAGGAGAATACTAGGAACCGAGGGTTCCTAGGGAGCGGCTTGCTGTATAGCGAGTCGCGACGCCTCATTGGCAAAAACGTTAGTTTCTGCCACTTTTTCGCGAATCCATGAGGAATATACAATAATATTACAATTGTAACATTATTGTATATTGGTATCGTGAGAATGTATGCATGTTAAATCTTTGAGTAGGATGTGCTATACTATTTCCATCGGTGCTTTGCGCCGAGCTTCGTTTTTCGATCCCTCACCCTTGAACGATTCCTCATGTACATGACAACATATCGGTATGGTGCAGCTGGTTCTGGAAATATTATGTTTGTTCGCAAAACAATGCTTTGGTTTTTCGTCGCGAAGCAACCAATCGTTAAAGGGTGAGGGATGATCAAATACCATTGTCCGAAGTGTCGCATCGATTTTTTTCGCGAGCGAGTGAATATTAATGAGAAGCATCGTTGCGGAGAATTTGCTCACCTTGAATGGGGGAGTGAGTATCACGGTATTAGTGAGGGGGAGACCGAACACGAATAGTGCCGATACCTCTCGACTCGCTATTTGCTCTGCGTCTGGGTTTTTGGTATATCTGAATATAGCTATTTATCAGTACGGCTAGAGCAGAACCTCGCCTTTTCTTCGCAACAGCTTGCGTGGCGGGTGGGTTTTCTTTTTTTGAGATTCCACGGCGCCGGTCAGGTTAATCTCTTCATGAGGAGTAGACCTTCCCCTAAAAACCCAGGCAGAGAACAGCGTTCACGACAACGATGTTAGGATTCTACAGGCAGAGAAGAGCAGGGGGTAGTCGAATGAAAGGTCCGGGAAGCAATGGTTCAGGCTTGGAGCAGGTGCTCTGCGTGGCGTGCAATATCAAGATACCTCCGAGTTGCGCCGAGCCATTCGGCTCGGGGATGATCCACAGGGTCTCGGAGGCCCCTGGGTACTGCCTCTCGCGCCAAGCAAACCTTCCTGGCAGGAAAGTGGTCAAGAGGAAGTTCGCAGAGGATGCAGCGATCGTCCACGACCGTCTGCCCAAAGAGCGTCACCAACCCGCCGCCGTCTAGGTCGCCACCAAGAGAGGTGTTCAAGGTCTCTTTCCCGGGTTGTGCCAACGGCCCGGCGTGGGAAAGGTGGTGATCCGGCTTCGCCGAGACGTTCGTCTCGCGGAAGAGTGCGCCAGGGCAGGTGACCTGCTTCCGGGGTGATGGCCCCGCCCATCAAGCCACAGGTTTCTGCAGCTAGCCGTAGAAGTTCGCTCCGAGGCGGCACGCGTACGTTTTCGTACACACGTGCCGCCTCTCCCATTTTTATGGGAATTCATCCACGCCCCAGAAAACTAGGGGTTCGTTCTTGGATGCGTGGGGTTTTCTGGGGCGGGATTCCGCGGAGCTTCATTTTGGAAACTCGAGGCGGAGGAGTTTCTCGTTTTGAATCATATAGAGCATGTTTGTTTTTATATCATAGGCGGCGCTTGTGGTCTCCGCGATCGTCTGGATGTTTTCGAGCGATGCGTCTTCGAGATCAATAAAGGTGATGCGATCGGGGTAGTGGGCAATGAGGTGATAGGCATCGGTGTACCACTCGAGCTTCGAAATGTATTCCAGCGCGGGTATATTGAGCCGCCAGTAGTTCGAGTCGCGGAAAGAAAAGATTTCTACGCTCTGGTGTTCGAGCGTTGCAAGCATGAGACCGTCGGGCGTGAAGGTGAAGTCCTTCACATCATTCGCGCGGCTTTCGAGCCCGCGCGTTGCGGGATCGTATAGATAGAGCGTGCCGTCATCTTCTAAGATACCGAGAACTCTCGTGCCACCCCAGGCCATTTTAATCGTCTTACCACTCATGTTATTTGACTGGCCAGCGGGGAGCGTTCCGCGGTCTACAATGAAGAGTTCAGACACATTACGCCGTGCGTCGTAGCGAGTGAAAGCGACATTCGTTCGCGAAGTGGCGGTGAAGGGCGAGAAGGTCGTGGCTTGGCTCGAGGTTGCCACGGTTATGATGCGGTTCGTCTGGAGATCGGCAAAAGCAATTGACCGAGGGGTAACGATGATGATCCGCGAGCTATTTTCGGGGTCGATCAAGAATTGCGATCCTTTTTCTATGGCCGTGAGGCCTGCCTTGCGGAGGAGCGAGGTCAAGAGGGTTGATGAGCTCGTTTGCAGGTCCACCCAGAGGTCATTACCTTTTGCGTCTTTCGTATGGAGGCGGTTGCTATCCAGCGTTCCTGCGATGAAACTTGTTCCGGGTATGATTCGGTCGCGAAAGACCAGCGTTCCACTCGACGTCTTCATGAGAGGTTCACCGGTGACAAGATCGAAGTCCACGACGTTTGTTGTGGACACTTCGGTAAACGCGGCGGGTACGAGGACGGCGTGTTTGAATTCGGTGACGTGCGATGGTTCCACCATCACCTGTTTTTTCCACGGTTTAAACCCTTCGCGCTCGGCGATAACTTCGTAGGTCTTTGGGAAAAGATCGTTAATGAGTACGCCGTTCTCGAAAATGCTGAACGGCCGTGAAACAGGAATTTGGTTCAAGAGAACGTTCGTGTCTCCTGGATAGGTTCGGATGTAAATTGCGCCTACTTTCCTTACGGTAAACTTCTCCGTGTCAAGACGGTAACCTTCGGCATAGAGCGTGACACCGCCCCCTAGGGCAATAAAGACGACAATGAGCAGGTAAAAGATAACTCTGCGCTTAGTCCGCGTCATCATAATGTATATCCTTCGTCAATGTTGTGAATTCCGGCCTATGATATACTACCAGCAGATCCCGTACAAGATTTCGGATCAAACAATTTTATTAGGGAGGACTATAGCATTCTAGCCCGTGGGCTAGGATCGCGTCCACCCACCTGGCTTTATTTCCGGGAAATCTAACGGGGTCTACAAAAGCTCCGACCATGCGTCGGAGTTTTTGTTTTTTTGGACTCCCGTGATAGGATAGCATCGCGTAAATGTTTCGGGCTGTCGTATAATGGTAGTACGCGTGGCTGGGGGTCATGTAGCCCGGGTCCGATTCCCGGCAGCCCGACACTAGGATTTGTTAGCGAGACACGAGCGTTACAAATCGTTGTGCCCCGCCGCAGGCGGGGTGACGTTCGCCCCTGGCGGCCCGACTAGCGTGATTTTCAAACCAAAAAATCTCTGCGCGCGCAGAGATTTTTTGGTAGGCGATTAGCGGTGTATGACTAGCCCTTTGCCGTCTTCGTGAGCGTCCGCATACATGCGGTACAGACGAGGGTGCGCTTGCCGGCAATTTTTGTCCACTGCAAGTTCGGATGTTTTCGGCTCCAGTTTACCGGGTTATAGTGGCCGCGCAAAAGCTTCCGGGCACCGCCCATAATTGATCCCTTGCCGCAGATTTTACACTGTCTCATGGATATATAATTCGAATGCCACGAATGCTAATTCGAATGCCACGAATAGTCAAGCAGTCTGCCACGCCCATTTGTAGCATTCGCTCGTCATTTGTAGATTCGGATTATGTTTCTACTCCAGTTTCACCTTCAGCTTCCGCATCTTTTTTCTGCTCATCTTTGGCAATCGAACGGTCAAGACGCCGTTCTTGAATGTAACCGAGGCACTGTCGGGATCAACTTCCTGCGGCAGAATGACGGAGCGTGAGAAGCGACCCCAGTAACATTCTTGATAAAAGTAGTCGTCGTCGTGGACTTCGCGGTCCCGGCGCCGCTCTCCGCGAATCGTTATGGAATCACTCGTGACATTGATATCAATATCTTCAGGGCGGACGCCCGCGATCGCGGATTCAATGACGATATCATTCGGCGTCTGATAGACGTCGATGGTGAGCTGTCCCTCCGGCTCTCCGGAGAAGTCCTGGATCTCTTCGCGTTCTTCTTCAACTACTTCTGGTCGCACTCGCGATGCTGGCGCGGATATACTCGACGCCTTGGCAAGGTCTGCTTCGTAAGCCGGTTCTTTGGTCCGGCCGAAGCTCGCAAGATCAGCAAAAAATTTTTCTTCGGAATCACTCATAACAATTTGGTTTATTACACTGACTTGTCCCGCAGTTTTTCAAAATCGCTCAAGATGAAGAATCCAACGAGGACGACGAATAACAGTGCATATCCCAATTCTTCGTAGTTGATTATAAGGTAGTTAAATATGGCGTGCAAGGTGGAGGCGAAGATCAATCCTGATATGAGGAGCCGCCGCGTCATAAACGCACGTATGTCGAGCGCCCAATAGTATCCGACGAGCCCGGAGGTGAGGGTGTGGAGGAGTGTTGCGCCCACAAATCGGAGCGATGTGGTCTTGAAGGCCGCGCCAAAGTCGGCGATGTGGCTTGGGGTGTTGAAGAGTGCGCCAAGATTTTCGAGCGTTGCAAATCCAAGGGCGGCGATGACCATGTAGATCATCGCATCAACCGGTTCGTCGAAGTCGTCGCTTTTGCGGATAACGATCCAGGCCGCGAGAAACTTGGCGACTTCTTCGATGGTCGCGAATATGACGAGCGCAACGATCGAGAGTTGGCCGATGTTATGATTTACAAGAAAATCCTTCGCATTCACCTGGAGGAAGTACGCCACGAGAGCGGCCACGATGCCGGAGAAAAAAACGAGAAGGATAAGCCGCTTGGGTTCAGGATGGCGATCTTCTTGGAGATAAAAAAAGAGCCAGGCGAGACCGGGTA
>CAZWBU010000049.1:3884-5271 GCA_964632585.1 uncultured Candidatus Saccharibacteria bacterium | reverse complement strand
GATTTCCTCGCGTCGAAGTCCGCGTCTCCGGTCGGCGGTGGTGCAAATGTTTTACCCGGGGAGTTTTTGAGCCAAACAAAGAACGTGAGTCAGTTCTTCCCCGCATCGGGGAAGGCGATCGTATCGCTCAAAGCGACCGCGCGGCTCACTATTTACAACGCCTACAGTTCCGATGAACAGAGCTTAGTGGCAACCACGCGCTTTGTGACGCCTGATGGTAAGGTGTTTCGCTTGGATAAGGGCATTATCGTACCCGGCGCGCAAATTAAGGACGGGAAGATCATTCCCTCGAGCATTGATACGGACGTGACTGCGGATCAGCCGGGCGAAGCGTATAACGTTGGTCCCGTCGCTAAACTCGTCGTTCCCGGGTTTAAGGGATCGCCGAAGTACGAAGGTTTTTACGGTGAATTGAAAGACAAGGCGAGCGGCGGAGCGGTGGGCGAGCGACCCGTGCCGACCGATGATGATATCGCGAAGGCGAAAGAGAAGGTAGGAGAGACGTTAAAAGCCAATCTTCAAAGCAATCTGTTAAATAACCGGCCCGAGGATTTTAAGATCATTGATGGAGCATCGGATTTTACGGTCACGCGGATGACGGTCAATAGGGCGACGAACGAACAGGGCCAGTTCAGCGTTTTAGGAGAGGCGCAGTTCCGCGCTGTGGTGTTCCGCGAAAGCGACTTAAAAACCGCGCTTCTTAGTCGGGCTTCCGGTAGCCGGACGGACCTCGCGTTCCGCAATATCTCGATTACTTACAAAACCCCCAAGGTTGATTTTACGAAGGGGGATTTGTCCTTCACGGCCACCGGAGAGGGGACGGTTGCGCCTGCGTTTGATTCGGATGCTTTTAAAAAACAACTCACCAATCAGAGTATCGGCGAGGCACGAACGCTTCTCCTCGGCTTGCCGGACTTGAAGGAGGCAAAGATTTCTCTCTGGCCGATCTGGCTTGGATCGGTGCCGGGAGAGGCGAGCCGGGTGAAGATTGTGGTGGAGTAACGTGCTTTCAACCACCTCTTGACGTTTGGGCCGACTTTCCCTTATACTGTTTTGGCTAGTTTGGTCCCCCGTAGGGGGATTGGTTTGTCCGTTTCATAAGAGCGGACGGGCACAATGTACGATTATTACGAGACGTGATATGCACAATCCTTCAGATTGCCAGATAGCCTACGCATCGTATGCCATCTAAAGATCGTTCTCTCGAGCGGAAAGAGGGGATCGTCGAGGAGTCGCTGCCGGCCATGGCATTTCGTGTTCGGCTGCCTGATAATCACGAAGTACTGGCTCACCTTGCCGGGAAGCTGCGGCTTTACCGGATCCGGGTGTTGCCCGGCGACCGCGTCATTATGGAGCTGAGTCCGGACGGTCGACGGGGAAGAATCGT
>CAZWBU010000049.1:0-3874 GCA_964632585.1 uncultured Candidatus Saccharibacteria bacterium | reverse complement strand
TAAGCCCTGCGCGCGAATATCAACCGAATGAAAACGAATCTTCGCGAATATTCGGTCGCAATTCGATTCTATTCGATAATCATTTGAGCGATACACGGAATGAAAGTTCGAAGTTCGATCAAAAAAATCTGCCAAAAGTGCAAAATCGTGAAGCGACAGGGTCGCTTGTACGTCGTCTGCACGATTCCCAAACATAAACAGAGACAAGGATAAAGGGCTTGGCCCGCGAGGACGATCCACCTCGGGCGGAGAGGTCCGAGCGGATGCCAAACCTTTACCCCGCCCCAGTTGCAGTCATGACCATAACGAACTCAATAACTAAAAGGCGAAGCCGCCTGGCGGCTCCAATTATGCAGAAGCAGGATTTTTGCTACAACTGGGGCGGGGTGCTCAGTTTTGTGGCTAAATGTTCTTGGCCGCAAAATGCCTCAAACATTTAGACAAAACTGGCATGAGATTACTCGGTATCACCGTTCCTGACGAAAAACAGATTGAGATTGCGCTCACGTATGTTTACGGAGTCGGCAGGACGACGTCCCGCCGCTTGCTGCTGCTCACGTACCTCTGACGAAGCGTACCAAAGAACTTTCATCCGACGAGGTGAATCGCATCAAGAACTGGATCGAAAAAAATTGTCAGGTTGAGGGAGAACTGCGCCAGGTGGTTCGACGCAACATCCAGCGTCTTAAGGAACTCCAGACCTATCGCGGCATGCGTCATGCTCGCCGATTGCCCGCGCGGGGCCAGCGGACCCGGACGAACTCCCGCACGGTTCGCGGCAACGTTCGAAAGACAGCTGGGAGCGGCAAGCGAAAAGTGGACCTCAAATAGTAATCGCTAATAATGCAAATGACGGCAAGTAATGCAAATAATGTAGTTCAGAAATGCGATATTCGCATTATTGATTCCAATTAGCATTATTCGCGAATACTCTCATGGGAAAGAAAAAAGTTTCAGAACAAACGGGAGATAAGGCAATTGCCGAACAGAAGGTCGTCGACACGGCCGTTTTGAAAGCCGTTACGGGAAAGAAGTCACGCCGTGTTCAGGAGGGACGCGTGTACGT
Source organism: uncultured Candidatus Saccharibacteria bacterium (assembly GCA_964632585.1). GTDB lineage: Bacteria > Patescibacteriota > Minisyncoccia > UBA6257 > 2-01-FULL-56-20 > DATJQA01. Next base: position 2,808 of record CAZWBU010000049.1, on the reverse strand, counting down.
GAATTCATCCTACAATAATACCGTCATCACGGTTACCGACATGCAGGGAAATGTTATCGCCTGGGCCTCAGCGGGTTCCATCGGGTTTTCTGGTCCCAAGAAGGCGACGCCGTTTGCCGCATCGAAGATCGTTGGTGTGCTTTCGGAGAAGATGAAGAATATCGGCATGAATACCATCGAAGTGGTTCTGAAAGGCATTGGCGGCGGCCGCGACTCTTCGGTTCGATCTTTTATGAACCAAGGGTTCAACGTAACTGCCCTGAAGGATGTTACTCCGATTCCCCATAACGGTCCGCGACCGAAGAAAGTGAGGAGAGTTTAAACGAATGTTCAATTCTCAATTAACAATTTTCAAATAAATTCCAATGAATCAATTTTCATACATTGGAACATTGCGCCACCCGCACTGTTTAAAAATTGAAAATTAAAAATTGAAAATTCTACTATCATGCACGGACCCACAGGTAAAAAAGAACGCGCACTCGGTGAGAACCTCTTACTCAAAGGGGCACGTTCGCTCGGCCCCAAGGCCGCTGTTGTTCGCCGCCCGTATCGCCCTGGCGCGCACGGCAAATCACGTCAGAGAGCACTTTCGGATTTCGGCCGACAGCTCAAGGAAAAACAGAAGTTCAAATTGAGCTACGGCCTTAACGAACACAATCTCCGCGGGCTAGTTCTTCATGCAATGAAAATGAAGGGCTCGACTGCCACGCGCATTCTCGAACTCCTCGAACGCCGGTTGGACAATGTTGTCTATCGGCTGGGCTTCGCACCATCTCGAGCTTCGGCACGGAAGTTTATTCGTGACGGACACATTTTTGTAAACAAGAAGCGCGTGCGGTCGCCCGGGTACGTTATACAAGTAAAGAACGCGATCGGTATTCGCCCAGAATCGCTCTCGAAGGGCGCGTTCAAGGAACTCAAGGAAACTCTCAAGAAATATGAAGCGCCAAGCTGGCTTCGCATCGACCTTGAAACGCTCGAGGGTCACGTGCTTTCTTTGCCCGGAGACATGCCCGCACCATTTGAAATCAACTTATTGGTCGAATCATTCAGCAAATAATTATTAAACATTATCATTTACGAACTATGGAATATCCACTGTTAAGTTCGACGGTTCAGATAAAAACAATTTCGGAGGATGCGCGAAAAGGAGAGTTCGAGATCGAAGGCCTCTACGCCGGATACGGCCTCACCATCGGCAATGCTCTTCGACGTGCACTCCTTTCATCGCTTCCGGGCGCGGCAGTAACGTACGTCAAGATCAAGAATGCCGCGCACGAGTTCACGACCGTTCCGGGCGTGAAGGAGGACGTCGTGGAGTTGACGCTCAATTTCAAGCGGTTGCGTTTCAGTATTCATACCGATGAACCCCAGACGTTACTCGTGAAGGCGAAGGGCGACGGAGTTGTTACGGCCGCAGAAATCAAAACGAATGCCGATATAGAGATCTTGAATCCCGACGAGGTCATTGCGACGTTGACCGATAAGAATGCAGAGTTCGAGGCCGAAATTACGGTTGAGAAGGGACTGGGTTACTCGGCCGTTGAGTCGCGGAAAGCGGAAAAGATGGCGATTGGCCAGATTGGCATCGACGCCTTTTTCTCCCCGGTTACCAAGGTGAACTACAGCATCGAGAATATGCGCGTCGGTGATCGTACGGACTATAATCGCTTGAAGCTCACGATTGAAACCGACGGCACGGTGAGCCCGTCCGAGGCATTGCATAAGACCGCGAGCATCTTGAAGGATCACTTTGAAAAACTCTTCTCGAGCTTAGAAATAAAGAAATTCGAGGAAAAGGCGCCGGAGGCAAAGAAGAAAACAAAGAAAGCAAAGTAATCGCTAATAATGCGAATATGAATCAAATAATGCAAATATTACAAGTCACAACAGACGCGAATTCCATTCGCATTATTTGCCGTAATTAGCATTATTCGCGAACACTCCAATGAGACACGGCGTAAAAGGTAAAAAATTTCACCGGATCACCGGTCGGCGCCGGTCGTTCATGCGCAATCTGGCAAATGACCTGATTCGAGCTGGTCGGATCGAGACAACTGAAGCACGCGCCAAGGCGATCCGTCCCGTCGTTGAAAAACTGGTCACACTCGCGAAGCAGCAAACACTCGCCGCGCGGCGTCTCTTATTTTCGCGTTTGGGGAACAAGAGTACGACGGGCAAACTTTACGAAGAAATTGCTCCGCGATACTCGTCTCGCGCCGGTGGGTATTTGCGCGTCACAAAGCTTGCCAAGAGTCGAAAGCGTGATGGGGGTCATCTTGCTGTAATCGAGTTTGTGTAAGAGCAATCGTGAATAATGCAAATTGGAATCAATAATGCGAATATAGTTCTCAATCCTTGAACTTTTCAAATTATTGACTATACTATCTGGACTACTAATAGATATATTTATGGCAGACTATCAGATCGACGCACAAGGAAAACGGCTGGGACGCATAGCGTCCGAGATTGCTGTTATTTTACAAGGCAAGAAACACCCCGACTATGATCCTAAAAATGTAGGCAATGATCGCGCGCTCGTCAAAAATTACGCCGGTATTACCGTCTCGGGTCGCAAGTATACTGAAAAGCTTTATCATCGCCACACCGGATACATGGGTCATTTGAAGACGTTGAGCTTCCAGCAGATGTTTGCGAAAGATCCGAAAAAGGTGTTGCGCGAAGCCGTCCGCCGGATGCTTCCAAAGAATTTTTTAAATCAAAGACGGATGACGAAGTTGATCTTCATCGACTAACAATATGCCAGTAAAAAAAGAACCCATACACGCGAAAGTAACCCACAAA
>CAZWBU010000048.1:4164-5578 GCA_964632585.1 uncultured Candidatus Saccharibacteria bacterium | reverse complement strand
TCGAAGGAGCAAGTTGAAGCCCTGGCGAAAGATAGTGGAGTGACCCTTGGAGGAGTTGCGTCAGCGGGCGGGGGAGCACCTGGTGGCGGGGCTCCAGCTCCAGCACCGGCCGGCGGAGGAACAACAACACCATAAAAATGATTGACCCTCAACTCATCACTCCCGATGTTATTATGGACCGGCTCGACGCCATACCGGACGATTTGCGCGCTGCAGCGAACGACCCGAAGGTCATGGATATCGTTGCGCTCGTGTGCAAAGACCATCACCTGAATGATGAAGATCGGATAATGATGGTACAGCAACTTACGGGTTGCGTGATCTTGGGCATACTTCACGACTTCGATCTTGGCAAAGAAATTAATAGCGCACTCGAATTAAATAACCCCCAGCTTGCGAATTCTATCGCTTCGGATATCGGCGCGAAGATTTTTGAACCCATTAAAGCGGATCTCGCCAAAAATTATCGCCCGCTTATTCAAACCCCCATGGCGCCTGCGCCTCCTCAAGCGTCCGCTCCGCCTAGTGTGAAGCCACCAGTTCTCAATCTTTCTCAAAAAGCGCAACCGCCGCGGCCCCCCGTTCTCGACCTTTCAGGCGATGCCCCTGCCGCCATGAGAACGGCTCTTGGTATTCGACAGGCGCCGACCGCACCTGACGCCGCAATCGCCTTCGGCAACTTGAAACCATTTGTTCCTACTGCTCCTTCTACGTCCTCCGCTGTGCCGAAGATTGCCCCGATGATGCCGCCTGCTCCGCATGCTGCAATTCCAAAACCGCCGGTAGCCACGCCAACCACGCCCGGTAAGCTGACTGCGGGCATAGTTTTGCCACCAACACCTTCACCCATTACGCGTCCGACTTTTACTCCGCCTGCTTCGAACATGGGCCACCCGTCAGCGCCTACCCCACCGCCAGCACCACACGTTCCAAGCCCCGCAGGTTTACCCTCCCAAGTTTCGCAGAGTAAGCCCTTCGACCCTGCTCAGGGTAAACCTGCGCCGGTGATGCTCCATGAACAGTCCGAATTCAAACCCCTTGAGAAAAAAACTGATGTTGGCAGGAGTATGCTCGGAGAAAAAGCTCCAGGGGCGGCCACCTCAATGTTTTCCACGCTCTCTGGTTCTGGTGGAGCTCCGCCCGTCCGGGCGCGAGTAAATCTTGGCGGTGTCGAAGAGATCAAAAAACCGGTCTTGACCTCGCATACCGACATCACGCCCCCCCGGACTATTCACTACACGGAACTGAAATCTGCCTTGTCCACGCCGTTTGGAGCTCAATCACCTGCACCGATGCCACAACCACAAGCTGCGCGACCGCCACAGCCAGCTCCAGTGCAATCAAACGTGCCGCACCCTCCTATGCCAGTGCCGCCTCCGAGCATGACAACCCCAAAGCCGCCGACACCACCGCA
>CAZWBU010000048.1:2699-4154 GCA_964632585.1 uncultured Candidatus Saccharibacteria bacterium | reverse complement strand
AATTTTCAATTTACAATTTTCAGTTTTCAAAATGAATGTATGATCTTACAGAGCGGACTGCCAAGTTTGGGGAACGAGTTATCGATTTTTGTAATTCTGTCAAAGCAGACCACGTATCGCGCCCGCTTATCGTGCAACTTGTCCGCTCTGCAACCAGCATAGGCGCAAACTATCAAGAAGCTAATGCTGCAAGTTCGCGAAAGGACTTTCACAATAAAATCTTTATTTCTAAAAAGGAAGCTCAAGAAACTCGCCATTGGCTCCGAATGCTTCTTCGTTGCTTTCCCGAGAGAAAAGTTGATATAGAAGATTTGTCGAAAGAATGCCATGAACTTGTCCTCATTTTTCAGAAAATTGGTGTCTCAACAACAACCAAATTCGATGCGGAGCGGGTTTGAAAATTGCAAACTGATAATTGAAAATTAACACTAATCTTATGCAGTTCCAGATTCCCCAATTCATTGAGACAGAAGATAAGGTTGTTGGCCCTTTCTCCCTTAAGCAGTTTGCCTACCTCGTTGGAACGGCGGGCTTTGCGATGGTTCTCTATTTTATCCTCAACACGTTCGTGTGGGTTGTCATCGCCGTGCCCTTGACTGCCATCGGGATCGCGCTCGCCTTGATTAAGATCAACGGCCAGCCGCTCATCAAGATCGTCCTTGCGGCCGCACGGTACTACTGGCAACCCCAAATCTATGTTTGGCAGCCGGAGCATCCCCAAATACAAAAACAAGAATCGGCGGATCTCTCGACGAGCGAACGGCTTGAGCAAATCGTAACCGGCCTGGCCTTGAAGAGCGCCTGGCAACAAGTTGCAACCGGAAGCCGCACCGCACCTGCCGAAGCGGGGAAGCGGAGATTTACTTCGACGAACGAGCGCTATCAACTCTACCGCAAGATAACCGGCGACCGAAGAGTGGCGAGGAGAGTGGATTATAGGTAGATGAAAGTGTAAAGATCAAAGTGCAAAGTGGCCGTTTAACATGCTAGAATGAAACGGTAAATTCGTCCTTCGCTGTCATTTTCCATTTTGATTTTTTAACTTTTCACTATATTTATGCCTCTGCCTAAAAAAGCCGACTTCGGGAACGTCCAAGACCTTGTTGATGTCAAGGACATCCGCGAATCGACCGTCGTGATGAAGAACGGTAGTTTCCGTCAGATCGTGATGGTGGGCGGCGTTAACTTCTCGCTCAAGTCCGAAGAAGAACAGAATATCATCACCCAGGGCTATCAAAATTTCTTGAACGGCATTAACTTCCCGATCCAGATTATCATTCACTCGCGCAAGATCAATATCGAGCACTACGTTGCGCGGCTCGACGAGTACCGCGAACATGAAACGACGGGTCTCTTGCAAGACCAGATCGGCGAGTATCAGGAGTTCGTGCGTGGATTCATCAAGGACAACCCTATCATGGTCAAGACCTTTTTCGTCGTCGTGCCCTACGCACC
>CAZWBU010000048.1:0-2689 GCA_964632585.1 uncultured Candidatus Saccharibacteria bacterium | reverse complement strand
GATCGCGCTTCCCACCAGCGGCTCGTCGTTCTTGAAATCGCTTCCATTTTTCGGCACGAAGAACCAGCCGGCCGAACAACAGGCGAAGAATGCCGAGGAAGAGGAGCAAGCACGTGAGGTGGCATTTCAAGAGGGGCTCTCACAGCTCAAACAACGCGTTGCCCAAGTTGTCCAAGGATTCTCGGCAATCGGGCTTGAATGCGTGGCACTCGACGACGAGCAGCTCGTGGAGTTGTTCTATAACTTTTACAATCCGGAGACCGTCGAAAAACAAGGTGTCGTAACGCCAAAATCTTAGAACCCATCTCAAAATATAGATCATGGCCGCACAGCAACCGGACAAATTCAAAGAAGCGCGCAACATCATCGCACCCGCGGGCGTGCAGGTGAACTCGAACTATCTGAAGATGGGGGATAAGTTTGTGAAAACGTTTTTCGTCTTTTCGTATCCGCGCTACCTTTCGACGGGCTGGTTCGAGGCAGTTATCAATCTGCCAAATCTCTTTGATATTTCTATTATGGTGAATCCCGTTGAAACCGGACTCGCGCTCAAGAATCTGCGCAAGAAAGCCGCGCAAATCGAGTCCCAGATCAACGACCAGCAGGAAAAGGGTCTCGTGCGCGACCCAATGCTCGAGACCGCCCTCAAAGACGTCGAGTCCCTTAGGGACACACTCCAGCAGGCGGAGGAGAAGCTCTTCTCGGTGGGCGTCTACATCGCCATTTATGCGGATACGCTCGACGAGCTCGCGCGCCTCGAGTCGCGCTTCACCTCGCTTATGGAAACTCAGCTCATCTACATCAAGCCCGCGCTTTTTGAACAACTTGAAGGACTTTTCTCGATCCTCCCCGTCGCCGATGACAAGATTGACGTGACGACGCCGATGAACTCAGGGCCCTTATCGTCATTTTTTCCATTCGTTTCGGAGGATCTGACCTCGGACCAGGGCATCATGTACGGCATCAACCGACACAACAACAGCTTGATCATCTTTGATCGCTTCTCGCTCGAGAACGCGAATCAGGTTATTTTCGCCAAATCCGGCGCGGGAAAGAGCTATAGTACAAAATTGGAGATCATCCGGACGCTCATGCTCGGCACCGAGGTTATCGTCATCGACCCGGAGAACGAATATCAGCGTCTTGCCGAGGCCTTCAGCGGCAGCTTCTTCAATATTTCCATCTCTTCGCCCGAGCACATCAATCCTTTTGAAATCCCCATCGTGCCGGAAAACGAACTTCCCGCGGACGTGCTGCGCAATCACATCGTGAACCTCTCGGGACTCTTGAAGCTCATGCTCGGAAAGCTCTCGGCGGAAGAAGATGCACTCCTCGATCGCGCGATCACCGAGACGTACGCCTCGCGCGAGATCACTGCCGATGTTGATTTCACCAAGGCCCAGCCGCCGCTCTTGGAAGACCTCGAAACCGTCCTCCGCGACCTCTCGGGCGGACGCCCAATGGCCGAGCGACTTTACAAGTTCACGAAGGGGAGCTTCTCGGGCTTCGTGAACCAGCCGACGAACGTTGATATCAATAACCGGCTTATTGTCTTTTCCATCCGCGATCTTGAAGAAGAGCTCCGACCGATCGCCATGTATGTGGTGTTGAACTTCATCTGGAATCTCATCCGTGCACGGCTTACAAAGCGACTCCTCATCATCGACGAGGCCTGGATCATGATGAAGAACGACGACAGCGCGACATTTTTGTTCAGTATGGTGAAGCGCGCGCGCAAGTACTTTCTTGGCGTCTCGACGATTACGCAGGACGTCGAGGATTTCTTGCGCTCGCCCTATGGCCGGCCAATTATTACGAACTCTTCGCTTCAGCTATTGCTGAAACAGGCGCCCGCGACGATCGACATTGTAGCGAAGGCGTTTGACTTGACCGAAGCCGAGAAGAGCTTGCTCCTATCGGCAGAAGTCGGCACGGGACTTTTTTTCGCCGGTCGGCGGCACGTGGCGATCCAGATTATCCCGTCGTTTTTCGAAGACAAACTCATCACGACCGATCCCAAGGAACTTCTTGCGGAGCGGAAATAACAAGTTTACGATATTTAAAGATTTAAACATTTAAATAATTATTTTCGAATATGGACGAAGACCAAGAACAACTTCCAGAGCCAAAGATCTCAACTCCAGAGATCGTTTTGATTGGAGGAATCTTCATCATTTTCGACCTCATCGAAATTGTCCTTCTTTTCTTCGTACTAGACGATTTTTGGATCATTGATATTATTGCGGCGACGATCTTCTTCTATCTTCTTATCAAGGGTGTCCCTCCTATGCGCCAGTTGATCTGTTGGCTCATCGAACTCATCCCCTGGCTGGGCGCGCTGCCGCTTCTCACGATTGGATGGGGACTTACCGTTTGGGCAGATCGCCACCCATCATCGGCCCTTGCGAAAGTTGGAGAACTGGTTGCAACTACTCGCGGGAGGGGAGGAGTGGCCCCTCCCGGTATTCAAGGTGCTGGAGCACGGTCACTTCAACGTATCGAACGCGCCGAGGAGCGCGCTGCGCAATGGAGCAACCAACCGTCGCTTGGTAATTTCCAGGGTGGCGAGGATAGAGGCGCCGTCGCCGAAATAGGACGTGGGGGTCAGCCCACTCTTCCCAAGGAAAATCAATCGCTCGCCGGCATGCTCGGTGAGAAGGAAAACGAATTTCAGCGCTTAGACGCTCGG
>CAZWBU010000047.1:0-5694 GCA_964632585.1 uncultured Candidatus Saccharibacteria bacterium | reverse complement strand
GCAGTTTGTTATAATGAGGGCGCTATGGGGAACCAAGAATTTTTTCCGAAAGACGAGGTCTTGCCTCGGAAACCCGAGCCAGAAATTAGGAAAGATGTTATAGCATCAGACCGCGAAACTGCGCTAATTCTCGCTCAACAACTTGATAGCCTGTCCGGTCCAAGCGGTATGTCGCTTGAAGAACATGAGAAGGAAATGGAGTTTTATATCAAACGGGCTAAAAAGCTACTTTTACATCCGGAATTTGTGGACCCTAACGCAAGAAAAATAGTTGAGGAGGCATTGGAGCGAGCGGGGCAAGTGCACTAACTTAATTGACATTTGGGCGTACCACGATATGCTTTAGTTCAGTTCGTACTTATTTCTGGAGGATCGTGCATGAAGCAGAAGAGTTTGCGGGTGCTGGTCGTCGATGACGACGAATCGGCGCGAAAGGACCTTACCCGGCTTCTTGGTGGGGTTCTTGGGCACGTGGTCGTTGCAACGGCTGGGGATGGTGGCGAAGCGCTTGGCTTCTTCGAGCAGAACAGGAACGCCGTCGACCTCGTGATCACCGACTACAATATACCTCGGATGAATGGCGCGCAGCTTGCGCATGGCATTCGGGCGTTCGGCTCTCCCGTGCCTGTCATCGTCATGACCGGAGGCGATCCGGACTCGGTTCGGACGGGAGAACGTGACGTGGTGGTACTCGAGAAACCGATCGGGCGCGGGCGACTCGAGTATGTCATTGCGGAGCTCTGCGGAGACGTTTGATTTCCGTGATGCGTTCAAGACGGCGGTCTGCTGGGAAGGGGACCGCCGTTCGTACTTTATATGATCGATATTCTAGTTGACTTCTTCGATATGAATCGTGTCGTCGGGTTCGATCTATGCCTCGTCAACCCCGCACCTTTTGGGGACTGGGATTTTCTCGAAATCTGATGTAAATCTAAATGCAATTCGAGAGTGGCTCGCAATCTATGCGTCCAGCAGGTTTAATTGTTAGGAATTAGTCCCCAAAAGGTGCGGGGTCAACGATGAACTTCACGCGGTTTGCGGAACTTACTTCGAGGAAGCCGGAGACGACGGGGATGAAATACTCTTTTTTTTGTGTGTCGGTAATTTTCATCGTGCCCTTCGTGAGTTCGGAGACGAGTGGGCGATGGTGGTCGAGGATAGTAATTTCGCCGCTTGTGGTTTTGCAGTTCACCGACGCGGCATCGCCTTCGTAGAGGATTTTTTTGAGGGAATAAATGGAGAGCTTCATGGTTTAGAAATCCAAATTTCAAATGACAAATGTCAAATCAATGTCAAAATCCCAATGTTAAAACGGTTTTGCCCGCCTGCCGCAGGCAGGGACTTTGAACTTGGGGCTTGATTTGGCATTTGAGCTTTGTCATTTGACATTACGAGGTCTCGACCTCGTCTATTCCTCCCTTCATATAGAAGTTTTCTTCAGGGAGCGCATCGTATTTGCCTTCGAGGATTTCGCGGAATCCGCGAACGGTGTCTTCGCGCTTCACGAACTTGCCATTTCTGCCGGTGAAGGCCTCGGCGACGAAGAAGGGCTGTGAGAGGAAGCGCTGAATCTTGCGTGCGCGGTTGACCGTCAAGCGATCGGACTCCGAAAGCTCTTCGATGCCCAAGATTGCGATGATGTCTTGGAGTTCTTTGTAGCGTTGCAATGTTTTCTGCACTTCGCGGGCCGTGTCGTAGTGCTCGCGGCCGACGACCTTCGGATCGAGCGCGTTTGAGGTTGAAGTCAAGGGATCAACGGCGGGGTAGATACCGATCTCCGTCAAGGGCCGCGAGAGAACAACCGAACCGTCGAGGTGGGCGAAGGTTGTGGCCGGAGCGGGGTCGGTGATGTCGTCTGCCGGAACATAGACGGCCTGCACCGACGTAATGGACCCCTTGTTCGTTGAAGTAATTCGTTCTTGAAGCTCCGCCATCTCCGACGCAAGCGTCGGCTGGTAGCCGACGGCTGACGGCATGCGGCCCAAGAGCGCGGAGACCTCGGAGCCAGCTTGCGAGAAGCGGAAGATGTTGTCGATAAAGAGCAGGACGTCTTTGCGCTCTTCGTCGCGGAAGTATTCCGCCATCGTAAGCGCCGAGAGCGCAACGCGTGCGCGTGCGCCGGGGACCTCGTTCATTTGGCCGAAGACGAGCGCGGTTTTTTTGAGCACGCCGGACTCCTCCATTTCTCGGTAGAGATCGTTTCCTTCGCGACTTCGTTCGCCGACGCCCGCAAAAACCGAGGCGCCACCTGAGACCTCCGCGACGTTTCGGATAAGTTCTTGGATTAAAACTGTTTTGCCGACACCCGCGCCGCCGAAAAGACCAACCTTGCCGCCTTTGACGAATGGCGCGATGAGGTCCAACACTTTGATACCTGTTTCGAAGATTTCAGTTTTGGTTGCTTGATCGGCAAACGGCGGGGCTTCGCGGTGAATAGGCCAGTGTCGAGCTGCGTGAAATGAGCCATGAGATAGCGAGTGACCAGTCACATTGAAAAGGTGGCCGAGTGTTTCTGGGCCAACGGGGACTTCGATCATTTTTCCGGTATCCTTGACTTCGATGCCGCGCGCAAGGCCGTCGGTTGATTCGAGCGCGATGGTGCGCACGCGACCGGGCTCGACGTGTTTTACCACCTCAAGAACGACTTCTTGAGGTGGCCCTGAGCCTGTCGAAGGGCGACGCACGATCAAAGCGTTATAAATTGCCGGGAGTTTCTCTTTGTCATCGAAGGTGACATCGACTACGGGACCGATGATTTGCGCGATTTTTCCTGTTTTCATATGGTTATGATAATTTTTTTGAGGTTATTTTTTCTATTAGAGGTATCAAGATAAAGTAACAATACATGTATTGCAGGATGAATATGCCAGTTAAAAACATCACGCGGAACGATGCCTCGCTTGGAGCTAATGAGAGAAAATCTATGTTCAATATCATTAACTCTGCAACAAAACTTCCTGGAAATATGATGTTGCTTAAATAGTAGGTCCAATCATCCGTGGAGAGCCACATGACTGCATAGCCGAGCAAAACAGTCAGCACTGATAGCAAAAGGGCACTCAATAATTTTTTACTATTAATCATGCTTATCGTAGTGCTTCCGCACCGGCGGTGATCTCGATGATCTCGCGCGTGATGGCTGCTTGGCGCGACTTGTTGACGACGATATGCTCTTTGACTATCATATAAGCATGACTCAATCAATATTGGAAGAGAAAATTAAGACGTCGCCGGGCATACGGGCGGTGATTGCGAGTGTGGTGCAAGAGATACTCAATGACCCGGATTTCGGGAAAGAGTTGACGCCTGAAACGAAGCGGCGATTGCGAGCGGCGCGAAAAGAGAAAAAATCATATTCGTCCGACGAAGTTAAGCGTATTCTCGGATTGAAATGACCGATTGGTCTGTCCGATACCTGCAGTCCGCCTTGGCGGATCTTAAGAGGCTTGATAACCCGATTCGCCGCCGCGTTATGGCAAAACTTGACTGGCTCGTCAGGCACTATAACAGCGTCACGCTCGTAATGCTCAAGGGCGAGTTTAGCGATTATTTCAAACTCCGTGTCGGTGACTGGCGGGTTTTCTATCGGATCGATAGGGAGAATCATATTATTTTGGTACACATGGTTCGGCATCGGAGCAGTTCATATAAGGGATAGTGTTATTGCAACGCTTCCACCCCCGCCGTGATCTCGATGATCTCCCGCGTGATCGACGCCTGACGTGACTTGTTGTATTCGACCGAGAGATCGTCGGCGAGTTCGCTTGCGTTATCGGATGCGCTCTTCATCGCGGCGCGGCGGGCGGCATGTTCGGAGGCGTTCGCCTCGAGAATCATATGGTAGATTTCCATGAGCACCAAGTGGCGGCCGAGGTTTTCGAGAATCGCTTCGGGCGAGGGCTCGATGAGGTAGTCATTGGGTTTGGAGAATGAGGAATGAAGAATGGGGAATGAGCCGTTCTCGCGGAGGTCGGCGTAGCGGCCCGTTTTGGGAATCGTTTCCTCTGCCACTTTGCGGAGCGCCTCGACATCGATGGGGAAGAGTTCGCGTTGCACAACTTCTTGCGTGAGCGCGCTCCTGAAATGCATCGAGAAGATGACGACGCGATCCCATTCGCCATTCAAGAATCCGTTGATTAAAAGATCGGCGATCGGCTGGATTTGTTCGACGGTTGTGTAGTCACCGACGCGGGTGAAGCGAGCTTTTAGCTGTGAGCTGTTAGCTTTTAGTTGAACACGGCGTTCGAGATAGTTTGCGGCTTTTTGGCCAACCGCGATGAAAGCAGGGTTTAGGGGATAGGGTTTAGGGGATAGGGTGTTCTCTTGCGCCAAAAATTTCTCGAAATTTTTGAGTACGTTCGCGTTAAATGCGCCAGCCAATCCCTTATCCGAGGTGACGAGAACGTATGCCGTCGCCTTGACCGTTCGTTTTTCAAACAGCGGTGGCAGTTTCATTCGACTGACATTTGATGAATTCGCTTGCGATTCGAGCGTGGCCGATAGATTCGCTAGCAGCTCCAGTGCGGCAAAGGAGTAAGGCCGCGAAGCGAGCGCGAGCTCTTGACTCTTGCGCATCTTGGTTGCCGCGACGAGCTCCATCGCGCGCGTGATCTGATTCACGTTCTTCACGCCGCCGATGCGACGCTTGAGGTTTTGGAGGGATTCGGGCATGGAATTAGGGGATAGGGTTTAGGGTATAGGGTTTAGGGTATAGCCACTAGGGTTATTCGACTTTGTCGAATGTAAACGACCGCATAGTGCCTACCGGGATGGAATACTTTTTTTCAATGATGGCTCTTGCGTCGTCGAAAACGGCCTTTGACCAATCCAAACCAAGTTTATCAGTAGTGGTTTTCAGCGCTTCTTCGCTCGGCCCTTCAATTTCCGCATAGGTCGGGATTTTCGGCCAGGTATCTATATCCACCGTCACCTCTCCGAGCTGGAAAGAGTGCCGCTTCTTTTGCTGATGGCAGTAGGCAACCAAGCCGATTGCTTCAAGAAGCGTTGTAGCTTTCTGCATGTCACTGACCTCAACTTCGATTTCTTTCATACTATCAATCGTTTGTTCTTTGTTTTGCCTGTTTTGTTTGTATGTCAACTTTGTTATGTTGCCGAATCTTCTCAAGCGAACGAATTTTTGTTCTTCTCTCCATTTGAGTTCCGGATCGTAGAAAATGACCTCATCTAGTAAAAGTTCTTTCTTATCCACAGCGCCCAAACTCGAGAGTTTATTTATAAGTTTGTTTTTATCTATTTCCAAAAAGCGGACTTCAATTTCTTTCATGGTAATTATGTTCAGACTATTTGCCATTTGCGCTTTGCTATTTGCCGTTTTGGAAAAAATTTGCGATCACTTTTTTCAGTTCTTCCTCTGTTTCAGGATTCAAATCTTTTGAATCGCAAATTTTTTCCAAAACACTGCCGTGGAGTTTTTCGATATACTCCGCGAACCCTATTTCTTTCGCCTTCACTTCGGCGATCGGGACGGCGTTGAAGTAGCCATTCAATGCGGCGTAAAAGACGACAACCTGATGTTCGAAGGGAAGCGGCTCGAGATCGTTTTGCTTCAAAATCTCCGTGATAACTTGACCTTGCTGGATGCGTTTCTTCGTTGCTTCGTCAACATCGGATGAAAATTGGACGAAGGCCTGGAGTTCGCCGAGTGTCTCGGAGTCGAATGGCTGACCATGGTAG
>CAZWBU010000046.1:2559-5725 GCA_964632585.1 uncultured Candidatus Saccharibacteria bacterium | reverse complement strand
AGCCGGCTAGTTTGTTGTTGGTGCCCCCGCCTGGATTCGAACCAGGAACCTTGTGGATAGAAGCCGCTTGCGCTATCCAGTTGCGCCACGAGGGCAAGTTGGCAAATTGCTTATAGCTTATAGCATATCGCTACACGGTTGATAAGAGAAGCGAAGTAAGATAATGTGAATGCAAAATCGGAGCGTAGTATACCGGTAGTACGCCTGCTTTGGGAGCAGGTAGACCGGGTTCGATTCCCGGCGCGCCTACAAGCGTACTAAAACCGATTCACCCCGGCAGAAATACACCCCCCCGCCTTAAGGCGAAGGAAATGTATTTTTTGTGCCGCGGGGGTGAATCGAACACCCGACGCCTGCCTCTTCCGAAGCTAGTTGGACTATCTCATCCTCCATACGGGAGGTCGGGCGCTAATGGAGGATTATTGTTGGAACTCACCTCCTAGTCTCTACACCTTCCGCGCGAGCGTTGTCCGGCGCGGCTTGGCTCGGGATTGTCTTTATCACTAAAGGTTTTCCCCGAATTCACCCGATTTTTCAATCTGTATTGCTACAGAAAGCCCCGAAGATCTCAGGGCAGCGCTCTACCATTGAGCTACCGCGGCGACAGGAGTTAGTGTAGCGGAAACAATCCGTGGTTTCAAGAACCTAAAAAAGCCCCGCGTGCGGGGCTTTTTTAGGTTACTTCTTCAGCTTCAATATCAGCCGCTTCTCCTCGGGCTTGAGTGACTCGATGACAAAGGTGTAGGTCTCGCCGTGGAGCATCGCCTTCTTCATTTCGTCCAACCCGCCGAACTCCGAGATGTGGATCATGCCCTGGATGCCGTGATCGAGGTCGATCGTTGCGCCAAAGGGATTGAACTTGTAGACACGGCCGGGGACCTCGTCTCCCGCCTTATATTTTTCAGCGACCGTGTCCCACGGGTTCGGTTTGAGGGCCTTCAAGGAAAGGAAGACGCGTCCGTCACGGATGTCGATGATCTTCACGCTGACGGGCTCGTTCAGTTTCATGAAGTCCTTCGGGTTGTCGACGATGCGGTGATCGATCTCCGAAATATGGACGAGGCCTTCGATCTGCGGATTGTCGACGAAGCGGACGAAGATGCCGAAGTCGGCAAGACCCGAGACAAGTCCCGCAACTGTTTGCCCCACGGTGTACTGCGCAAGCAACTCTTTAATGTTGGTGTTGAGCGTCTCGCGTTCGGAGACGATGAGTTTGTTGGTGCGTGAGTTGACGTTGATAACCTTGACCGAGAATTCTTCGCCGATAAACTTCTTGAGCTCGTCCATGATCTTCTGCCGGTCGCCGTCCGTCACTTTGGGTTGATGGTCATTCGAGAGTTGTGAAGTGGGAAGAAACGCCTTGAGGTCGTGCAAATTGCCGATCATCCCTCCAGCGTTTATCGCCGCGATCTTGATCTTGACGATCTCACCCGAGTCCAGAAGGTCCTGCACCTGTTGCCAAACCCGCTGTTTGCCCGCCTCCGCGAGCGAAAGTTCGGCATAGCCATCACGACCGTCCACATCAACAACCTTGGCCGGAAGTTTCGCTCCGGGTTCGAGATTTTTGATGATATCCCGAGCATTCATGAGCTCCATGCCATAAATGACGCCGGTTCCGAACTTGCCGAGGTCAAAGTAGACCTCGCGCGGCATTTTCTTGAGGAGTGCAACTTCGACAACATCGCCCTCACGAAGGCGGTTGCCGGGTGCGTCGTTCTTCAATATCTGGGTGAGTGCGGTGGCGAGTTTTGCCTGTTGGGATTCGGTGGACATAAGCATATGACAGTGGTGATGAGTATAGGAAATATGGGACGGAGTGTCAACGAAGCTCCACGGGAAAGCCCGTGGCATCTCAGAGTTATGGTCAAACTATGTGGGCTTGTCCGTGGGGTGGAGTCCCGCCCCAGAAGACCATAGGTTCGTTCGTAGATGCACTGGTCTTCTGGGGCGGGATAAAAAAAGGCCCCGTGTGTCCGGAGCCGGCCAAAGCGGCCAAACGAAAAATGAAACGGTACGAGCCCTCCTCAGAGCGCCAGGGTTTTCGGCCCCAGTTTTTGATGCAGCCGAATCGCGGTCCTCGAGCCGCTGCCGCTGCTGCCGCCACGCCCCGCAAATGTGCCGTACCTCGCATCTGCGCGCGCCGAAGCTCTGTGGGCTACTCTAGCATACTGAAAAATGCTGTAGCAGACACACTTTTTTTGTCAAATTGAACCCTAAAATAACCATCGACAAACGGTCTTTTTTTTGCTAAAATAAGCGGGTATTTGGTAGAGGGTTTTACGCTATTCGTAATTCATCCAATTCGTACATTCCTGCTTATCGGCAGGCAGACGATAATACACATGATTATCAACTACTTCGGCGATGGATGCTTCCGGCTCCAGAGCGGGGAGACGTCCCTTTTGACCAATCCCGTGAACAATCGGCTCAAAGCCGACGTCGTTTTGCGCAGCATCATTGCGCCGAACGTCCTTCCACCAGCTGATGAAATCGTTTTTCCCGGCGAGTACGAAGCACACGGCATCGAGATCCGCGGATTCGCAGTGCCGAAGGAATCAACCGATAAGTATTTGAAAACGATCTACCTGGTTACTTGGGAGGATATACGATTCGTCTTTCTCGGACATCTCGCCGACGTTCCTAGCGATGATGTGATGGAAAAGATCGCCGAGCCAGATGTGCTCTTCGTGCCGACGGGCGACCACTTCTTCTCGGGCGAAGACGCGGCAAAGCTCGTCAAAAAGCTCGAGCCCGCAGTCGTTATCCCGAGCTTCGCCGCGAAGCCGACCGAGTTCTTGAAGGCGTTCGGAGCGAAGGGCGAGATGGAGGAAAAGTTTGTCTTCAAGAAAAAAGATCTGGTGAACACCAAAGGCCGGGTGATGGTGCTCGAGGCGAAAGGTTAAGGCGTAGCCACTAGCAGTTAGCCATTAGCCAAATAGAGCAAAGATATATGACGAAGAAAAGTTTTTTGACGCAACTACAGGAGGCGAACGAAGACACCAAGAACCTGTGGATCATTGCGGGCACATCCGTCGTGATGCTCGTTATTGTGTTCGTATGGCTCACGTGGTTTAACAACTTGAATACATTAGCCGGGGTTCCAGGGGGCAGCGGCACGGCAAATATCGGAGGAGTTGCGCCCGACAACGGCTTCTCACTCTGGCAA
>CAZWBU010000046.1:0-2549 GCA_964632585.1 uncultured Candidatus Saccharibacteria bacterium | reverse complement strand
AAGCGTGAAGGCAGGCATCAGTGAGCTTGGTGGGATATTTCAAACATCACGCGAGTATATTATTAAACCGCAGGAGTAATCGCTAATAATGCGAATATGAATCAAAATAATGCGAATAGTGTAAATAGCCCAAGCAGTGCGAAATTCATTCGCATTATTTGCCGCAATTAGCATTATTTGCGAATACTCTCATGGGAAACATCAATAAACGAGAAATTACGACCGAGCTTCAGGAGGCGTACCTCGACTATGCCATGTCGGTCATCGTTTCGCGCGCATTGCCGGACGTGCGCGACGGTTTGAAGCCGGTACAACGCCGCATTCTGTGGGGTATGTGGGATGCGGGCTCGACGGCGGACGCGAAGCTCAAAAAGTCCGCGAACATCGTCGGTGAAGTGATGGGTAAATACCATCCGCATGGCGACTTGTCTATTTACGACACGCTTGTTCGCATGGCGCAGGATTTTTCTCTCCGTTACCCGCTCGTCCAGGGCCAGGGTAATTTTGGGAGCGTCGACGGAGATTCTCCGGCCGCGATGCGATACACCGAGTCCCGTCTCGCGCGTATCTCCCACGAGATGCTCGAGGATATTGATAAAGAGACCGTCGACTGGGCACCGAACTATGATGCAACGCGCAAAGAGCCGAAGGTCTTACCCGCCAAGCTCCCGAACATTCTCTTGAACGGTTCGATCGGCATCGCCGTCGGTATGACGACGAACATTCCGCCGCACAACCTCAAAGAAATCTGCGACGCCATTTTGTATTTGGCGGATAACACAGACGCGACGACCGACGACCTCCTCGACTTTGTCAAAGGCCCCGACTTTCCGACGGGTGGCTTTATCTTCGACAAGAAAGCAATCGCCGAGGCCTACCGCTCGGGCAAGGGCCCCATTCTCGCGCGCGCCAAAGCAGAGATCGAAGAGCGCAAGGGCGGGTTCAATATCATCATCACTGAAATCCCGTATCAGGTGAATAAATCAGATCTCATCAAGCGGATCGCCGAGCTCGCGCAGGACAAGAAGATCGAAGGCATTCGCGACATGCGCGACGAATCCGACCGCGAAGGCATGCGCATCATGATCGAGCTCAAAGGCGATGCCGCGCCGCAGAAGGTCTTAAATCAGCTCTACGAACACACCGATCTCCAGAAGTATTTTCACATGAACATGATCGTGCTCGTGAACGGCCTCGAGCCGCGGCTCCTCTCGCTTCGCGATGTTCTCTCGAACTACCTCGACTATCGAAAGATCGTCGTCCGCCGCCGCACCGAGTTTGATCTGAGGAAAGCCAAAGAGCGGGCGCATATTTTGGAAGGCCTCGCCAAAGCGCTTCACGTCATCGACAAGATCATCGCGACGATCAAAAAATCCAAAGACAAAGAGGATGCTCACCAAAATCTGGTCGCGGGCTTCAAACTCTCCGACGTGCAGGCAACGGCAATCCTTGAGATGCGCCTCCAGACCCTCGCCGCGCTCGAGCGCGAGAAGATAGAAAGCGAGCTCAAGGAAAAACTCGCGCTCATCAGCGATCTCGAACTCATCCTGAAGAGTCCGGCAAAGATCTTGAAGGTCATTAAAGATGAAGTTACGGACATTAAGGCGCGCTATGGCGACCTGCGCCGCACGCAGGTGGTGGGAACCGGCATCTCGGCATTCAAGGACGAAGATCTTATCCCCAAAGAAGGGACGGTCATCACGCTCTCTGCCGGCGGCTACATCAAACGCCTGCCGCCGGACACCTTCCACAAACAGCACCGCGGGGGTAAGGGACTCATCGGCTCCGACGTGATGGAAGAAGACTTCTTGACTCACTTCCTCTCGGCCTCAACGCATGACAATATTTTGTTCTTCACCGACCGTGGCCGCGTCTTCCAGACAAAGGTCTATGAGATACCCGCGGCGTCTCGCATTTCGAAGGGGCGCGCCATTCATAATTTTTTGGAGCTCCCTACCAGCGAGAAGGTGAGTGCGATCGTTGCGTACGCCAGCGATAAGCGACAAGCGATAAGCGACAAGCAGTTCATCGTGATGGTGACCAAGAGCGGTGTCATCA
This sequence comes from uncultured Candidatus Saccharibacteria bacterium, assembly GCA_964632585.1. Classification (GTDB taxonomy): domain Bacteria; phylum Patescibacteriota; class Minisyncoccia; order UBA6257; family 2-01-FULL-56-20; genus DATJQA01. The sequence goes on along the minus strand of CAZWBU010000046.1, from coordinate 491 downwards.
AAAAGACAAAAATCGCCGATTTTGCAAATATCCGCCGCACCGGCATCATCGCGATCGGACTGAAGAAGGGCGATGCGCTCCAAGGGGTGAAGGTTTCAACGGGCAAAGACCAGATCATCATCACGACGGAACGCGGACAGTCCATCCGCTTCAAGGAATCCCAGGCGCGCCCAATGGGGCGCACCGCCGCCGGCATTCGCGCCATCAAGCTCAAGAACAACGATCACGTGACCGGATTTGATATACTGAAGGAAGAGCGAAAAAATAATCAGCACGACGCATTCCTCCTCGCGGTGATGGCGAACGGATTCGCGAAGCGCACGCCGCTCAAGCAGTACAAGGTGCAAAATCGCGGCGGCTCGGGGATCCGCACGGCAAAAGTTACGCCGAAGACCGGCATCCTCGTTGCGGCTCATGTGATTGACGGAGAAACGGACATCCTCGCGCTCTCCGCCAAGGGTCAGGTCATTCGGACGGAGCTTGCGAGCGTT
>CAZWBU010000045.1:268-6156 GCA_964632585.1 uncultured Candidatus Saccharibacteria bacterium | reverse complement strand
GTATGGCAATCCCACTCCCGCAAGGATGGAAAAGCTGGCCGGTGAATGTTCATGAGACCTTCAAGATCCAAGGCGGCCCCAACGACTGGGACATGTGGCTCAGCCTCAGAGAGAAATGGCGGCAGACACGCCACAACGTCGGCTTCCTGCTCGATCGGCCCCTGATCTCTCGCAGCGAAGGAACGGGGTTTGGTCCCGAGTTCATGGCGAAGATCACGAGCATGAGCATCCCCGAAGATGGCTTGGTCCAGTGGGAGATAGCGGGCAGAATCTATGCTCAAGAGATCGTTCACGGAAAGCCCATCCAAGATAGACGAACTCTGATCTCCTTCAAGGCAACGTACAGTCATCACGACCGAATCGGCGAAATCCAATTCCGAGAGGAGTGAGGGTTCGCCACAATCCTCCCAACCCCGCCCGGGTGCACGCAGTGCCCCGGGCGGTTCGACTTTTTCAATACCGAAATCGAAGGAAATTCCAATATTAACAAAACCCTCCGACCGGAGGACTTTGTTAATATTCGTTTTGTGGGCATTTTCCCATTTTTCTTCCGCACCTATCCCCTATACCCTATTCGCTATATCCTATTGGCTAGTGGCTATACCCTAAACCCTACCCCTGTTACAATGTCCTTAATGCAAAACATTCTCACTGTCTCCGATCTTTCCGTCTCTTTCGGCGACAAACATGTCCTAAAGAATCTCTCCTTCGACCTCGCCTCCGGCGAGGCCTTAGCCATCATCGGCCCGAACGGCTCGGGCAAAACAGTATTTTTGAAAACGCTCCTCGGCCTCGTGATGCCCTCGCACGGCAGCATAGAATGGGCGGCAGCTGCAAAAATCGGCTATGTTCCCCAAAAAATAGATGCGGACCGCCACCTGCCAATCAACGTTCAAAACCTGCTTGAAGCGAAGGCCTCGATCCAGAACTTGCCACATGCAAAAATCACCGACGCCTCGCAAACCGTCGGTCTCTCACCCGAAATTTTGAAAACTCCTATCGGCCACCTCTCGGGCGGCCAGTTCCAAAAAGCGCTCATTGCCTTCGCTCTCCTCGGTAATCCGAGCGTCATCCTCTTCGACGAACCGACCGCCTCGCTAGACGAACTTTCCGAAGAACACGTCTACGACCTTATCCACGAACTCCAAGACACGCGCAGTATCACCGTCCTACTCGTCTCGCACGACTTAAGCGTCGTTTCGCAATACGCCACCAAAGTCCTCTGCCTCAATAAAGAATCCGTCTGCTTCGGAACTCCCGAGGAGGCGCTAACGCCAGAGACGTTGAACAAACTCTATGCCGCGCCGCATAAGTACGTCCATCACGTGCACAGCAAAAATTAAAATGCAAAAATCAAATATCAAAATGACAGTGCAAAGATAGAAAGACATCCCGCTTCGCGGGATACCAATATTTTCCATTTTGATTTTTTAATTTTACACTTTTATGAGTCCCGATTATTACCCCGTCATTCTCGCGCTCTTCGCCGCATTCGCAACCAGCCTCATGGGCGCTTTTGCGCAGATGAAGAAGATGACGCTCGCCGGCGATACGATGTCGCACATCGCACTCCCCGGATTAGGCGTCGCGCTATTGTGGAACATCAATCCCGTCATCGGCGCGGCGGCCGCGCTTGCAATCGGCGCTGTCATCATCTCTAAAATTCAAGAAAAGACGGATCTCTCCGCTGAAACCTCGATCGGCGTAATCTTTTCTGCTTCGATCGCTATCGGTGCGCTTGTTACGCCGAGTGAAGACATCATCGAGGCCCTCTTCGGCGGTGAAAGAACGATCACACTTGTAACACTCATTTCTTATGTTGCTCTCTCGCTCGTCGTAATTACTTTTGTCATGAAATATCGCAACCAGCTAGTGCTCTCGCTCTTCAACGCCGATCTCGCGACGACAACCGGTGTGAAGGTGAGTCGCCTCAACCTCATCTATTATTTAATGTTTGCGCTCACTCTCATCTTGGGCCTGCGCTTCCTCGGCACACTTCTGGTAGGAGCCCTTGTCATCGTTCCGGCCGCGGTCGCCCGCCAGCTTACCGAAACACTTTCGCGATTTCTTGTCTTCTCCGCGTTTGCGAGCATGCTCTCCGTCGCCCTCGGCTACTATTTTGCAAACACCTATAACCTTCAGGTTGGCCCAACCGTCGTCGCCATCGCCGCGGGGTTGTTTGTGGTGAGCTTACTGAAGAAAAGGGCTTGAATATTAACAAATCTTCCGATCGGTACTTTTGTTAATAAAAACCATAGAATCCCTCATCTTAAAAACGAAGAGGCCGGGTTAGTGAAAACCCGGCCTTCTTGCGCGGCGGCATGCCGCTTGTCTACCGACGAGGTAGTGGAGGAAGCGTGAACTGCTTGGCGAAGCGGTCGTTCAAGACCGCCTGCCGGATCTGCAGTATATCCCAGACGAACAGCAGTCCACGAAGCGCGTGACCCGTGCCGCGCCAGAACTTCTTGTCGCTCTGGCGAGCACGATGACCCACGAAATGCATCGCTCCTTTGATGCCAAGTGTCGTGCCATAGAACGCAGCGCGCCCATGAGGAACGATGAGCTTGCCGAACACGTCGCCCTCCACAAACGGGTCCATATAGCGAACATGTGCGCCGCCGGAAGTTGTGAACTCCGCGAGCACCCGCCGCTTACCGAGATTCGGAAACGTGGTCTCAGCGTCAGCGGAAACAGCGATGATGTTCGTGATGCTAAGCCCGATGTTCTTCCAACCCCAGAGCTTCTCGCGCGACCGCTTCTTCGCCCTCTGATCGATGGATCCGGTGCTCTTCGGAAGCGCAACGCGATTCAAAACTGAAACGTCGAGTCGCCCCGTCCGCACCGCAGGCCCAATGCCAACCATCCCGCGATCGGCCGGATCAACGAACTGCCCGAACTCCGCGACGAAAAAGCTTGGCACGACCTTCGACGGAACGACCGTGAATCGCGGCGTCGGCGGAAACGGTTGAACGAGGTCCCGCCCTTCGACGCATCCGACCGCAATCGCGAAACCCGTGACCGCACACAACACGTGGCGCATCCGCGCCCCCTTTCCTAACAAGAAGACGGCCTTCAAAACCAACACAAAAAGCCGAACAGCACTGTATCACAAAAATGAAAATAATACGAATTTCAGAGCGGGATAAGGGAATCGAACCCTCGTCTCAACCTTGGGAAGGTCACGTACTGCCACTGTACTAATCCCGCATGATCGGTTAAAAAATCAGCATGGCCATTGTACAACCAGTCAATGATACGATCAAATCATTCGTCGCGCTCCACAAGCGGCACAAAGGCGAACCCAGAATATTCCTTCATAGTAAACCTTTCCTCGTCGGTTCTATCGAAAACGGCAATACACTCACGGATGGGGGCTACGATCCGCCCGCCGATTCTAACCTGTCGTTTCCACGATTCGGGCAGTGAGCGTTGCGCGCTCGCAGCGGAGATTATGGAGTCAAATCCGCCTTCGGGAAAAAACTCCGCCGGCGCACCGTGCGATCCGTCCGAGAGGAGGATATGTACAACACCCGAACGAATGAAGTCGTACGAACCAACATGAATCATGGCGCGTTTATAAAGTTCAGGGATAATTTCCGTGCTCACCACTTTGCCGGAGTTGCCAACCAGATGCGCAAGAAGGGCGGTGACCCACCCCGAACCGGTGCCGATTTCGAAAATAAAATCTCCACGCCGCGGCGCAAGCACCTCAAGCATAAAAGCGACGGTAAGGGGTTGAGATATTGTTTGCCCATGCCCAATGGGCAGCGGATAGTTGCCGTAGGCCTCCGTCACGTAGTCCGCCGACACGAAGTGCCGCCGATCGATCACGCGGAAGGCATCAATTATCCGCGGTGATTTGAGATGGCCCGACGCGATGAGTTCTCGAATCAGTATCTTATTCGCTAATTCTCTTCGCTCGTTTTCCATACCGTAAGTAAACTACGTTATGGAAACTCCGCAAGCCCTTGCACGAGGGCCCATTCCTTCTTCCGAATTCCCTAGTTCCTATTCACTATTCGCCATTACCTTTTCGCCGTCCCACGTAAACTTCGGCGAAAAAATGCGCACATTCGCCGATCTTCGTGCGTCCGCAAGCCACGTTTGAAAATCTTCGTCCCGCAAAAAGAGTCGCCCAGACAAGATATCCATCTCCGCCTGCGGCACGAGCGTCTCGGCCCGAAAATCGGCAAATCCCATGCCATACAATCGCTCGGCTCCATTGCGGATTTTCTCGTCCTTCGCATAGTCCCCGATCTTGTCATTCACGAGTTCCATTAAATCACTTCCCACTTCGCGCTTTGCGCCCACTTCGACAAGCTTTGCGACGACGAGTTGATCAAGTACATTCACCTGCAAGTCGGTCGGGGTGATTTTCGCAAGTGCGGCGGTTGACGTCGAATTTCCTTCGCTGCTCTTCAAGAGATTACTGTAGTACACCAGGGTTGCTGCATAATTCTTTTGAAAACGGTTCGCAGAAATCATACTGCCATTCACCACTGCAATAGGATAGCTACCCGTCGAGAGCACAACAAGACCCCCAACAAGAACGAGCGCAATAACACCGAGCGTAATCGCGAGTTTCGGCGATCGACGAAAGAACTCAATGAGTGACTGCATAATGGTCGTGGTCATTGTGTATGGTCACTGTGTTTTGAGTGTCGATGTTGGCGTGCTCGTTGCCTTCGGTGAGACGATCACAATCATCGTTTCATCCGGCGAGCGATAGTTAAACCGCGCACGAAGTTCTTTCTCGAGATTTGCCGCATTTTGATAGTAGTCATAGTCGGCACGGAGTGATTCATGATCCTGTTTTGCTTTTAGGACATCGTGGGTCAGGTTCAAAAAAGCAGAATTCGCAGCCGCACCGCGTTCATAAAAATACCATATCTGCACGACAAGGAATATCAAAAGGCCGGAGAGAATGCAGACCATCACCAATCGCATGGATTTAGTATATCAATATGATGCGAATCTACGAATACAATGCCAATCGCGCGAATGGCGAATACGAGAACATTAGCAATTGGAAGATTGGCATACGATTCGCATTATTGGCATCATTTTTTGAGTATCTCCCGAAATACTTCTACCGGCACCGAAACACGCCCCATTCCCTGTAACTTCTCCTTCCCCCGCTTCTGTTTCTTCCACAGCTTCATCTTGCGACTCCGATCACCACCATAGAGATACCCCGTCACATCTTTGCGCATCGCCGCAATCGTCTCGCGCGCGATGATGCGTCCGTCTACCCTCGCTTGAATGGCCTGAGAGAACTGTTGTTTCGACAAGAGGTCCTTTAAGCGTTCGACGGTCTTTCGCGCTTCATATTCCACATCACGCGTGAAAACGATACGCGTCAACGCTGGCACAACGTCTTCGGCAACAAGAATTTCAAGCTTCTTCACATCCGCTTTTTCTTCACCGTCGAGCTCATAGCTAAACGATGCATAGCCCGCCGAACTCGACTTGAGCTGATCATCAAAGTCGCGGATGAGCTCCGCAAGCGGCATGCGCGCCTCGATCACGGTATTGTCTCCAATCGTCTCGATGGTTTTAATCTCAAGCGCAAAAACATTCTTGAGATTCACAACCGAACTCATATATTCCGCAGGTGTTAGGATTTCCATCGCAATCATCGGCTGGAATACTTCATCGGGGCTCGCCGGGAAATCGTGCGGATCCTTAACCGTTCTCCATTCCCCCCGCACTCCGGGGCGAGGCTCGCCTGCTTCGCCTTTGGCGAGCGAGGCGGCTTTTTCCTTCACTCGGTATGCGATCGATGGAAAGCTGGTAATGAACGTCGCGTTGAACTCACGCGCGAGCCGTGTGGCAATGATTTCAAAGTGAAGTTGCCCGAGGAAACCAACTTTGAGCCCGCGGCCGAG
>CAZWBU010000045.1:0-258 GCA_964632585.1 uncultured Candidatus Saccharibacteria bacterium | reverse complement strand
GGGCCTCGTTCGAGTCGGGTTCAAAACTCAATGCGGCGTCTGTAAGCCGCAACCGCTCAAGTCCTTTCTTCAAATCCTCAAACTTTGTCTTACCGTCCGGATAGAATGAAATAAAAACGACGGGCGTCGCATCCTTGTATCCTGGTAGCGCCAGGCCACTATTCACTATTCGCTCTTCACTATTCGCTTTGAGGATCGTATCTCCAATCCGTACCCGCTCCGGCTCTTTGAACCCTGTTGCGATGTATCCTGTATCCC
>CAZWBU010000044.1:0-6177 GCA_964632585.1 uncultured Candidatus Saccharibacteria bacterium | reverse complement strand
GGGCGGCTTACGCGCGGGGGGACTACGTGACCCTTGATGAACTCTTCAAAGAGCTGGGACATCCACGCCGTCGGAGCCGCAAGAAAGTCGCTTAAGCGTATCTCCACGAAGGATCGAGAACGCATTCTCTCCGTGCTCTACGCGATGCGCGAGAATCCCTTCGACGGCGATGTCGCCTATCTCCACAACGACCCGCGCGCGGCCTGTCGGAGACGCGTGGGTGACTGGCGCATCTTTTTTGATGCTTATCCCGCCCGCCACCTCATCGTGGTTACCGCGGTCGAACGACGAACATCAAAAACCTACTGATCATGCAAGCTGAAACGAACGAATTTTCATTTCTTCTCAAGCCATCCGAGCATGGCGTGGGAGTGTTCGCTGCACATGACATACGAACAGGAACTCACTTAGACATGTTCGGAGATGAAGAAAAATTAGAAGCAAGGTCACTCGCACGTAAAAAAGAAGATGTACCCGAGCCCTTTCGACAATATTGTATGGATTGGGGAGATGAGCTTATTTGTCCAAAAAACTTTGTCCATATGCCAGTCGGATGGTATTTAAATCACTCGAAAACTCCGAATACCACTCGGGATAAAACGTACCGCTGGTACGCATCCCGTGACATCAAGACGGGAGAGGAAATTACTATTGACTACAACTCACTTGAAGAGCCCGATGGCGTGAAGGAGGATTACTATCGGAACTGAATACAAGTTACTCGTTCTTGGTATATTTTATTCAAAGTATCTAAACTGTATTATTACTGCTTTACGACACTACTATTATGCTTAAATTTGATTATAATGATAGTAGGGGGTTTGTCACGATTACCGATTATTAATTATCAGTTATCATTTCCTTCGTCGTTATACTCTTCCGGGTCTACGGTCCGTTCGCTTCGTTTAGAATCTACAGCATGCCTGCTTAGCCAGAGGCCTCGGGCGGGTGTCTGCCTGTTGGTAGGCAGGTATTATCTCGCGCATAGTACTGTTAGTCATTTGTCATCCGTTTTTGCTATACTAATCCCATGACTCACTATATCTGCACCGCGGAGTGCAAGGGAGCTTCCGATAAGCCGGGCGTGTGCCAGGCGGAGGACTGCTCGAAACAGCGTCAACCGCTTGAACCGTGCGATTGCACGGACGGTAAACACGGCGGCCGGCAGGATGGCGGAGGCGAAGCGAAAAAAGAGCCGGAGGTAGAGGGAAAACTCTTGAGCGATATAAAGCCGGAGTAGTTGCGAGCGATTAGCGAATAGCGACAAGCGAACAGAATGAAGAAATTAGGACAGAGGGTTTTCGCATTCGTAATTCGTTTCATTCGTTAATTCGGGATTACTCATGTACGAATACTATAGCCAGGCGGTTGTGCTCGACGCGCAACCGGTGGGGGAGGCGGATGTGCGTTACTCGCTCTTTACGAAGCGGTTTGGGAAGCTCGTCGTGCGGGGAAAGAGCACACGGAAGATAACGTCAAAACTTGCCGGGCATCTCGAGGTCGGAAACCTGATCGCGGCGCGTGTTGTGGAACACGGCACGCTTCAAGTTGTTGACGCGCTCAAAAATCGCCGACTTTCGCACTCATCCGCGAATTTGTATGTCTTGCACCGCTTGCTTCATGAAGGCGAGCGGGACGAGCGTTTGTGGACTGTGTTGCTCGCAAGGGATTGGAGTTGGGTGAACGGCTTGCGATTGCTCGGCTGGGATCCGGAGCATGCCCGATGCGCGAAGTGCCGGGCAGAACGGCCGGAGAACTTTTATATCCGCGGGCAGGAGTTTTTTTGTACTCGCTGTCTCTCTGCTTCGGCGGGCACTTCAAAACTGCCCGTGGGTGAGGTAATATCTCTAATAGGGTAGTCGCGCCTGCCTGCCGGCAGGCAGGAATAATGCGAATGTTGGCGAAATAATGTGAATAATAAGATGGCTAAGGTTTTAGCAGTTTTTTTTGGAATTGCGGTTTGCATCCTCTTGATTGCCATCGGGTATTATTTTCTTTGGCCACGTGATCAGGGTGAAGTTTCTATCGCATTATCGGCACCAACTTCCGCGCGCGTCGGGGAGCCATTTTCGCTCAAGGTCAACTATTCGAATAATGGCGCAAAACCCGTGCGGGAGGCGAAGCTTATCGTCTACATTCCCGAAGGCATGGCATTTGTCGGTAAGTCAACAGACGTTCGGTTCGTTGAGCAGTTCATCGGCGACCTCTCGCCGGGCACCTTGAATAACACCGAGTACATGCTCATTGCGACGAATGGCGTGCAGACGGTAAAGCACATTGATGCGAAGATCGCGTATACGTCGGGTATTAACACGAACGTTCAATTTGAAAGCAAGGTGGGCGCCGACGTTGAGATCGGCCAGCCGCTCGTTACCTTGAGCTTTGAAACGCCGGAAAAGGTCTTTAATGGCCAAGGGTTTGAAGCCACGGTAAACTATGAAAACAGCTCCGATATTGACCTCGATAAGGTGCGACTGAAGATGGACTATGCACCAATATTTCAGTTCACGAAGGCCAATCCAGCACCGAACAAATCGAATAACTCTTGGGATCTCGGTCCCTTGAAGCGGGGAGAAAAGAAAAAAGTGGTGATAACGGGGGGCGTCTTGGGGTCCGCAGAGTCATCCTTCCAGTTTAAGGCGTCGCTCTCTGCTGATTTCAACGGACAGACGTATCCGGCGAACGTTCAGGAGGTGAATCTTTCGATCGCTCCGTCGCCGCTCACCCTTCAGCCAAAGTTGAACCAGGGTGGACCAGAGTATGTGAGTAAAGCTGGGGAGTTTCTTGATTATGTCATTAGCTACCGTAATAACGCTGCGGTGACGCTCGAGAACGTGCAGATCTCAGCCGTCCTGACCGGAGAAATGTACGATTTCACCCAGGCGAAGTCGAACGCACTTTTTAATTCGGTGACGAACACGTTTGTGTGGAATACCGCGAATACTCCGGAACTTGCTGCTGTTGCACCTCACCAGGGCGGTACGGTAACGCTCCACCTTAATACGAAGAATGTGTATCCCATTCACCGGACGAACGACAAGAACTATGTGCTGAAGCTGCAGGCCCAGATCGAATCGCAGACCGTCCCCGACCAAACGGGCGGAACGAAAACGGTAACGGTCGCGACACTCGAAAACAAGGTCGCTGGCCGCATCACCGTTAGTGCCGCCGGTTACTACCGCGATAGTGGTGCGGGTGTCGTGAATTCTGGTCCATACCCGCCTCGTGTTAATAAGCCGACGCAGTATTCGGTTCACTGGACGTTGAAGAACTATGCGACGGACGTGGCAAATGTGCGGGTTTCGGCGTTTGTGCAGTCGAACACACGCTTCATAAAGGTTGTGAAGAGCACGATCGGTGCTCTGCCGAAGTTCAATGCCGCGTCAGGCGAGGTTGCTTGGGAGATCGGCAACATCCCGGCGACGGGAGGCGTCATCGGGGGGAAGATTGAGGCCATATTCCAGATCGAAACGACGCCGGCGGTGAATCAAGTCGGCCAGGTTATATCGATCCTCGGCCCTACGAAACTTGAGGCAGATGACAGTTTCGTGGGTCAGAAGCTCACCGCGAGTGATGTGGAGGTGACAACCCAGCTGCCGGACGATGTGACGGTCGCGAATACGGAGCATGATGTGAAGCCGTGACCAGTGGACAGTTTGCTGTGAGCAGTGGGCAGTGTGGCGACGCGTGACAAGTAACAAGTGACAAGTTAAACTCGCAGATACTATGGGGCATGTAACATTAGAGAAAATTGTGAGCTTGGCGAAGCGGCGGGCTTGCCTCGCCGACCGCCCGTAGTTCAACAAGACCTTATTTTTATATGCCAGATGTTTCTTTAGACAAAATCGTCAGCTTAGCAAAAAGGCGGGGGTTTGTGTTCCCAAGTGCGGAGATATATGGGGGGTTGGCGAACTCCTATGACTTCGGTCCGCTTGGCGCCGAACTGCTCCGCAATATCAAAAATATTTGGTGGGAGCGTTTTGTGCACCATCGGGAAGACATACTCGGCCTTGATGCGAGCATCATTACCCATGCAAAGATATTCGAAGCATCTGGGCATACCGCGAATTTTGCCGATGCGATGGTGGACTGCAAGAACTGTAAAGGACGTTTTCGCGCAGACCACATCATCGAAGAACATTTCGAGAAAAACGGTAAGCAGGACAAGGTTGAGGGAAAAACTCCCAAAGAACTGGACAGTATCATTCGCGACGAGCACATTCCGTGTTCGACTTGTGGAAAATTTGACTGGACGCCAGTCCGAAAATTCAACCAGTTATTTGAAATCCGTTTGGGGATTGTTCCTGATGAAACAAAGTCATTGGCCTATCTTCGCGGCGAAACGGCACAGGGCATATTTACCAATTTCAAAAACGTGCTTGACTCTACGCGAGTTCGACTGCCATTTGGTATCGCGCAGATCGGAAAGAGTTTTCGGAATGAAATTACACCGGGTAACTTCGTTTTCCGAACACTGGAATTCGAACAGGGCGAGATAGAATACTTCTTCGACCCCGAAGCGACTGATTGGAACGCGCTTTTCGATCAGTGGAAGGATAAGATGCACAGTTTCATCGTGAACGAGATCGGCATTCGCAAGGAACGATTGCGCTGGCGTGCGCATACCGATGAAGAGCGGAGCTTCTACAGCAAACGGACCGAAGACTTGGATTATCAGTTCCCGTTCGGTTTCAAAGAGTTATGGGGTATCGCATACCGCACGGACTATGATCTTTCGCAGCATGAGAAGTTCTCAGGCCAGAACTTGAAATACACCGATCCGGAAACGGGAAAATCGTTCATTCCTCACGTCATTGAGCCGGCTATCGGCCTCACGCGCGTGCTCCTGATGGCACTCTGCGACGCCTATGACGATAGCGATTCCGAACGGACGGTTCTGAAACTCAAACCGCGACTCGCGCCGTACAAGGCCGCGGTGTTTCCACTTTTGGCTAACAAGCCGGAGTTGGTTAGTAAGGCACGCGAGATCTACACAAATCTTCGTAAGCAGTTCATCGTGGCCTGGGATGATCGGGGGAATGTGGGGAAGCGCTATTACAGTCAGGATGAGATCGGCACGCCGTACTGCATCACCGTTGATTTTGATACATTGGGGCAAGGAAAAAAAGAAGAACTTTCCGCCGAAGGCGGATCCGCCTCAGGCGGAAAAGATACGGTTACCGTGCGTGATCGGGACACGGCAAAGCAGGAGCGGGTGAAGATTGCAGATCTGGCGGATTTCTTAGTAAAGAACATCTACAAAACTCCGTAGAAAGGAAAAGTCCCCCGCAGGCGAAGCCGCGGGGGGATGATGAAGGGCCGGCCTGTCCAATCCCGAGGATACGCCAACCCGCGAGACCGTGATGGCGCCGCGAGCGCCAAAGCCGGCTGATCTTTACTTGAGGAATTAGCCTTCCACCAGAATTTAAGTAATGACCTCATTCAGTTTAGGAAATTGACTGTGGTTAAGCAACCCCCCACTTTTGTAAAAAGTGAGGGGTTGCTTTTCTATATCATATATGATATACTTTGACGTATGAAAACTTTGGAGCAGGCGAAGATCGGGGCCTTTATCGCTGAACTACGCGAGCGTTCGGGAATCACCCAGAAACATCTTGCCGAAAAGCTTGAGACGAGCCAGAGCGCCGTTGCGCGCATGGAAAAGGGCGAGCAGAACTTCTCGACCGAAATGCTTTCTAAAATGAGCAAGGCGCTGAATCACGAGATCATGACGCTCTCGTCCGGTGCGATGAGTTTTGAGATCGAGGGCGGGCACACGATGAGAGGCACTATTGTCACGAACACGTCGAAGAACTCTGCCGTGGGACTTTTGTGCGCTTCGCTTTTGAATTGCGGGCGGACGGAGTTGCGCGGCATGCCGCGCATCGAAGAGGTGAATCGCGTCATCGAAGTTTTGGTTTCGATCGGTGTTTCCGCGAGATGGCTCAACGATACCGATCTTGAAATCATTCCACCCAGGAAGTTTTTGATGGACAATTTGAACGTGGAAGCGGCCGTTAAAACAAGAAGCGCGCTCATGCTTCTCGGTCCGCTCATTCATGAACTTCGAACGTTCGAACTGCCGTACCCCGGCGGATGTAAACTTGGTCGTCGCAGTGTTCGACCGCATCTCTATGCGCTCCAGAAGCTTGGTGTCGGTATCGTGGCGACGAAAGG
>CAZWBU010000043.1:4403-6553 GCA_964632585.1 uncultured Candidatus Saccharibacteria bacterium | reverse complement strand
TTATCTCACCTCAAAAATTCTTTTTGTATGCCCGCAAGTCCACAGATGTGGAAGATAAACAGGTGCGTTCTATCGAAGACCAGATTGCAGAATTGCGCGCTTTTGCTAAACAAGAAAATCTCAACATCGTTGATGAGTTAGTGGAAAAGCAATCGGCCAAAATTCCGGGTCGCCCTATTTTCAACGATATGCTTAATCGGATAGAGAGTGGCGAAGCTAACGGAATTTTGGCTTGGCATCCTGACAGATTAGCGCGCAATTCTGTTGACGGTGGACGCACCATTTATCTTTTAGATTGCGGGCATTTGGCGATGTTGAAATTTCCCACATTTTGGATGGAAAATACCTCGCAAGGGAAATTTATGCTCAACATCGCCTTTGGGCAAAGCAAATATTATGTGGATTCTCTTTCCGAAAATACGAAACGAGGATTGCGCCAAAAAGTTAAACGAGGCGAATATCCAAGCCTTGCGCCGGTTGGATACATAAATGATTCTCGCAATAAATCTGTTGTTGTAGACAAAAAGCAGGCTCCGGTGGTTCGCAAGGCTTTTGAGCTATACGCGCAAGGCGATCAAAGACTGGAAGATATTGGAGAATTTTTGGCGCAACACCATTTAGTTTCAAGGAGCGGAAAGAGAATCCACATCTCAAGAGCAACTTTTATTCTCTCAAATCCTTTCTACACTGGACTATTTCGCTATGCAGGCGAAATCTACGAGGGCAAGCACGAGCCAATCATCGCAAAAAAACTTTTTGATAAAGTCCAAGAGGTATTGAAGCAGAGAGGAAGGCCGCGACATAAACCTAAAATAGAGCCGCAAGTATTTTGCGGATTATTGCGTTGCGGCACTTGTGGAATGATGATAACTGGCGAATACAGGGTGAAGACCCAGAAAAATGGCACGCAACATTTTTATACTTACTATCATTGCACCAAAAAGCGCAAAAACTTTAAATGTCCCGAACCCTGTATTCGCCAAGAAAAATTAGACGAGCAAATTTCCTCTCTGCTTCAAAAAGTTTCTTTGCGGCCGGATTGGGCGGAAAAACTAAACGCAAGATTGGAAAAAGATAAATCAAAGTCCGCCCAATCCGTTTCTGCTTTTGTTCAAACAAACCAAGAAAGAATCAAAGTCATTGCCACCAAGCTCCAGCGACTTCTTGATGGATATTTGGAACAAGATATTGACCGCGAAATTTACAGAACAGAAAAAGCAAAGTTGTTGAGCGAAAAGAAGTCGCTGGAAGAGCAAATGACCAATCTTGAACAAAAGCAGAATGGTTGGCTCGAACCGATGAGAGAATGGATAAAAGTCGCTTCTTCTCTTGAGAAAACCGCAAGGGATAGCAACCTTTTTCTAAAAAAGGTTGCTGCCGAACAAGTGTTCGGCTCGAACCTCGTCTTGGCGGGCAGAGAGGCGCGCGTTAGCGCGCCGATAAGTCCTGATTTCCCCCCACAAAACCAATGGGCGGCACTTTGTGCCGCCCACCAATTCGTTGGTCAAAAATCGGAAAGTCTAATTCTGGAGCGGGTAAAGGGAATCGAACCCTCGTCTTTTCCATGGCAAGGAAATGTACTACCACTGTACTATACCCGCAATTGCCGGCAAGATTATTTCATCATTGTATGGGATTAGGGCAAAAGGTCAACCACAAAGGGTGAGTTGAAGGAAAAGAAAAATTCGGGTATAAAGGTAACGCATCGCGCCCATCGTTCAACGGATAGGACACGGGATTGCGGATCCCGTAATCGAGGTTCGATTCCTCGTGGGCGCACATTAGAAAATCTTAGCGAGCTCGCAAGCTCTAGATTTTCTTATGTCCCGCCGAAGCTTTAGCGAAGGCGGACACAAGAATTGTTAGAACCCGAAAAATTTTTCGAGCGTGTCGATCAGCGATTCCTCCCAGGGCGCTTCGGGAACAGTTTGGTTCAAGTGGTGCTTAATCTGGTGCAGGTCTTCGTGATGCACGTGCACATGGAGGAGCGGCCGGAAGCGCCGATGAAATTGGAACGCGACGATCGGCCAGGAAAGATGCTCCTCCGCTTGAACGCTGAAGTTCTGCATATCAGACAGCGGATAGAATGACCGCTCATCGATCGTGAGCCCACGTTCGGTCAGACGAAATTGCACGAGCGACGGTTTGCG
>CAZWBU010000043.1:2153-4393 GCA_964632585.1 uncultured Candidatus Saccharibacteria bacterium | reverse complement strand
ATACCACGCGATTGTTTTTTCTCGATGTTCAAACTCCGGCGCCTGCCATTCAAGGGTGAAAGGTTGCATAGTGATGAGCTTTTAGCTGTTAGGTTTTAGCTTTTAGAAATCGCGAGGCATTTTTTTTCATTATAACCCGCCCACTACTATTATACTAAAAGCTAACAGCTACAAGCTAAAAGCTAGTTTTTCACGCTCGCGCGACGGTTAATGCAAGGATCTTTCTTGCACCAGATGCCTTCAAGGTCCGAACCGCTTCGTGAAGTGTTGCACCAGAGGTGCGGACATCGTCTACTATAATGACGTTCCCTCCCGCAAGCAGTGTTGCGTTGCGAACTGCAAACGCGCCCTGAACATTGGCGGCTCGTTCGGTGGCGCTGCCGAGTTCGGTCTGCGGTCGCGTCGAACGATTACGAACGAGAATATCGGTCACGACCGGAATATGGAACTCGTCGCCCAGCGCACGGGCGATGAGTTCTGCCTGATTGAATCCTCGTGACCGTTCCCGCGCCCGTCCGAGCGGAATGGGTATGATGCGATAGCTCGCAAGATCAAGCCCGAGGCCGCTCACGTATCGAGCGAGCATCCGCCCGAGTGGTTCTGCGGCGTGATAGACCGACTTGAATTTCAAAAGATGTATCAGTTCACGGATCACCGGGTTGTTATATTCGGTTGCGGCACCGAAGCGATAGCCGGCGCTCGGGTGGCACACGGATTCATTGCTCGGCAACCTTGCAAGACAAGTCGCGCAGAAAAGCGTTTGATGTCGGAGAACACCTTCTTCGCATGGAGGGCACAAGAGTGCGCCATGATCAAGGTTACTGTGACAGGAGACGCATGCTCCAGGGAAGAGCGCGTCAGCGATATAGTTGAAAAGCATGAAGTCCCGTTAGAAGTTCCGTTGTTTTATACCGTAATTGCAGAATGGACCGGGGAACTGGATTTTCTCAGATTTATAAATAACTTACCATTACTTCTAACCGGATGAAACCGTTTTTTCTATGGTATAGTTATACTACAATACCATCGCATGTATAATCCGTTCGCAGAAATAAGACAGTCGGTGACACCCCGATATCTCGGCGTCGATATCGGGACGACTTCCATCAAGATAGTTGAGATTGAGGAGGGGAGTCAGTTGCCGCGTGTCATAAACTACGCGCTTGTTGAAAGCCAGGCGTCGCTCACCCGAGCGAACACCGTGTTTCAGACAAGCACGTTGAAGCTCTTCGATGAGCAGATCGCTGAGTTATTGAAAGTTACCCTTAAGAAAATGAGGCCGAAGGCGACCGATGTCGTTGCTTCACTCCCCGGATTTTCGGCGTTCATTACGGTGCTGAACTTTCCCCAGATGTCGAATGATGAACTCACGAATGCCATGGCATTCCAGGCGCGGCAGTACATCCCGCTTCCCTTGAGCGAAGTTGCCCTCGATTGGCAAAAGATCGGGGAGTATACCGACGACCAGGGCTTCAAGTTTCAGCAGGTTCTCCTCATCTCCGTCCCTCAAGAGCAGATCAGAAAGTATCAGAAGATGTTCAAAGAAGTTGGTCTTCGTCTGCGTGTGCTCGAGGTCGAAGGGTTGGGTCTCGCCCGGAGCTTGATCGGAACGGATCCCACACCATCGTTCATCGTGGACATCGGTAGCCGATCGACGGTCATCGCCATCGTCGATCAAGGACAGTTGAAGTTTTCTGCCCAGACCGACTTCGCCGGGGGATCACTCACGCAGGCGCTCGCGGAGAGTTTAGGCATTAACCCCTTGCGCGCCGAGGAGTTAAAACGTGAACGCGGCATCCTCGGCACCGGCCCGAACTACGAATTGTCCACAATCATGATCCCGTTCCTTGATGCTATAATGAACGAGGTGCGGCGAGTGTACTTCAACTACTCGACCCAGTTTCCGTCTGCCCCGAAGATTGAGCGCGTGATCCTTTCGGGGGGGAGCGCCAACCTGTTGGGCATTGAGAAGTACTGGAGCGACCAGTTCGGGTTGCCGACGGTAAAAGCTAATCCCTTTTCCCAGTTCGAGTATCCTCGCGACCTCGAGGCCATCATTGGCGATTTGAATCCGCTGATGAGTGTCGCGCTCGGGCTCACGCTTCGGCAATTCCCTTAGAAAATGCAAAGATCAAAATGCAAAGATCAAAATGGCCAACTCGGATTTTGCATTTTTCAATTTTCAATTTGCATTTTGCATTTATCGGCCTCCTACCGTTGGCGCTCGGCAGCGGCATTTT
>CAZWBU010000043.1:0-2143 GCA_964632585.1 uncultured Candidatus Saccharibacteria bacterium | reverse complement strand
GGACTCATCTATAATATATTTTGATATTTGATTTTTAAATTTTACACTTACTACCGTGCCCATCCCTCAAAAAGTCATCGAACAGCTCGGCCGAGCCCCGTCCCGAACACCGGGGTGGTCTGGACGGCTCCTCATGTCTTCAAGTTTGGTCTTCTTTATCACGGTAGGTATTTACCTGGGCATCTTGTATGGGTATATGCCAACGCTGCAGAGCCAGCTTGACGAAGTGAACGATCGAATTCAAAAGGCAACCCAGGAGATTTCCCCAGAGGACCAGGAAGGTATCATGACCTTTTATTCCCAGCTGACGAACATCAAGACGTTGCTCGGGAAACATAACAATCCCTCGCGACTATTTGCATGGCTCGAAGAGCACACCGACCCAAATATTGCCTACACCAAATTTTCGTATACCGCAGAGACGAATCAGGTCACCATGACTGGTGTGGGGAAAACGATGAACGACATCGTCATGCAACTGCGTCATTTTGAAAACCAGTCCTCGGTCAAGGAGGCGCGCATGTTAAGTGTGCAGGCACTGGACACCGGAGGTTGGGAGTTTCAGGGAGTTATTATATTTAAGCCAGAATTTCTCGTGAGCCCAGCTGCGGAGATTACCACATCTCCCGCAGAAACGAGTGACACGGAAGAACCCCTACCAACCCCGCCAACACCCTAGGCCCGAAGGAACCTACTCCAAAACATCATGAAGCAATCAAGTAAACGTTTTACGAGTACCATCATCGCCTTGGTGTTCATCCTGGGAGCGCTCACAGTATTTTTCAATTTCATTCAACCGACCTACGCCGATTTGAACAACCTGCGGGGTGATCTCGCGGCGCGGCAGCAGTTTGCAGAAAATCAGGCGCACGTTGTCGCGGAGGCGAAGAAGCTTATCGAAAGTTTTCGAAACGGGGCGGACGCCAGGGAGGCGCTCTCGCTCGCGTTTCCTGCAACGCCCGATATTGCCGGAGTCGTGGGTCAGGTGAATGGCATTTTGAACATCAACGGACTGACGCCGAATATATATTCGATTTCAGTCAAGAGCCAGGGCCAGAGGCCTGCAACCGGATTTGGACAACAGCCCGGAAATGCCTTTACGGTCGCTCCGATCGGGACGGTGGTGGTGAAGGCGCAAAATGTGGTGGGCAAGTACGAAAATATAAAGAAATTTTTGGAGACACTCGAAACAAATATTCGCATTATGGATACGACGAAGATCGATTTCGACCTCGCCGATCCGACTAAAAAGACGCAGAACCAGTATAAGATGACCGTCGAGGTGAATGCGCATTATCAGGCGCCAAAAAACACGAGCAACTAACGATAACATCACTTAAAAACATTATGGCCATTGTTGTTGAAGAAGATCGAGGGAGTGGGACCGGCATTGGGTCGGGTATCGTGAGCGTGCTTGTCTGGCTCGGTATTTTAGGAATCATTGCCGCGACGGTATACTATGTCTTCGTTGCTCAGCCGGAACTTGTAGAGTATGCCGTGCCGGCTAATTTCACGAACACGGAACAGATCATACGGGTCAATATCGATCCAGGCTCGGTGCTCCAAGACGCTCGTTTCGCCAACTTAAAGCAGTATGTCACTCTACCCGAGGAGCCGCCGTTCGGGCGCACGAATCCTTTTATTGGATTTGAGAATCTACCACCTACCGGCGCAAAAAAATAGGATAGAAAAATAGGGAGACCCCTAGTGCATTGCGGCGTTCGGGCGTCGTTTGATGTGGTACAATACGAATCGTGATGAAAAACCGCAGAACGGATAGCTTCTGCGATTGTTGAAGTATGACGAACGACCAACTGCTTGCCGAACTCCAAAATCGAAAACTCATCGCGGAACCAGAAATCACAAAGGTCAAGCGCGAGATTTTGTTGTCGGGTCGCTCGGCCGAAGAGCTGATCCATGAAAAACGCCTCGTGGACGATGAAAAGGTCGCCCAGTTTAAGAGCGAGGTCTTTGGCATACCGTATCAGAAGATTGATGTGGCAACCTATGACGAAAAACTCCTCGGGCTCATTCCCGAAGAAACCGCTCGGGCCTACGGCGCGGTAGCGCTCGCCGAGAAAGACGGGCTCCTGATTGCGGGGATGCTTCATCCCGACGACACGAAGGCCCAAGATGCGCTGAA
>CAZWBU010000042.1:0-6829 GCA_964632585.1 uncultured Candidatus Saccharibacteria bacterium | reverse complement strand
GCGGGTTTGTTGTCATCGTTTAGACCAACAAAAACGCTCTCACCCGAAACCGCCTTGAGTCCGTCGCTTAAATAGCGCCAATTAAAGCCAATCTCCCTGACGCTACCCGCAACTTTTCCGGGGAGTAGGTATTGGTTCTCGCCAAGGCCTTGATCGACCGAGAAAATCTCGATATTTTTCTTGTGCTCGGGGGTCTTGAGCTTAACCTCAGAAACGCGCGCGCTAAAGACCCCAACGAGCTTCAGTGCCTGGAGAAACTCCTCACGCGCAACGACAACCTCGGCGTCAAATTTCTTCGGGATAAGATACTCGTAGTCCGGGAATGCGCCCTCGAGAAGGCGGGAGACCATCCTGAACCGCTCGGTCTTAAACAGAACTTGGTTCGCATCGTGATGCATCTTCACGGTTTCGGTCGGCCGTATGACGCGCAAGAGCTCTTGAGCGGTCCGGAGGGGTATAAGTATCTTAAACGCCTCCGTGTGGTTGGTTTTGATCTGGGTTTTTGTGATTGTTTTTTCCGAAAGACGGAAGCTGTCCGTCGCGGCGATCTTTATGTGATCGAGGGAAAAATAAAAAAGTACGCTGCTAAGCTCTGGGCGCAACTCGGATACTTGGGTGCTCGGTACAACTTGCGCAAGGGCGTCATGGAGAAGATCGCCTCGAAACTCGATATAGTGGGACTCGTTTTTTATTTTTGGAATGATGGGGAAGTCCTCCGCGGGGATACTTTGAATACTCGCGTTGTAATTGTCGGTTTTAATCTCAAGTTTCGTATTTTTTTCCTCAAGATTAATGCGTTCGGTTTGAAGGTTTGAAATTATGCCAAAAAAGGGCGCGAGGGGCGTCGTCGTTACCCCTTGTTCGATGATCTTTCCTGAAACGAATGAGGTAACCGCAAGTTCAAGATTGGTGGTGGTGAGCGCAATGGTGTTCCCTGACGCGTCGATCCAAACATTCTTGAGTATCGGAAGATTTTGATGATCGCCGGTTGAGTGATCAACAATCGAAAGCGCATCGCGCAAATTACTTTTAATAATAATTAACTTCATAATTATTGTTACTGATACTATTAGCGCTGTGGATGTGGGGATAACTCGTTTTTAGCGAGCAGTACGATGGTACAAAAACAAAGAAGATAAGACGAGATTATAGGACAAGTTGTTTATTGGTTCTTATAAACCAGTTCCTTAATAAGGATAAGTTTTTGGTTGAGTGTATGGTTTTTATTGAGTTCCTGGGTAATCTTATCAACGGCGTGAATTGCCGTCGTGTGATCTCTCCCGAGCTTCTCCCCAATATACGGGTACGACATCTCCAGGATATCCCGAAGCAAAAACATGGCAACCTGGCGCGGTTCGACAACTTCTTTTTTCCGGCCGCGCGTGATAAGATCGGGGACCGTGATGTTATAGAAGTCGGCGACGGATTTCAAGATCTGGTCATCACTCACCCGCTTTGCGAACCCCTGGATGGACTTTTCAATAATCTCTTCGGCTATTGAGAGAGTTATATCAACCCTTTTTGCGTCTTGGTAGAACAAGATCTTATTGAGGACCCCCACCAACTCTCGCGTGTTTTTCTTTACCTTGCGGGCAATAAGATCAACGACATTATCGGCGAGCGCGCGATTCGTCTCTTGAAGTTTGTTTTTAACGATTGCTACACGCGTTTCATATTCGGGCAAGCTGATATCAGCGATCAGTCCTCCCTCAAATCGAGAACGAAGGCGTTCTTCAAGTGTAGGAATGGACTGCGGTGGTCGGTCGGAAGAGATAATGATCTGCTTGTTGTTTTCATAGAGCGCATTGAATGTATGAAAAAACTCCTCCTCGGTTTTTTCTTTGCCGCCGATGAACTGAATGTCGTCAATAATGAGAACGTCAACGTCGCGGTACCGTTTCTTGATATCCTCCATGCGCTTGTTCCGGATGGCCCAAACAATGTCGCTCGTGAATTTTTCGGATGAAACATAGCGCGGCCGCAACTTCCCCTTATACAAACTCACGATCTCATTCCCGATCATTTGAATGAGATGGGTCTTGCCGAGACCAACGCCACCATACAAGAAGAACGGATTGTACTTCGTTCCCACCTCCTGAATAATTGCCATCGCCGCGGTATACGCAAGCTCGTTCGAAGGGCCAACAACAAAGGACGTTGCAGAATATTTCGGATTCAGGTTGGTCTCCGGATCAACCTTTAGGTCAAACTCCATGCGGTTCTCGATACGCGCCGATTCGGAGAGCGCAACGCGCCGCAACGACGACACCTGCACCACCTGTCCATCGACAAGAAACTCAAGTTTTTTTGTTGAACTGTCGTGATTGCGGATGATGCCAAGAAGAACTTTATGATATTTATTCTCCACCCACTCTTTTGCAAAGTTATTCGGTAAGGCGATATAGAGTGCGCCGTCGCGCTTATCCACAAGGCGGCTGTTTTTGAGCCACGTCGCAAAGTTTGCTCGCGAAAGTTGTGCCTCCATCTCGCCGAGCGTAAGCCGCCAGAGTTGTTCCAAATCCATCGGATTCATTGTAGTGGTTATTTCCCGCCCGTCAAAGATTTTTTAAAATAGGAAATGGGGATTAGCTGTTTATAACTCAATTCGCACAGAAAAAAAAGATTTGCGCTCGTTCCAAAATGTGATACGATAGGGAAATGTCTCAAACTTATCAGCCGAAAAAGCGAAAGCGGCAGAAAACGCACGGATTTCGCCGCCGACAGCGTACACCGGGAGGCCGCAGTGTCCTGAGTCGCAGGCGCAGGAAGGGCCGGAAGCGTATTTCGGTGTGATGAGCGCCGGTGTGGGAATGCTCAGCAAAAAATATAAACTGCCCCGCGAGGCATTCCGAGTTCGTGGACGAGCCATAAGCGTCACCACGCCGCTTTTTAGGGTAATAAGCAAGCCGAACGCGCTTCCCCACAACAGATTTGGTGTCGTTGTCGGGACGAGCGTTGATAAGCGGGCTACCGTTCGCAACCGGATCAAGCGAACCGTCTATGACAACGTGCGCGCCTGGCCATCCGAGGGTCGGGACATCGTCGTGATCGTCTCCCCTAAGGCCCGCGGGGCGTCGCGGCGGGAGATTATAGACGACATGAAAATCGCACAAGAGAAGGCGCTATCCTAACACCCGTATCCCATGTATTTTTTGTATCACGAAATCATCTACCGACCACTCTTAAACGTTCTCGTTTTCCTCTATCAGGCGGCCGCTTTCCACGACCTCGGCATTGCCATCATTATCTTTACGGTTCTCGTGCGAGCGGTTCTCTACCCCCTCTTTCACCATCAGACGAAGCACACCATGAAGATGCAGGCGCTTCAGCCGAAGCTGAAGAAAATCCAAGACGAACACAAGGGAAATAAAGAAAAAGAAGTTGCGGCGACGATGGCACTCTTCGCGGAGCACGGCACGAACCCATTCATTCCGATCCTTACAACTCTCGTGCAGTTGCCGATCTTGATCGCACTCTATCAACTCCTTCGCAAGATCATTACCGTGGAGTATGTGACGGAACTGTATGCGTTCGTGCATGTTCCGAGCGAGCTCAACCCGATGTTTCTCGGCTTGATTAATTTAAGCCAACCGAATACCATACTCGTGGGTTGTGCAGTTATCGCCCAGTATTTTCAGGCCCTGACGGTCTTGCCGAAGCCCTTAAACCCAAGCGCACTCACCAAACAAGAGAAAACGGCGCGGATGACGGCGCTTTTCGCACCGGCCTTGATCGGCGTCTTCTTCTACCACCTGCCATCGGCGCTCGCCCTATATTTTCTAACGACCGCGCTCATTTCGATCGCCCAGCAACTCATCATCAGGAAACAACTTAGCGTATGGAAAACTGGAACAGCTTCGTAACACAATTCATCGAGCATCTCGGATTTCACGACTACCGGATTGACATCGATATGGAGCACCGCCACGGATCAGTGTTCATTCACGACGATCCCACGCTCGTTAAAGAAAACCTGCCGGTCTTGGTTGAGAGCTTGAATCACCTCATCCAACTCGTGGCACGGAAACAGAATGCCCAGCCGCTTTTTTTGGATATCAACAACTATCGCAAAGAACGAGAACAGCTCATCGTAGAACTCGCCCGCGCCACGGCGCGCAAAGCGGTGGCAACGAAGACCGAGATTCCGCTTCCCGCAATGAACTCCTACGAACGGCGCTTGGCCCACATGGAGCTCGCCGCCCATCCGGAAGTCAAAACCGAGAGCATCGGCAAGGGCAAGGGGCGATATGTAGTCGTCAAACCGCTCAGTTTCCACATCCGCACCCGCACAAACATCGTAAGCAATTAGCCGGGGTGCTGCGATCCCGGGTTCTTCGTATCAAAGAACGAACCCAATGAATCTGGTCTATCCTACGATCGTGAAATAGACCAGATTTTTGAGGCAATCTTCTCGACACTCCCCTAGTATCAGTTGAGCAAGATCGAGTAGAGTCGTTCGTCGTAGCGGTTCACGAAGAAGAGGCGGCCCGAGGCGACCTTCAAGTTGGTGCCATCGAGATCGTAGGCAAGATCGGGAATAAGGTTCTGGAGGACGCCGGTATCGAGGTCAATCTTGTAGAAGTAGTCCGTCGAGTAGTAGTCGCGTTCAAGGTAGGCGTCTGGTTGGGCGTTCAGATTGAACTTCTGCGCATTTTGCGGGAACCCGCAATAGAGAAGGCGTTCCACCTTCGGTGCGGCGGCCTTCGTACTCGTTGTTTTGATGGTCGCGATGTCGAAAACGCATTTTGAAGGGAGCGTTACGATATCAAATCGACTGATCCGCTTATCATCGGGCGTAACAAGATAGAGCGCCCCCCCGCGATTCCCTCGGTCCGAAACAAAAGCGACACCGCGCGTCGCGTTGTTATTCCACGCGGTCATGAGCCCCCAGTCGCTGTCTTGGGCGAGGACGAGAGCGCGGTTCTTGATATCGAACTGCCAGACGGAGCTCTTGGCATATGAACTCGGTTTTTCGGCAAGGAAGATCGAGTTCGGGCTCGACCAGCTAACCGCGAGGTCTTGCGCGTGGAGTTGGAGAAGCGGCTGAGCCGCTGGTTTCGTCTGTTTGAGGTCGAGTGTTGCGAGCACGGCGAAACTCTTGCTGTTTGAAGAAAGAAAGGCGATGCGGTAGTCGCTCGGCGACCAAACCGGATTTTTGATGTCGGTCGAAAGCGGCGACCATGTTTTTTTCGCCATATCAAAGACGCTTGTCTGCGGTGCGGCGCCTTCGCCGAAGACCACAAGAACCTTCGCTCCGTCATATGAGAATGATGCGGAGATAAGATTGTTGACCGCCGATCCACTCACGACCGTCTGGTTCGTGCCGGTAACTTTGATGATCTGTCCGTCGGGTTGAATAAGCAACAAGTTATTTTGCTTATCAACAAAATAATCAACAATGGGGTTTTGCGCTACCATGCCGAACTTTTGCCCAGCACCCGCTGTTCCCCCGGCAATGGGCACGCCCGTTGCCGGCAGATTGACAGGGCTATTGCTCGTCGGCAAACTCGGGAGATTACCAGTGTTCTCATAGGGAGCGCCCGCAACGTTTCCGCCGCGCGTGCTGGAGAAGTAGTATCCGGCAAGCAGAACTCCGCCGATTCCCACGGCTCCCAAAACGATGTATGCAATGCGTCGCATGAGATAATTATATCTTGTTTCAATTTCAACTCCCACTCAAGCCCTGCGGAATGCAGTACCAACTCTTCTGTGTCGAATCGTATCCGGGAAAGTTCACACACGCCTGGCCGCTCGGGCATGGTCCAAAAGCGTTTTGGTCGCCACACGCCGCCGCTTGGCAGGTCGCTCCGCCGGTCCGCCATTTACAAAGAAGCCCCGCCTTTTGGCAGTTCGCAAGGATCACTGGCGGACACTCAAGACATGAGGGCGTAACGCCGTCCTCACTGAAACCACAGTACTGACCTTGTTCGGGGTCACAGATGAGATCGCATGAATGACACTGTCCGTCGGCTCCGCATTTTTCATTTATACCGCCGCACGGCACTGCGCACGTTGAGTCCTTAACAGCGGGAAGAGCGGAAAGGCCGCCGATCGTAACGCTTTTAAGAACAGGGTTGATGGTGCGAAGAATGAGGACTGACCCGAGCAGGAGAAGCAAGCCGATGACCGCAGACCAAATCTGATCCTTTGCATCGGTTTGACCCGAGGGGTTGCCCGCAGCAGTCGTGTACTTGAACGCTCCATAAACGATCGCGCCAAAGGCGAGGAGCCCTCCAATCAAAAATCCAAATCGCAAGATCTGGCTGAACACTTCTCCGGGATTGCCGGCAACGGTAGTCGCCGCCGGTCCGCTCGGCGAAAGCTTGATATCTCCTCCAAGGGCAATTCCCGTGACACTTGCCCCAATGATCGCCGCGTAGCTCCAAATAAAAAAACGCTTCATCCCCACACCAAAGGAACCATGGAAAGAAAATCGTCGAAGATTTTCGAAATATCTTCTCATAAACAAATAACAGACAGTGCCGCACCTCTTGTGGTGTGGGGATTCATTGATTGAATATGAGCGAGACCTGATCGCCGGCTCCTTCAAAATATCGAGCGAGCGGATTTTGAATACTTAAGCGAATCGTGGCACGCGTGCCGGGCGTGGGAGCTTGACCGAGATCGACGTTCAAAACGCGGGGATCTTCAGCACTCGGCTTTTCTCCATTCGCGTCCCAGGTGAAGTTCAGTATATTGACCGAAGAAACATTAAAGAAGTACGGCAACGCCCGCAAGCGGATTTTCGGGGTTCCAAAAACCCCGTTGGGGAATGGTGCGTCAACGACGACCATCGGAGAAAGTATGGGAATCGTAACCGTTCGGAGCG
>CAZWBU010000041.1:768-6967 GCA_964632585.1 uncultured Candidatus Saccharibacteria bacterium | reverse complement strand
CGGGGTTTAGTTTTGCATACGCGGCGTCGAAGGCCGCACTCGATTTTTTTCCGGCTTTCATCATCGGTACTATTGTAGTACCCACACTAGAATATGTCTTGCTCCGAGGCGCGGCAGTGGTGTAGATTAGTGGGAGTATAGAAAAAGCTCTTATATTCGATCGGAGGACAAGATGAGACTAAGGACGTTGCGACAGACACCAGCAACGAAGATTGGCGACATGCCGGTCTGGTGCCACCTCTATGGCTATAAGATGAAGGTCGAAACCGCCCTTCCGGGAAGTAGCCTACTCGTCATCGCCGGGAGTGCGGCCAAGGTACGCATCACTTTGCGCTCTTGGACGATGGACGAAGGATGGCTCGTAGACTGGAAGGTCAGACATAACGGTCCCGGAGAGCAAGCGAGCGGTCAGGTCGTTTTCACAACAGGTGAGTTGCGGGCGGCATTCGGATTGTCCGCCGAATCGGGGCAGTTCGGCGACGAGCTCATCGAGAGGTTTGGCGGCGAGTCGGCCGAGCAGGGGAAGTACATCCGGTGGATGAACTATCTGAACATTCCTTGTCCGGGAACCGGCAACGATGGTGACCCGAACGTCTCCATCCATCTCGACGACGAGATGAAAAGCGCCATCCATAAGCTCTTGGATGCCGCTTCAGCTTCCTGGGTCTCACATGGCAATACGAGCACATGAGCCGCCGCAGGCGGTTCGAAAACGGCGAGGTTGCACGCGCAGCCCCGCCGTTTGTCATTTTAGAAACTCATTTGCAAAGATCCGGTGTGCCTACCGCACCGCTTCATACCCGCCCGGGACGCCGCTCTTCGAGAAAACAATCTGCCACAGTTGATTTTTTCGCGCTCGGAACGATCCGGCGGAGGCAAGTAGATAGTACTTCCACATACGAAAGAACCGTTCGCCGTACTTCGCCGCGAGCTTTGGCCAGCTCCGATCGAAGTTTGAAAACCACGCCATGAGCGTTGGGTCGTAGTAGGCGCCGAAGTTGTGCCAATCCTCCATCACGAAAAGTCCTTCGGAGGCCTTTGCGATCTGCCCCGGAGAGGGGATCATGGAGTTCGGAAAGATGTATTTTTCAAACCATGGGTCGGTTGTGTGGGAGGTATTGTGGCCGATCGTATGGAGAAGGAAGAGACCACTTTCTCGGAGGTGGCGGTGTACCGTCTGCATGTACGTTCGAAAGTTCTTGACGCCGACGTGTTCAAACATGCCGAGAGAAACAATGTGGTCAAACTCTCCTTCGATCGCCCGATAGTCCCGGAGTTTGATCTCGATGGGAAGCCCTGCAACGCGTTTCGTCGCGAGCTCGACCTGTTCTTTTGACACCGTGATTCCGAGGCCACTCACACCGTATCGCTCGGTAGCGAACTGCAAAAAACTTCCCCACCCGCACCCGATATCCAGTACGCGCTGTCCTCGTTGGAGTCCGAGTTTCCGACAGACAAGATCGAGTTTGTCCTCTTGGGCTTTGTCGAGCGTGCGCGCATCCTTAAAGTAGCCACAGGTGTAGGTAAGACGTTTGTCAAGCATCGCTTCGTAAAGATCATTGCCGATATCGTAGTGATGCTCGCCAACGGCAAAGGCGCGCCGACCGCGCTGAAAATTCATGAAGCGGGCTCCAAGATGTTGCAGAACGACCCGCCACGGCAGGCGAGCGTCGCGTTCCAAGTCGGCCGCGTGAACGTGGGTGAAAAACTCATCCAGCCGCTCCGCATCCCACCAGCCGTCCATATACGACTCGCCCAACCCGAGCGAACCATCGCGTGCTACGCGGCTATAGAACCCATCGTTATGTATCTGAATATCCCAGGCCTCACGGCCGCCAACCGCAATGCCTGCCCGGGCAAGAAGGCGAGTGATAAAAGTTTGTGCAAGATGTTCTTGCATGTCACGTATAGTATATAAAACGCGAGATAAGTAAACCCTGCATTTCCACCAAGAGTTACTGTTTCACTCCACCACCTCTATACCCTTATTCGCGCGAATAAGGGTGTAGAGTAGAATGGCGGATGGTTGGCGGATGACAACGAGCAGAAAAAGAAGTATAAAGACAACAACAAGAACACGAATATGAAAGAGCTAGAAAAAATCCTGAAGGCGCTTGCCAACCGCCGGCGCCTCGGCATCCTCAAGTATCTAAAACGCAACAAAGAAGCGACGGTATCCGATATCGCCGAAGAAATTGATTTGTCTATTAAATCAACTTCGAAACATTTAGCCATCCTTTTCTCGTTCGATATTCTTGAAAAGACCCAGCGCAACGTGCAAGTGTTCTATCGTCTTGCACAGGATCAAAGTTCCGTCGTGCGTCATATTTTCACTCTGATCTAAGCCGTCTTTTTGGGCACGAGCCGTTTATGTGGTGATATATATTTTCTCATTCGTCGCATAAGTTTGTGCGCACACTTACACCCTTATTCGCGCGAATAAGGGTGTAAGTGCGGGAGGTGTAACGCGGGAGAGCGGGGGTGGTTTGACGGTGTGTGTAGGGAGGGATATAACGAACGCAACACAATATGAATACTCGGCGTAACAGCCGGCGTTTCCGTGGCGCAGGATATGGAATCTTGGCAATGTTTGGTGCGCTGATCATGGTATTGCCGGGACGCTCGCTCGCCGCGGGGCAACCGCTTTTTGAGATCTCCGGGCCGTTTGCGGATTCGACTTTTTGGGGCGGCCACAGCGATACCGTAATCGAATCGATTGCGCAGAAATATATTCCTACTACCCAACAAGTCGTCTGTTCGGTTGGACATAAGTTAGCATCGTTTGGAAGTAATCCCGGTAGCGCGAATCTCTATCTCTATGCTGGTGGCAACACGCCGGACAAAGGAACTCTCATGGCAACGAGTTCCATTCCTGCAAGTTCGATTCCACCGAGCACATTAACGTATTCAACGTTCACGTTTGGAGCGTGCGTCACGCTAATCCCTGGTCAAACCTATTGGTTCAGGTGGTGGAACTCCGGCCCCTTATTTAGCGGATTTGTTTCCGCGTATCGCCAGTCAGATGAGTATCCCAACACCTCACTGTGGCGATTTCATCCGTTCACTATTCCTCCCTACGGATGGAATGAATATCCAACACAGGAATGGTCGTTCCGGCTTGATGGGCCGGAAGAGCTGAGTCCGACGGTTACCAACCTCGCCCAGTTCGCCGCAGACGGGGTAACACCGATTCCGGAAAACGGCACGACGACGAAGGGCGCGGTGGTGTTCTCTGCGCAGGTTTCAAGTCCGTTGGGAAAGCACGTTCGTTTTGAAGTTGAGGCACGAGAGTTCTTTTTGAATCTTGCGAACGCAACAAGTTCACTCGTTGATTCAGGCACGACGGCAACCACATCCGTCTCACATTTTCCGGACGGCTCGTATGCTTGGCAAGCTCGCGCGGTTGATGAAGATGGTGCTTCTTCACCGTGGCAAAGTTTTGGCACGCCCGAAACCCTTGACTTTAACATCCGCCGAGAGCCGGTGATCATCGTCCCGGGCATCATGGGAACGAGATTGAATAGGGTAATGGGCGGAGAAGAGGTATGGCCGAATATATCTGATTTAGTTGCGTCTTCATCTGACAACTTTTTAGATCAATTGAAATTGGACGATTTTGGTCATGAATTATTTGGCCAAGCAATGATTCCTGAATCTGTTATTGATAAAGAAACAATTGTCATTGCTGGGCCAATTTCTATCGAAAAAACATTTTATGGAAATCTTTTAAGCGAATTTTTGAATGATGGATATGCATCCGGAACCTCTCTTTTTACAGTTCCTTATGATTGGCGATTAGATTTGAGTAGTGAGATTAGTCGGCTGGACGCGAAAATTCACCAAGCAATCGCACAATCTCCAAGTGGGAAGGTGAATATCGTGACCCACAGCATGGGTGGCATTTTGACGAAAAAATATCTAGAGGAGTTTTCTAGTACCGATTTCATCGATAAGCTCGTTGTTCTTGCACCACCACAGCTGGGTGCGCCAATGGCATTCAGGGCACTTACGTACGGCGATGACATGGGTATGAAGTTTCTTGGCTTCGGCTTGAATCAAAATAAAGTCAAAGAAATTACCCAAAATATGCCGGGGGTATACGAATTACTCCCATCCCGCCGATATATCAACGTGAACGGCGGTTATGTGGAAGATTTTCGAAGCGGTGGGCTAAAATCTGCATTGACGTATGATCAGACCGACCAACTAATGACGGAAAACCCCGCTGATACGCGAAACAGTTTTTTATTAAACCTAACGGACCAGTTTCACGTGAACCTTGATGACACATCCTTCAACGCTTCGAGCGTTTACGCAATTCTCGGTTGTCGGAATCCAGCAACCATCGGCCAATTTCGCATTTATGATAATAAGCTCGATATAAGCCCTACGAATGGAGACGGAACAGTACCTCTTACCAGCGCGTTGAACTTAATGCAAAATGCCACAACATTTTTTGTTCGTTTCGATAAAACAGGGATAGATCACCAGGGATTGGCACAGGATCCTCGAACGGTAGGGATTGTGCGACAGATTCTTGAAGGTGACGTAGTTCTGACGCCACCTGGCATACCAAAAGAACTGAGTGACTGCACAATAAATGATCCTGGTATTGAAAATACAACAATCTCGGTAAGTACACATAGTCCCGTTGCGCTCCATGTCTATGATTCGCAAAACCACCACACTGGTCCGCTCGAAAACGGTGATATTGAACTGGGTATTCCCGGTAGCACATTCTATCGCATTGGTGAGAATAGTTTCGTTTTCGTCCCGGCAGGTGATGTCTACCGTTTCCTCGCAGACGGTTTGGACAAGGGGGCATTCGATATGAAGGTGAAGTCGTATCAAGGAAGCGATTTAGTTCATTCCACGGTGTATCTCAATGTTCCGCTTGCGGGGGCAGAAAGTAATGCGGAGCTACATGTTTCAGATCCAGAAACGCCAGGTAATTTACAGCTCGACGCCGATGGCAATGGTGTATTCGAAACAAGTATTCCGCCCACGGCGAACTTAGACGCCACTTCAAGTGTAGATGTTGCGCCTCCGGTAATCAGTATCATGTCCCCGACGAACACAAACTATACTCGTCCCACCATGATCCCATTGACCGTGAATGTGACAGATGATAACTCGGGTATTGCATTCATAGAAACAAAACTTGATGACTCGGTTACGACGAGCACGGTCATAGATTCATTCTATCTTCCGCTTGGTGCACCCAGCATTGCGGTTCACGCGGTAGATAATGCTGGGAATCCTGCGAACGCAACGACATCTTTCCAGCTGATTACTACTCCCCAAAGCACGATTTTGGATATCGAGCGATCGTACAGCTTAGGTTGGATCACAAAAAGAATGGTGAGGGATATTCTGATTGCCGAGGTTAGAGCAATGATCCGATTTGGCAACCGAGTTGATAAGTTTTTGGGCAAGCTGTTACTAAAAGAGCTGGCCTTTTGGCACCAACGTGGCGTGATAAACGAAAAAGGGTATAATTTACTTAAGGAAGATGTTGAGTGGTTGATAACTAATTAACGAAATGAAAAAGTTTTTTGTCGCAAGTGTTCTGTTCGGCTTAGTAGCCCATTTATTGATTATTTTCGGTCCCTACCTACTTAACGGGAATCTAGAGTTGCCCATTAGTATTAGCAAAACAGCTATTTTCTGGGCGCTGAATTTTGTAGTTTTTGTAGTCGCAGTTCGGTTTGTCACGAAATATAAACCGACAACCAGCGAATGGGTTGCTCTCGGCATCGTAAATGTTCTAGGCTTCTATCTCGCAGTTTTGATCCTGTGGTGGGTTATCACTCAAACCGTTTCTAATTGGAGATTGTTTTGACGAAGAATCGAATGAACTGTTTGGTGGGAATCAAATTGAGATGAAAATAGAATATGGAGTATATGTTCGGTTTTCTGTATATCCCTTATTCGCGCGAATAAGGGGTATAGGGAAGGGCGTGAATAATCGCTTGAAAAACCGCCGCGTTTGCGGGATGATGGGGGTATGAAAAAATATGAGGCGCCAAATTTTATTAAAGATAAACGCGCTCGTAATGTTTATGGGGGATGGCTGACGCGCCAAGCAGCAAGACACTTTAATCGCGACAGGAAGAAATCACTGAGCATTACAAGGGCGAAATATAAGGAAAAAATTCACGAAGCGGTCAAGGATTCAAGGGGCGTCGATGCCTATACT
>CAZWBU010000041.1:0-758 GCA_964632585.1 uncultured Candidatus Saccharibacteria bacterium | reverse complement strand
GGTTTTGAATTGGAGTCAGATTCTGACATTCAATAATAATAAGGCGAAGCGTGGAGGCGAAAAATATATGCGGAAGTTTGCCTTGCTTCCGTCAGTTGATCACGAGAACCCCGCTTCCAAGCGCATAGCGTTTCGGATTTGTGCATGGAGAACGAATGATGCGAAAGGATATATGACCCTGAAAGAATTTCGGCAATTTTGCGCGAAAGTGCTTCAGCACTTTCGCGCACTAGAACACAAGAACAACGTCGTTCGAAAACGCGGTAAGACCCATTGATGCGAGTAGTGGGAGAGTGAGAGCAATGATCGGCGCCGTGAGTACTATCAGACTCAAATCTTCCCTCAAATAGAGAGAGGATATACGGTTGCTATAGCCCGGGATCCGAAGAGAGATCATGGTTAACACGTGAGCTACCAAGTAAAGAAATGCGGAGCAGAGAACCTCCAAACAATCAACAATGAAGTTACGAATCATGTATTGATTATAGCGCATACAGAATTGGAAAAACTGGTTTTTGTCCCGCAACGACAGGAAATCCTTGAAAAACCGCCGCGTTTGCGGGATGATGGAAGTATGAAAAATTCCCGTGAAGGCGGTCCGTTTATCGAGCGCATGCGAGTGCCCAACGAGGATGCCCATAATTGGGTGCGCACGCTTCAAGAGGGAGGATTTACGTCCGAAGAAATTGACGCGTTGATGATTCACTTGAACGATGAGTACGCCGCTCGGAAGATAGGAAAATTTGTTGAAGAAGAAA
>CAZWBU010000040.1:6624-7165 GCA_964632585.1 uncultured Candidatus Saccharibacteria bacterium | reverse complement strand
ATTTTAATTTTTGTTGTGCTTGGGGGAAGATTCTGCCAGCCGAGTTCGACGGTGTTATTGTGCTGGTGTTGGACCCAAAACTCGCCGCCGGGAGGGTTATCATATCCGGAGATATCGCTCTGCGGTGTGTAGTAGATCTTTTGATTGGGATTTGGCGGTGGCGTGTCATTCGGCGGTGGCGGAGGGGGTGGCGGAGGATTTGGCGTGCTTGATGGCTCACCTGGTGGCTGCGGTGGCGGCGGTGGTTGTGGAGTTCCGGCGGCGGAGGCGGTGTTGCTGCTGGATCACTTATCGTCGGCACCGTTGATGTGGGAATCGAAAGCCCTTCAGGAAGTTTCAGGCCCGTGCCCGGTGTCGATTGCCAAGACGTTTGGCCGCCTCCTGACGCCGTTTCGGCGTAGTACAGGTAGTCGCACGAGGCCTCCTTGAGCTTCAAAGCGATCTCAACGGCGCCGCTTTCGGTGAGTCCCATCGTGTTTATAATTTTCCAGAGCGTCCAGTCGGAGATGGGCCGGGCCATCGTGGGAAACCAGGAGATTGT
>CAZWBU010000040.1:5572-6614 GCA_964632585.1 uncultured Candidatus Saccharibacteria bacterium | reverse complement strand
GCGCTCGAGCGAAATACCTTTATCTGTACCGTGTTCGGTAAGAGATTCTTCCATGAGACGATGAGCGTCGGATGTGCCGCCGTACCATCTTTGTAAATTGAGATCTCCGGAGCGGGTTGCGGTTCGATGGGTGGGGGCGGCGGTGCTACGATTGGCGAAATTGATGGTTTGGGGGCAAAGGTCAAGAAATCCACGATGTCTTTGTTCAAAACAAAAACGCCCGCAATAGTCATGATGACACCAATGACGAGCACTATGCCGAATCCGATGATGTAGTACCAGTGTTTGGCCATTACGTATTTAGTATATCACGGCTATCCCAGAATCGTACGGCGCAGTTTCGTCATTTCTCGGCGATCGAGTGATGCGCGCAAAACTTTCATGACAATTTCCTGATTTCGCGCTCGCGGATTCGTGCGCATATATCGAATAAACTCATCGAATATTACCGGCTTGACGGTGATTTTTTCGCCGCCGTCGAGGTGCTGGTTACGAGTTTTGCGGCAACCTCGCGCGATAAAGAGATGGACGATCCAGTCCACTCGCCCCGCTGGTTGATAGCTGAACCACGGAACGAGTTTTTGCGGCGAGTGGCCGGTTTCTTCAAGCAATTCTCGGTGCGCCGCTTCACGGGGGGTTTCGCCGCTGTCGATGATTCCGCCAGGAACGGCAATAAACGGCGGTTTTCCTGGCTGTTTTTCTCGGAGGAGAAGAATGTTCCCATTCACCGTAACTGGCACGACGGTCACACTATCCCTGCGCCGGAGCGCCTCAAACGTCGTGGAAGATCCGTCAAATAATTTTTGCCTCCAATGGTACACATCAAATACAATGCCCTGGAAAACCCGTTTGGCATGTTTGGGAATCGGTTGCTCTAATTTGCGACGTTTCATTAATCTATCCCGGAATATCATCCACTGTCTTATTCGTGAAGTTCACAATGTACCCTCCGATGCTTTTCCCGAGCAGGTTTTCGGGTGTTTCG
Organism: uncultured Candidatus Saccharibacteria bacterium; assembly: GCA_964632585.1. Classification (GTDB taxonomy): domain Bacteria; phylum Patescibacteriota; class Minisyncoccia; order UBA6257; family 2-01-FULL-56-20; genus DATJQA01. Next base: position 5,629 of record CAZWBU010000040.1, on the reverse strand, counting down.
GGGAGGCCGCCGCTCTTTCCGTAGTCGCCATAGACGAGCTGAACCTGCTCCTGGTTC
>CAZWBU010000040.1:3123-5562 GCA_964632585.1 uncultured Candidatus Saccharibacteria bacterium | reverse complement strand
ATGAGAAATGCAATGGTTACCCGCCGTGTTGACTGGGGCAATGCGCCATAGGCATCCTGCGGCGGCTGAATGACCGCGAGTTCACTTTCGACCGCATCGCCCGTTTCGGGGTTGTAAAACATTTGAAGATATCGACTTGAGATATAGGCATTGCTCTTGTTCTCAATTTCGAGCGTGACAGCCGCGGCACCCAGTGATTCGCCCTGTGGACCTCGGAGTTTTGTGGATGGAATGCAGGTGCCATGATCTTTTGTTCCATTTTGGGTCGGAATAAATATGAATGTGCCGGACGTGCCGCACGACGCGACGACGAGCGGCCCGCTCAAGCGCGCGATGCTTGTGACTCGAAACGTGGCACCGGGGAGGTTCTTGAAGGTGAACTCGCGGCTTCCGGCGATGGATACCACCTTCTTGGCGATGAATGTTTTCGGCTGTTCCTGCCCCGGAATATTGGTGTCGATCGACGGCGTGCCCGATGATTGAACGGTTGTCTTATCTGACAGCCGAACAGCAACCTCAAGCGGTCCGAGCGATCGTGCGTACTCCATGCCGAGCCAAAAACCAGCAAAGGGCAGGGCGATAAAAAGCCCCGCCGCGAGGAGTTTTGAGTACCATGTTACGGTTCGAAGTTCAATTTGCATTGGTCTTGTATATGCTCTATTCAAGCATTACCTTCGTTTCTTGCGCAAGAGCGTATCGCCGTACAAGAATGTTGCAGTAGCCATCAATGTGATGATTCCTATCCATAACAAAGGCGAACTTGGCCATGGAATATGATGTGAGATGTGACGGTGCGTAAAGCCAATGATGACGGCGCTCCACCAACCGATCTGTGAAATAACGGTGGCAAAACCAATGCGGAACTCATAGCGCGGCGAGACTTTCCCGCCTCGCGCAAGCGCACGTTCAAAACCGCGCTTCGTGGCGTGGAGCAGGAGGCCGTTTACACCGAGGAGTGCGACAAAAAAGAGCTTGAGGAGCGTTAAGTTATCGAGCGATCCCTTCATGAGGAGCATCGGAATGCCCGAGGCGACGAGGCCCGTCCAACCGACCCAGATGAGACGTTGGGTCACTCGGGCGACTTTGACGACCTGAAGGAGCGATATCTTCTTCGCGAGATATAAGATGCCGAAGGTGTCGATGACAAACACCGAGCCAAAGCCGATGACAAGCGAGATAAGGTGAACAAATAAGGCGCCAAAAAAGAGCGGCGAGTCCATTGCTCCGTAGTATACCATGAGGTACCATAATCTCGATGCTGTTCGAGAAGGTATTTGGGCAGGGTGACGTGAAAGGCAAGCGCGTACTCGTTGTGGGTTTTGGCGTTGACGCGGGCGAAAGTGCGGCGCGTTTCTTTGTCGGTCGTGGGTGCGTGGTCGAGGTGTGCGATCTGCGCCCCGAGAACGAATTTTCTCCTCTTACCGTTGCGGCCTTGCGTGCGCTTGGCGTTTCGTTTCAGTTTGGCGTAGCGGAGGCGACGGGCGTGTACCACGTGGTCATCCGTTCGCCCGGTATTCCACCGAATGCCCAGGTCATCAAGAAATATCTTGATGCGGGAGTGCCCGTCACGTCTTCAACAAGAATTTTTTTGGCACTCTTTCCGGGGGTAATTATTGGCGTTACGGGCACCAAGGGGAAGGGGACGTGCGCTTCGCTCATTACTGCAATGCTTCAGGCATCGGGAATAGAGGCGGTGCTTGGGGGCAATATCGGCACGCCCATGCTTGATCTGCTGCCTCATGCGAGGGCGAGCACGATTGCCGTTCTTGAGCTCTCGAGTTTTCAATTGATCGATATTGAAGAGAGTCCGCACATCGCAGTCCTTTTGATGACGACCGAAGATCACTTAGATTTTCATGGCACTACGGCTGAATATCTTGAGGCGAAGGCAAAGATCGTGACGTATCAGCAAACCGACGATTTTCTTGTCTATAATTCTGACTATTCGAATGTCCTACGCTTGGTTCAGGGCGCGCATGCGAAACGATTCGAGGTGAGTTCGAATCATGCGGTGCAGAATGGTTGTTTTAGCGACGAGAATACCATCTTCATCGCGAAGAATGGCGCGCGAGATGCTATTGCAGCGATTGCAGATATCCAACTTCCTGGACGGCACAACAGAGAAAACGTCTGTGCCGCCATCATGGCGGCGCGATGTGCGGGGGCAACGGGTGTTGGCATCGTCGCGGGACTGCGCGGATTCAAGGGACTCGAACATCGGCTTGAACTTGTTCGTGAGGTAAATGGCGTGAAGTACTATAACGATTCGTTCGCGACAAACCCTCCTTCAACGATCGCGGCGATCCGTGCGTTCGATGCGCCGGAGGTTTTGATTCTTGGCGGATCTCCCAAGGGAAATGATTTTAGCGGATTGGCGCAAGTGATCGTTGAATGAAAAAACATTCGTGCCATCATTGGGATTGGCGAGGAGTGGCCGCT
>CAZWBU010000040.1:0-3113 GCA_964632585.1 uncultured Candidatus Saccharibacteria bacterium | reverse complement strand
AGATGGTCCAAATCGCCAGGGCGGCCGACTCCCGGCCGCTCATAAAAAGCGCACTTCTCGCGGCCGGCATAACAGGCGTACCTGTCGCCGAAGGGCTGACGGCGATGGAAGAAATTGTGAAAGCGGCGCATGAGGTGGCGCAGTCGGGCGACGTGGTTCTTTTATCGCCCGCGTGTGCGAGTTTCGGTCTCTTTCCGAATTATAAAGAACGAGGGAAAAAGTTTAAGGAGGCGGTCTGGAAGTTGCGGGAAAAGGGGAATGGAGAATGAGGACAAGATTTTAAAAAACAATCATTAAGAGGGATCATATAGTAGGAGAATGAATCAGTATCCGCCTACTATGAGGCCTCATAGTATGGGAGGAATCGTCGCATAATTGTGGTGAGTAGCTTCCAACTAATTGCGACATATTCTATGGTTCTTTTGTGTCGTTGACCAAATCACAAGAGCGACCGGCCGGCGGTCATCGGGTCTATTTTCTTGTCTTTATCTTTGTCTGATTCAGAGGTCTTTCCGGTTTCGGGTTTCTTTTCGGGCTCGGCAATCGGCTTGCCGGCGGTTATTGGTGTAACTTTTTTATTTTTCTCGGACTTGGACTTTTCGAGTTCGTGCTCTGGTTTTATGGTCTGCGGTTTTGATGAGGGAAATACTTTAAATGCCGGTAAGGAGAACGACACTTTGGGTTCCGCTCCCGTTAGTGAAGTTTGCTGTTTTTCGCGACCCTCTAATAGCGAGAGAACCCTTTCGTTCATGAGCAATGCGTGGATGTACGATTTGAGGCGCTCCGGTTCGGCATCGGGATACCGCTCGCGGAGCGTTGTGACGTGTGCGGTCAATTCACTCTCATCAACCGTCATCTTCTCCGCGCTCGCGATCTTCTCGAGAATGAACTTGGTCTTTAGTTGCCGTTCGATTCCAACTCGCTCTTGGTTATCCAACTCTTCGGCGGTGACGTCCATGTTCGTGAGGTAGGTTTCCATAGTCATACCGGACTGCCTTACGCGCTCTTTCCGCTCGTCTCGCGCGTTTTCAAACTCGTTATCAACGAGGAGTTGAGGGACGAGGATCGTCGTCGCGGCAATGAGCTTCGCGGCGATCTCTTCCCGATTGGTCTCGCGGGCAACGATTTCTTTTTCTTCTTGCATACTCGCCTTAATTTTTGCTCGCAGATCGGCAACGTCCTTAAACGAGCCGAGCGTTCTCGCCGTTTCATCGGTGAGGATCGGCGTGAGGCCTGTGGGATCTTTCTTTCGTCGGGTGAGGATCTGGGTGATCGTGTTCCCAACCTCTTCGTCGGTCACGGCCACTGGCTGCTCGTTCGCTACGACACCCGCGGCGATCTTCTTGTAATCTGGCAGAGTAAACTCCGGACGCAATCCGACGTGGATGGTAATTCCCACGGGGTTTCCCGGCGCGAGCTTTGTAATGGTGACGCGCGGACGGCTTACTACATCAAGATGCTCTGCCGCGATAATTTCGGGATAGATGTCTTGCAGGGCATATTCTGCGGCTTCTTCCAACACATACGTTTCGCTCACGTGCTTTTTCATAACGTCGATTGGCACCTGCCCTTTGCGAAATCCTGAAATTTCAAAATTACCCTGGATCTCGGCGAGGGCTTCTTCTTCATACGGTTTTATGGCATCAACGGGTATTTCGATCTTGATCTCGGCTTCGGCGTTTTTCTTCGTAACCGTGAGATTGGTATAGGCGGACATGGTTCTGGTTGGTTGGTTATTTTTTAAGATACTACAGTTTTTGCCGCACCGCAACTTGCCCCGCCCTTTTGGGTTCGCCCAAAAGGGCGGGGCTGTGATACGATGATTCCATGAGCGATAAGAAATCACTTAACCTCGCGTCCAAGCAGTTGACGCCCGAGCAGTATCATGTGATGCGGGAGAAGGGGACGGAGGCGCCGTTTTCCGGCAAGTACTATAACTCGAAAGAAAAGGGTATGTATGTCTGCGCCTCCTGTGGCGAGGAACTCTTTTCATCGGATACTAAGTTTGACTCCGGCACCGGCTGGCCGAGTTTCACCGACCCGGCGAACACCCAGAATATCGAACTTCACGATGATAGTACGCTTGGCATGAAACGAACGGAGGTAACGTGCAAGAAGTGTGGTGCGCACTTGGGACACGTCTTCGACGATGGGCCTGGCCCCAGGGGCAAGCGATATTGTATCAATTCAGTGTGCCTGGATTTGGTGAAGAAAAAATAAGATTGATATCCCGACGCTCCGCCTGAACGGGCGGAGCGTCGGGACCCCGACCTTGCGTCGGGGTTGCATCAATTCGGTTTGTCTGGATCTTCAAAAAGTTGAGGAAAAGAAGAAGAAATAGCCGCTGCGCGTTTCCTGCGCCCTGTGGATAAACCCATCGCAGGTGGTGTGGTATAATTTCGGTGACATGGCGAGAAGGACCAAGGGAAGGTCGAGACGCATCGACACCGCACATTTTAAACATAACGTCTTCGCAAGCGTGATGGCGCTCGTTGCGCTTGGCGGTGCATGCGGTTTTTTGGCGATCTATACGGATTATGCAGTCAATGCAAGAATCTTGAGCAACTTACGGGCGAAGGTCGAACTCTTGCCGATTTCGAGCATTGAGAAAGGCCAGCTCTTGAGTGACGTGTACATGCACAATCCGCGAGGACGTTCCGCGATCGGTTTTATGCGAAGCTTTGCAAACGAAACTAACTTTCCAACTGACGTCCCTATTTCAACCGGCTGCACGGGCCTACTTTTGCGATTTATCGCCGAATCAACCAATTGTATCGATTACTTGAATAGCAACTTTCTTTCCGGCCTCGCACCCCAATGCCCTGCGGCTGACGCCGTAGCGGACGATCTTTTGCGTACGTGTTCGATTGACGTAGGTTTGTAAGGCCTTGCTCGTGGATGCGGGCCGCGGTACTCGCGGTTTTTTTATTTTTCACCCGCAAGAATACCCGCCCGCTTGCGGGCGGGATGAATTGCGACACATGAAAAATAAACCCCTCCCCAGTTCTAGGAGAGATAGTACTCATGCACCATTGGAGCCGATAGGCGGCTTCGCCTTTTATATGTTGCAATCGCATAGTCATGAATCGGAACTGGGGAGGGGTGAATAACCG
>CAZWBU010000039.1:265-7237 GCA_964632585.1 uncultured Candidatus Saccharibacteria bacterium | reverse complement strand
ATCGTGAACGATAAAGGCGTAACGGTTGGATTTATGAAGCTCATCACGAATCGAACCCAGGAAGCATCGCTCCTGCGCTCGAAGAACGAATTCATCACTGTTGCGTCGCATCAACTCCGTACGCCGATCACCGAAGTGAACTGGGCGCTCGACACGATCGTGTCCGATCCGCAACTACCCCCCGCTCTTCACGAGATGACGGCCCAGACCGCGAACTCGGCGAAGAAGATATTGAACATTGTCGAAGATCTCTTGAACATCACGAAGATCGAAGAAGGTCACTTCGGCTACGAACTTGCCCCGACCGACCTCGCACATCTGCTTGAGGAGGCCTTGAGCGGCGCGATGGTGCAGATCGAGCGTGCGGGGCTCAAGATCTACTTCGACCGTCCACCGACCCCGCTTCCTTTGGTCAACATAGATCCTAAAAAGATCTCTATGGTGGTCGCGAACCTCATTGACAACGCGGTGCGCTACAACGTGGCTCAAGGAACGATCATCGTGGGGCTTCACGAGGCCGACGACCGACGATTTGTCCAGGTAACCGTCAAAGATACTGGCATTGGTATTCCCCCAAACGAAGCGAAGAAGATCTTTATTAAATTCTATCGCGGTTCGAATGCGCTGAAGTTTCATACCGATGGGTCCGGTCTCGGACTCTGGATTGCCCGGAATATCGTGCGCGCCCACGGGGGCGAGATATGGGCCGAGTCCGAGGTTAATCGAGGAACTACCTTCTATTTCACCCTCCCGATCGACCCAAGCATTACCCCGTCCTCGGAGATTGCGAACGCCCCTGTTATTGATTAAACTCTAGCCGTGCGTTGCGAGGTCAGAACCGTATGGCAAAAGCAACAAAACCAAAATTCATCTTCGTTGTCGGCGGTGTCATGAGCGGCGTCGGCAAGGGAGTCGCCTCCGCCTCAATCGGCAAGATTCTCCAGTCACGCGGCTATGAAGTTACGGCCCTCAAAATCGACCCCTACGTGAACGTCGACGCGGGCACGATGAACCCCACCGAACACGGTGAGGTTTTTGTTTTGGATGATGGCACCGAGTGTGATCAGGACCTCGGGAACTACGAACGGTTCTTGAACCGCAGTTTTTCGCGTGTAAACTATATGACGACGGGAAGCGTATATCTTTCGGTCATCAACCGCGAACGAAATCTTGGTTACAATGGAAAAAATGTCGAAGTGGTTCCGCATATTCCGCTTGAAGTTATCGATCGCATCGAACGGGCGATCAAGGTGAACAAGGCGGAGATCGCGATCACCGAGATCGGCGGCACAGTGGGCGAGTACCAAAATATTTTATTCCTCGAAGCCGTCCGCATGCTCCGCGTGAAGCACCCTGGCGATGTCGCGCTCGTCCTCGTGAGCTACCTGCCGATCCAGGGCGCCGACAGCGAACTGAAGACCAAGCCGACCCAGCATTCGGTGCGCACCTTGAACTCGACTGGCCTTCAACCCGACGTTATCCTTGCCCGCGCGGCGGTGCCGCTTGACGAAAAGCGCAAGGAAAAAATTGCGTTCAATTGCAATTTGCAGGAACGCGATATCATCTCGGCACCGGACGTCGTGAGCATCTACCAAGTTCCGGTGAATTTCGAACAAGACCACTTGAGCGACATCCTCCTCGCGAAGATCGGCCTTGCGCCTCGAACGAAGGACCTGAACGAGTGGCGGAAGCTCGTCAAAAAAATCACCGGCGCTACAGAGGCGGTAAAGATTGGCATCGTCGGCAAGTATTTTGGGAGCGGGTCGTATATTTTGGCGGATTCGTATATTTCCGTTATTGAGGCCATAAAGCACGCCGCGGCCGTTTTTGGCCGGAAGGCGGAGATCGTGTGGATCGACGCTGAGCGGTATGAGAAAAGTTATGCGGCGGTCAAGGAACTATCGGGTTTTGACGGCGTTATCGTCCCCGGCGGCTTCGGGAGCCGCGGTGTCGAGGGCAAGATCCGAGCCATACAGTATCTGCGCGAACAAAAGATTCCGTTTTTTGGCTTGTGCTACGGCATGCAGCTTGCGATTGTGGAATTTTCGCGGCACGTTTTAGAGTTGAAGGGCGCAAATACGAGCGAGGTAAATCCTCGGACGGCGCATCCAGTCATCGACATCATGCCCGAGCAGAAGAAGAATCTGAAAGAGCAAAGCTATGGTGCGACGATGCGCTTGGGAGCATATCCGGCGGAGCTCATGGCAGGAAGCATTGCGCAAAGAGCGTATGGAACCAAGAAAATTTCTGAGCGACACCGGCATCGTTATGAAGTGAACCCCGAGTATATTTCGAAGCTCGAGAAGAAGGGCATGATTTTCTCCGGCATCTCGCCGGATCGCCGGCTTATGGAGATTGCCGAGTTGCCGCAGTCAGCGCACCCATTCTTTTTGGGGACGCAGTTCCATCCCGAGCTTAAATCGAGACCGCTGCAGCCGCATCCATTATTTGTTGAGTTCGTTAGGGCTGGTATTAAAAAATAATGATCTTCTTTTTGTGCGGTCCCGATGAATATCGCCGCGCGAGGCGCGTGCGGGAAGTTGTTGGCGAGTTTCGAACGCGGCATCCGCAGGCGCCGTTTGCGCGTCTCGATATGGCTGCGGCCGGCCCGGCCCCTTTGACGGGGCAAAAGGGCGGGGCGAGGGTGTTTTTACGATTTCAAGAGTTCGCGCATACCATGTCGATGTTTGAGCCACTTAAAATGGCCGTGCTCGATAATGTATTCGAGGATGGTTCGAAGGAATTGGCGGCGGAGTTAAAACAGCTTGCTCCACACGTCGAACTTACGATCGTGATTTCGGAAAAGACAATGCCCGCACCGCCTTTTGGATTCCTAAAGTCAGTGAGCCCTCCTTCGCCAAGGCTTCGGAGGACAAGCAGTGAACAGGCAACAGGCAACAGGGAGGAATCAATTCGAATCGAGGAGTTTCCCCAGCTTGCTGGTGTGGAGCTTTTGTCGTGGATTAGGACTGTAGCCGGGGAGCGAGACGTGGCGCTAACAACAGGGGCCGTGAAGTTCTTGGCGGAGGTCTATAGCAAAGACACCTGGCGATTGGCGACGGAGCTTGATAAGGTTTCGGGGCTCACGAAGAGAACCATCGACGTTCCTGACCTTGAAAATCTTGGACTTGAGACAACGCCTGATTTTTGGGGCGTGATGAATGGCCTCAAGGCCCCCGTGCCGGCAAAGCGGCTTGCGACACTCGAGTATCTTTTGAGCCGCAAGGAGCCCGGGCAGAAGATTTTTCATATGATCGCTTATCAGTGGCCGGACCGCCTGGAGCACCTTGCCGCCTATGACCGCGCGGTCAAATCGGGGAAGCTCGACTACGAGGAGGCACTCACGGATTTGGCGATAAGCTAGTTTACAGTGGACAGTGAGCAGTTTGCAGTGTATGCGGGTTTTATCGATTTACGACCATCGGCATGAGAGAGCCTAATTATTTGACTATCGTATAATCAAAATGATAGTCTCAATGCTGTGGCTATAAATTGGACTCAAATCTACAAGAAATATAAGGGCCTCTGGGTTGCGCTTCAGGAGGACGAAGAGGTAGTTTTGGCTACGGGGAAAACTGCCAAGGAAGCTTGGTTTAAGGCACAAGAAAAAGGATATAAAAAGCCGATTTTGACGCGAATCCCAAAGGAGGTTGTCGGTTACATTGGACTGAATGAAGTTCAAGTATAAAAAGATTGCGCCTAAAGTTTTGAGGCCTATTATTCCCATTGAAGTAGGGAACGATTTTTTTGTTCATTACGAAGTCCTTGTTGATTCGGGTGCGGATATATGTTTGTTTCATTCTGACATAGCAGAGCTCTTGGAAATCGATGTTGAAAAAGGAGAAAAGAGAGAAGTAACCGGAATAACGGGAGATAAACAAGTTTACTTTTATCACCGCTCCGTTCCAATAAAAATTGGTGGTTGGGAGCACAAAATCAACGTGGGGTTCATGAAAGGAACACCCTACGGTTATGGAGTAGTAGGGCAGGAATCATTTTTTGAGATTTTTATCGTAAAGTTCGATTTAATAAAAGAGGAAATAGAGCTTATTGAGCGGAAGAAGCGGTAGTTCTGGCAACGAGAGTTTTGCCTGGGCCACACCAAAAACCCCCGCCATCAGCGGGGGTTTTTGGTGTGGATTACTTCTTTTTGTTGAGGAGTACCGACAGGCGCGACTTCAGCCGGCTCGCACGGTTTTTCTTGATGACGCCGCTCTTTGCGATCTTGTCGAGCGTTTGATAGACCTTCGGGAGATATTTTGCCGCTTCATCAACTTTTCTTTCGGCGATGAGTTTGCGGTAGGTTTTGATGGCCGAACGGATCGCGTCTTTGCGCCCGCGATTTACGATTTTGCGGCGCGCGTTCTGGCGATTGGCCTTTTTGGCGGATGAGGTGATGGGCATGAGTTTTGACTATAACTTATGACGATGACCATGACAGCGAATTGTCGTAGTTGTGGTTGCTGTCATTGTCATGGTTATGGTCATGGTGATAACCACGGGGGAGAGTATAGCCGTCGTTTCGAAAAAAGGCAAATCTCATGTAATCTAATGATATGATCCGCAGTATTTCGGGGAAGGTTTTGTCGGTTGGGGAGGCGTTTGCCGTAATTGATGTGCATGGCATTGGGCTCAAGGTTGCGATGCCGAAGCGGTCGCTCGCCGCACTTCCCGCGAGAGGAGAATTGGTGGAGCTTTTCACGCATTTGAACGTGAAGGAGGATGCGCTCGATCTTTATGGTTTTCGGCATGAGGACGAATTGGGATTTTTTGAACTTCTTATTTCCGTGGGAGGTGTAGGGCCGAAATCAGCGCTTGCGATATTAGACGTTGCGGACTTAAAAGATCTCGCGGCGGCGATAAAAGAAAACCGGCCGGACTTGCTGACCCGCGCCGGCGGCATTGGTCAAAAAACGGCCGAGCGGATTATTTTAGAGCTGCGTAACAAGGTTCAACTTGTCTCCTCCGATAAGACGGTCCGCCGTATGGATGCTGACTCCGATATTACGGAGACCCTCGTCTCGCTTGGATACCGCAAGGAACAAGCGAAAGCGGCACTCGATAAAGTGGATCAGAAGACGATCGGAGTTGAGGCGCGATTGAAGGCCGCGCTCGCGATTCTTTCGGGAAGAGGGTGATGCCAATGATGCGAATGGATACACATGAGATACCAATCTACGAATACCATGCGAATGATACTAATGGTGCGAATAGTTACCGATTAGTATTATTCGTTTCATTCGTACGAGTTAGTATATTAGTATCACGCTCTGTATTATTTGTAGATTTGCATCACACTTCTCATGCTTGAAACCATTAAGCGTTTACCAATCGTGCGCGACGTCTACAAAGTCCCGTGGCTCTTGATGCCCTATCATTTCTTGCTCGGCTTCCTCGCTGCATGGTGGTATGGGTTTCCGTCGAAGCAGATGACGGTTATCGGTGTGACGGGAACGAAGGGCAAGACGACGACGTGTAATTTGATCGCGCAGGTCCTTGAATACTCGGGGAGAAAAACAGGGCTTGCCACGACGGTTAACTTCCGCATCGGCGAGAAAGAGTGGGTGAATGACACGAAACAGACGATGCTCGGCCGCTTTGCGCTTCAGAAACTGTTGCGGGAGATGGCTGGTGCGGGTTGCCGATATGCGATCATCGAAACATCCTCGGAAGGTATTGCCCAATACCGCCACCGTTTTATTGACTATGATGTGGCCGTTTTTACCAACATCTCTCCCGAGCACATCGAGCGACACGGGAGTTTTGAGAACTATCGTGCGGCGAAGGTAAAGCTTTTTTCCCGGCTGGCGAAGAAGAAAAATACGATCGGCGTCTACAATATGGACGATCCGAATGTTGGGTTCTTTATACAACCGAAGGTGGAGAAAAAGTTTGGATACTCCATCCGCGGCGGGGCGGATTCAATACTTCTTGCTGAACGAAAAGAGTTCGCGGGATATTTTCCCGTTGCCGATTTGGTGCTCAAGATTAATAAGACGAAGTTCAGGTTAGACAAGGGTGTTTACGAAACATCGCTCGTTGGCGAGTTCAATGCCTATAACGCAGTTGCGGCAGCGGTAACGTGTCTTGCGCTCGATATACCCACGGGGCGCGTGCAGAACGCGCTCGCATCTTCTCGACCCGTGCCGGGTCGATTTGAGGTGATAAACGCAGGCCAGCCAGCTACCGTCATCGTTGACTACGCGCACGAGCCGGCGAGTTTAGAGGCGGCCTACCGCGCGGCACAACTATTTGAGCCCAAGCGTATTATTGGATTGCTTGGCGCGCAGGGTGGAGGGCGAGACGTGTGGAAGCGGGCGGCAATGGGACGGATCGCTGCGCGTCATTGCAGCGTGATGGTGTTGACGAATGAAGATCCCTACGACGAGGATCCCATGGCGATCATCAACGACATATGGAAGGGGATCTATGAAGTTTCAAAAAACTTCAAACCCGTGTACATGATCGCGGATCGGCGCGAAGCCATTCGGAAGGCGCTTCTTTTGGGAAAGCGCGGGGATGTCGTGATTTTGACGGGCAAGGGCGGAGAGGTGTGGATGTGCGTGGAGAATGGACGGAAAGTGGCGTGGAATGAACGGCGAGTGGTTGAGGAGTTGGTGAATGAGGAAGGGGATAGGTTGCTCACGAGATCGGGGAGGAATATGAGGTACGAGGACGAATAGAGGCGGAGCAGTTTTCTTTTTGGAGAACCCGCTCCGGCGAGAGAAATTTCTTCTCGCCCAACTTGGTTTTTAATGGAAATGAAACAGTAACCGGCGGCGCCCTCCGCCAGCTGGCGGATCGGCCGCCGACTATTTTATTTCCAAGATTAAAAATCTGTGTCTCACTCGTGAAATTTTATATCGCCTCCGCTTATGGTTCTCCAAAAAGAAAACTGCTCCTGGAACAAGGTAGCCGCCCTCTTTGGGGAAGGGGGAAATAAGGTGGCCCCGCCGTTGCGGGGCCGCTATG
>CAZWBU010000039.1:0-255 GCA_964632585.1 uncultured Candidatus Saccharibacteria bacterium | reverse complement strand
CTTGATGTTCGCGGCGAACCGCGAACCTTACTACTCGTCCTCTTTACGCGCGAACGAGTAGTCCGGCTTCTCGCCCATCTTCTTGAACTGCAGGAAGATGGAACCGGCCGCAATTGTGATGGCGACGGCTCCGAGGATGCCGACCCCGAGCGCCATCTCCTCGTTCGCAGGGTGGAAGGCGTACGGATTCTTCGCCAAGTCCAAGTACTTCAGCCCGACGAAGAGTCCGAAGGGGCCGAGGCCAGTGAGCAATGA
>CAZWBU010000038.1:0-7453 GCA_964632585.1 uncultured Candidatus Saccharibacteria bacterium | reverse complement strand
CGCTCCCACGAACCCAGCGGTTCGTGTGCTCCGCCACGGGAAACCTCCCGGTTTCCCGACCCCACCCCCGTTCGATTCCCCTTGGCTCAAAACAAAAATGCCTCTCGCGCGGAGAAGTATTTTTGTCTCGTGTAGCCCCAAGGGGAATCGAACCCCTATTTGCGCCGTGAGAGGGCGCCGTCCTAGCCGTTAGACGATGAGGCCAAATTTCGTTGTGCTCATAGTACAACGACTTGTCACCTATGGCTAGTTCTTGAATCGTTACTCAATGTTCGTACTTATAAAAAAATTAGGGCCGCTTTTGGGGCGGCCCTCGGGAGCTCGGACGATGAGTGGTGTTACCGGCCTAGTTGTACAGAAAGTTGGTGAGCGTCGGGGCGAAGTCGGGAGTTTCTTCATGGTGGCCGGCGTTTCTCATCTCCGGGAGCGTCATCCAGACCATCCGCCTACCGGACGGAGATTCGGGATCTTTCCCGGTGTCAGTTAGGTCAATGATGATAAGTGGTTCCTGGTTCGGCTCGGTTCTCGGCGTTTCAGCGCCCCAGCACTCTGCGGTGGTTGCCTCGACGCCAAACTGTACTTTGGCGCGGTGCACTGCTGTGCTGATGAGATCCTCGGACGTACCGGAAATGACACGGATGGGCCGTGTCGTGCCATCCGGCATGGCTTCCACGAAAAACTGGTCTCTTCGCCGGAACGTCATCCAGAACGAACGTCGATCTTCGTTCAATCCGTGCCCCTTTCTTAGGATTTAACTTATCGACAACAGCGAACTAAACTTGTTATATAGGTTCGAGGCGTGTTCGTCAACACTGTTACGTATGTTATAATAAAAGCGATGCCGAAGCTCATTGTCGCAAATTTTCCCGCTTTGCTGGATTGCATATCCGTAACTCGCTTCGCTCGAACGGCTACGGGAAAAAACTTCAACCTACTCATATGAAAAAGTTAATTGTAGCGAACTGGAAACTTAACCCCCTGACCGAATCCGAGGCGGTTTCTCTTGCGCGGAAGATTGATCATAAAAATGTAGTTGTTTGTCCACCGTTTCCGTTTTTGCCCGCGGTGAGAAAGGTTTTGAAGAGGGCCGCGCTTGGTGCTCAAGACGTTTTTTGGGAGCCGCACGGCGCGTATACTGGCGAGGTATCTGGCTTGATGTTGAAGAGTGTTGGTGCGAGGTACGTCATTATCGGTCACTCCGAACGGAGAGCGTATTTTGGCGAGTCGGATGATGCGATTAATGAAAAGATCCACGCGGCGCTCGCCTCGGGATTAAAAGTTATCGTGTGTGTTGGCGAGCCCCGGGCAGTACGCCGGTGGGGATTTATGGCCGCACGGCGATTTGTTGCGCGTCAACTGAAAAGAGACCTCCGCGGAGTGAAGGAAAAAGTTATCGTGGCCTACGAACCCATTTGGGCCATTGGCAGTGGCACTTCAGACAAGCCGGAGGAGACCGTTCGCATGGCCATGTTCATCAAAAAGTTTTGCGCCAAGCGATTTGCGCTTCGCTCGGTATCCGTTCTCTATGGCGGTTCCGTGAAACCAGGCAACGCCCGTGGATTTTTAATACGCAAAGAAATTAATGGGGCTCTCGTGGGCGGCGCGAGTTTGAAGGCGAGTGAGTTTAAAAAAATAGTTCAGGCGGCGGGAAAATAAGGAATGTGAAAAAGACTAAGCTCGACGCTAAAACGTTGCGTCGAGCTCGAACGATCCTGCGGTGGTGGGGATATGCCGGGGCTATGCCGGTCTGGCAGGCATGGTGACTGGGCAGTGGTCGGTGACCATCGGTCCCGACAGCCGGGGTGGGGAGACGGAGACCTGGAAATCCTTCTCGCACAGGTCGCACGACGCGATCACGTACCTCGAACCCCCATATCCGAGCGAGACGAATTTGTCCTCGTCGATCTCGTGGCCCAGCTTCCGCGCCTTCCCGATGGCGTTCGCCTTGAGAATCTCGTAGCAGCTCTTGAGGACTGGCGAACCCGCCATCTTGGTGTCGGAAACTTCCACCACTGCTTCGCAGTTGAAGCAGTGCGACCGGAGCCTCCACCCGCTTCTCGAGGTGAATGCGTCCATTGCGTGCCCGAGACGGGTTGCGAGATTGCCGGCGTTCACTCTCATCTCGTAGAGCTTCGCGCTTTTCTCTTTCTTATCGGCATCGCTCATTACCTGCCTGGTTTGAGGCCGGTCCGGAAGAGGATACATCCAACCGCTCATCGTTGCACGCTCCTTCACACTGCCAGCGTTTGATTCCACCCTGGGATCAGTATCGCGGCAGTTTTTTAGTTCGGTCACGAGCGATCGAAACAAAAAACTGCCGTGATATATTTAATAACAAAGAACGTTCGCAATCCTATCATGTTGTGTGTGTTTTGTCAATTTCACATTTATACAGCGCACCGCAATACAATTACTACAATGTCCTACGATCGTAGGACATTGTAGTGTGTACTAAGTTTTGGGTGAATTATCCCGGGCGTGGTATCATTCCACGCTATGATGACTCGACGAGATGCCATCAACGCAACCATCATCGGTTGCATGGTCGGCCTGCTTTCCCAGCCGGTTATAACGAACCTCTTGGCCGATATCGAGGCAAAGCTCTCGGTTTCCGTGCCGCTGTTGCGGGTTGGCGTTTTTCTCGTGATGGCAATTGGAGCTCCGGTCGCGCTTTTTATTTTGGCAAGTGCCGCGCGGCGCGTTGCAGTCTTGTATCAAATCGGTAAGTTTGCATGCGTGGGGGTTTCCAATACGTTCGTTGACTTGGGTATTTTGAACATTATCATCGCCTTCACGGGCATCGCCGCGGGTTCTTGGTATGCAGTTTTTAAGACCATTTCATTCTTGTTTGCTACGACGAACAGTTTTTTATGGAATCGGAATTGGACGTTTCATGAAGGAAAACACGATGAAGATCGAGCGCGCGAAGCCCTCCAGTTTTACGCGATTACCGTGGCCTCCTGGTTGGTGAACGTCGGCGTGGCAACGTCTATTGTGAACTTCGTCACACACCCCGGCATCTCCGCAAATTTGTGGGCAAACGTTGGTGCGCTCGGTGGCGTTTTTGTTGGCATGGCGTTTAACTTTTTGGGGTATAAGTTTATCGTCTTCAAGAGTAATCCCGAATATACGAATTGAACGAATTACGAATACGGAGCAAGATGCTCCGGACGGGTTCGGGAACGCCCTTGTGTTTTTCTGTGGAATATGCTACGCTTTAGGACGTGAATGAGTGAAGTGTATCTCGACGATGATATCGACCGAGATATACCCCTGATCTGTTTGGCTAGAGCCCCCGCAAGGGGGTTTTGGTTTTTTATCACATGGTTTATTATGAGTGGTGGTATAGTATGGTTATTGATAGGCACGTCCGCAGTGGGGGCCATAAGATGAGCACTCATTAGCCATGTGGTCCGCTCGGAGGGTTACCAGTAGAGCACTCATTCATAAGGTCCGCATGGAGGGTCGCAAGAGAGCACTCATTCATAACAAACAGAATTGGAGGTCACCACTTGCGACCCTCCATGCGGAGCAAACAGAATTGTCCCGCGATGCGGCCTGCCTGCCGGCAGGCAGGGATTGCGAAACCGTAACTCGCTTCGCTTGAACGATTTCGGGAAGAGTTCGTCTCTGATAACCCTCCGAGCGGGGCGACGGTAGATAGACAAGTTTTTTTAATGATCCGTTTTCAAGAAAACGTTTCGCTTGCGAAATACAGCAACTACAAGATCGGGGGGCCGTCCCGATATTTTTTTGTGGCGAAGACAGCGGACGAACTCCGAGAGGCAATCATCGAAGCAGAGTGCCGCAATCTCAAGCTTTTTATTTTGGGTGATGGAACGAATTTGATTTTTTCGGACAGGGGATTTTCTGGACTTACTGTTAAAATTGCGATAGCGGGGATCAAGGCGCATGGAAATAAAGTTGCTGCTGGCGCAGGCATGGAAATGGATGATCTTCTTCTCTTTGCCGCGAAGAAGAATTTAAGAGGTCTCGAGTGGGCTGGCGGTTTGCCCGGCACGGTTGGTGGTGCAGTGCGGGGTAATGCGGGAGCTTTTGGCGGTGAGACGAAGGACGCCATCGAACGTGTCCGATCTTTGAACATCAAAACACTCAAAGAAAAAGTTCGAGCGAACAAGGCGTGCATGTTTTCCTATCGTTCGAGCATATTTAAGGAGCGAGACGGCGAAGAGGTTGTACTTGAGGCGACATTCGCGTTGAAGAAAGGGGAAGGAGGAGTGATAAAAATGGAAATGGAGGACCACAAAAAGTATCGCCGCGAACGCCAACCGCTCAAATACCCCAATATTGGCAGCATTTTTAAGAATGTTCCCCTAACGCGGATCTACGCGGAACGAACGCGGAACTACGCGGACAGCGTACGAGATAAGAGCGTCATCATCCGTGGGGTGGTCGCTCCAGTGAAGATCGATCCGTTTCCGGTAGTGCCGACGGCACATCTCCTATCAGAAGCGGGACTCAAGGGCAGACGGCACGGCGGAGCAATGATCTCGCCGAAACATCCCAATTTTATTATCAACTATCGAAATGCCAAGGCATCGGATATCAAAACGCTCATCAAACTCGCACAGAAAAAAGTAAAACAGAAATTCGGTATCATCATTGAACCGGAAGTGATCGAGATATAGAAAAGTGATGAGCCCCCAGCGCGAGCGCCAGGGGCGTCGAAGATGTTGCGATCGGATTCAGTCCACTGAGTGCTCGCTAAGCAGAGACACGTCTCGTGTTACTGCTTCGATGCTGATCATATCGTCGCTGATGAGCTCACGCAGCGCTTCGTGAACGAGTGCGATCGTCCCGATCGAGGCGTTTCCGCCCGTTACCCGGTCGATGATCTGCCGCGTCGAAACAGAGTGAGGCGCATCGGCCGCGAGAGCCGATAGAATCCCCATCCTGAAGTCGTGGATGCTAGCCGTTTTGGCTACCTCGGGCGCCATGTTTTCCCTCCTCGCGACCTGTCGCTTTCTTGAGCATCGCGCTCTAAACAGAAAAAGTCAACGTGGACATGTTTTCGACATGAGCACTTTTTCGTGGTAAGCCCTGCCTGCTGACAAGCAGGGCGCGGAAGCAATTTCTTTTTCCGCGGAGGACTTTTTCTCGTCGGAAGCTCGCGCATTTTTAGAAGCGAGGACTTTTTCTGGAGAAGCTATCGGAAGCATCGCGAGCTTGGTTTTCACGAAGTGAAATCGCGATGCTGAGATGCAGATGCGTTTCGACCGCAGGAGTCGAAACGACATCGGTTCTCCAGAAAAACATCCGAGTGATAGTTATCCACAGATTTTTTTAAAAACCACAACTCCGTTGTGCTATACTTTACTCATCAGCAAACGAGCTGAAAGAGTTCAATCATTTTTTTGCGTGCAAAGCACTGGGGAGGTCGGCAACCCAGCAAATTAGATCATCTACTACTCAGATGGCCAAGAAAAAGAAGGGAAAGAAGAAGAGAATTTAGTCTTTTCTAACTGCCTCGACGGAAACGTCGGGGCGGTTCTCTTTAAAATGTGGGTTTTCAACCGACCATGTTGATATTTGCTATACTACCTATATGAAGATTTCTCTGAAGACAACGGGACTTGACTTAACGCCAAGCTTTCAGCTTTATGTGGAGTCAAAACTGGGTTCGATAGCCAAATTTATCAAGAAATTCGACCTTACTGGCCAGGCGGAGCTGTGGGTAGAAGTTGCTCGGACCACCCGCCATCACCACAAGGGTGAGGTGTTTATGGCCGAGGCGGATCTCCGGTTACCAAAGAAGATTCTGCGGGCTTCTGAAAAAGGCGAAGATGCTCGCGCCGCCGTGGATGCGCTCCGCACGAAACTTCATTTTGAGATCGAGAAGTATAAAACAAAACATTCTCCGCGGCTGAATCGAAGGGCGGATAGCCAGTGAGCCCTTCGATTTGACTCAGGGTAAGCAGTGGACAGTGAATAGTGAATAGTTGTAGCTCCTGACTTCAGTACTAATTTTTGCTTTCGCAGACATTTCCGACTAGGATACAAATACCCGCTCGTTCTCGACGAGCGGCGTAGCTATGCTGGAAGGACTCAAAAATATTTTTAAGGGCGATCCGCTCAAAGAATTTGAACTTACGGTTCGGGCTATTAACGGCGCCGAAGCGGATGTGCAAAAACTCTCGGACGAAGAACTCACGATAAAAAGTCTTTTGATTCGTGAGAAGCTGCGTGCCGGAGAACCGCTCGAAGATCATTTAATTGATGCATTTGTATTCGTTCGCGAAGCCGCGCGGCGGACGCTCGGTCAGCGACCGTTCGACGAACAGATCTTGGGCGGTCTGGTTTTGCATAAAGGCGCGGTTGCGGAGATGGTAACGGGTGAAGGGAAGACACTTGCCGCCGTCGCCCCGGCATATCTCAATGCGCTTTCGGGGAACGGCGTTCACGTGGTGACGGTCAATGAATACCTTGCCCGGCGCGACGCCGTATCGATGGGTCAGATCTATCATGCATTGGGGCTTTCCGTTGCGTGCCTCGTGCCGAACGCGGCATTTATCTACGATCCCGAAGCGGTGGCGCCGGATGCCGCGGCACTCATCGATAAAGAGCGCGACACGACGGGAACATTTCTCGTTCAGCAAGAGTTTTTGCGGCCGATCTCGCGCCGCGAAGCATATCTTGCGGATATCACTTATGGAACGAACCATGAGTTCGGCTTCGACTACCTCCGCGACAACCTGGCCTACAGCTTTGAACAGCAAGTCCAGCGCGAGCATCACTTCGCCATTATCGACGAGGTGGACAGCATTTTGATCGACGAAGCCCGAACGCCACTCATTATCGCGGCGCCGGATGTGGAATCGAGCGAGCAGTACAAGGTCTTCGCCCGCATCGCCGCGAAGCTCGATAAAGATACCGACTACGACGTGGACGAAAAGAAGCGCACCGTTTCCATCACCGAAGACGGCATCACCAAGGTCGAACAGATGGTTGGTGTGCAGAACATGTACGCACCAGAACACCTGCGACTTGTGCACTATCTCGAAGAATCACTTCGTGCTAAAGCGCTTTTCATGCGCGACAAGGACTATGTGGTGAAGAATGGCGAAGTCATCATCGTAGACGAGTTCACGGGGCGTCTGCTCGCGGGTCGGAGATATAGCGGCGGATTGCACCAGGCAATCGAAGCGAAGGAGAATGTTTTGGTTAAAGAGGAGTCAAAGACGTATGCCAAGATTTCGATTCAGAACTACTTCCGTATGTATACAAAGATCTCGGGCATGACGGGAACCGCCCAGACCTCCGCCGAAGAGTTCCACAAGGTGTATAACCTCGATGTCATTTCCATCCCGACGCACCGACCGCTTGTGCGTAAGGACGAGAACGATCTTATCTATAAGAATATAGAGGCGAAGTGGGCGGCGGTCGTCAAAGATATTAAAGAACGTTACGATCGAGGCCAGCCGGTTTTGGTTGG
>CAZWBU010000037.1:4787-7595 GCA_964632585.1 uncultured Candidatus Saccharibacteria bacterium | reverse complement strand
TCAGACGATGCCAAATTCCACGCCGCTTCAAGTTCCTTGCTGACCGCCGCGGTATCAGTAATGCGCCGCGAGACGGACGCAAACACCGCCCGTTCGAAGTCAGCTGCCGAAATGGGTGGATGGAGTAAACGATTAAGCCATTGAAACATGGAATTCCTTCTTATTGTATCAGTACCGCGCCTACCCACAACTATCCCCCGACTATCCACTGCTCACTGCTTGAAGCTCAAAAATGAACGCGTTACATTCATATACATGGCCAACCCACAAAATAATCCAAACGAGTCGACGGGGGCTGGAGCGGGGGCATCTCATTCGGGAGGGCAACCCACAAACCCCAACGCACAAAAGCCGAATCAGGGATCGGCCGAACCTTTAAGTAATATTAACCAGTCGAAACCACTCGCGGACGATCTGCCAATGGCAGAAGCCACGATCGCGGAGTCCGACGTAATTGAGGAACCATCTTCGTTCGCTCCGATCTCGCGAGAACTATGGGAGGCGAATCACACGCTCGCGGAAGAGCCGGTGCCCTTCGACGCCGACCTCTTCCCAGCCGGAGAGGGAATGTCGAAATCCAAAGACGACGACGTTGGAGATAGGCCGCTCCTCCCCCCCGGCGAAGAGGTGACGCACTTCTTCACGCGGGGGCGCGTGATCGCGGCGATCGCCATCATTCTCGTCTTGAGCTTCTCAATCGACAGATTCTCCGCAAAGGCGCCGAACACCGCCGCAGAGCCCAGTCGGGAAAATCTCGCTCTCGTCACGGCTGACGCGCCAGGCCCGTCCGCTACGACACCGGGCAAGATAAATATTTACTTCAACAACAGCTTGATGGACTCCACGGCAAAATGCGACAAGGTCTTCCCCGTGCTCCGGCAGATACAAGACCCTTCTCCGGAATCAGCGATGAAACTCTTGCTTGCGGGGCCGACCCCTCAAGAGAGTGATGAGGGATACTTCACTTCCATCAGCCCTGGCGTAAAACTCCTCGGCGCGGATATCGTAAACGACGCGGCGGCCGCTGAGTTCGATGCACATCTCGTCTACAACGTCGCCGCCGGCTCGTGCCGCGCAATCGCCATCCAAGCGCAGATCGCGCAAACCCTCGGGCAATTTACCGGAGTGAAAGACGTGAAAATTCTCGTTGGGGGGACGGACAAGAATATTCTCGCCAAATAGCGCGTGGGTAAAAAAGATTAAGCCGCCGGCGCGCTTCGCGCGCCGGCGGTTCACGCCTTCTCCTTTGTTGGAGAATGCAGAGTAGCATACCGAGTAAGCTCCATACGCCCGCGCTCAGTGAGAACGTAACGTTTCGCGATTCGGTGACCAGATGGCAGACTACTGGGAACTTGCCGTTCAAGAATCGTGATCCATCCGTGCCTCTCATATCGCCGAAGTACGACGCCAGCGTTTATGCGCTGCCCACGCCCCGGGATGAGCTCGCGCAAGCGCTCTGATGTCACTACACCGTCTTTTGACCGTAAGAATTCGCCGATCAACTTCGGCTCGAACGGTATGTACAGCACAATCCCTCCTTTCACGAGTATCTCAATTCATTATAGCGAAGAGAGATATTGTTGTCATTCTATTGCATAGGAAAATTGTTTGCCGTAAGCTATCAGAAGAACTTCGATAGAAAGGAGGTAAAGTGTGAGCGAGTCCGACATTCCTCTACCGGGTTTTGACACGTCGTTCGACGCGTACAAAGACGATTTTTTTCTGGAAACTGCAGCAAGACGATTCGGTACCCGAGATACCAGTGGGTTGGTTAAAAAACTACTTGGTTACCTCGCCGGAAAACCGCCGGTCGATCAGCTCCGGTCTCAACTCATACGAAGCGTTCAACTCCTGACAACCGAAGAGGAGGCAAACGAGATCCAATCGCGCTTCAAGATAAAGGTTTCGTGGAAGGCCTGTCTCAATCCAAATCGCGAAGGTTCATTCGATGCCTACATTAAGACCGTCAGCAGCGTGGATGACCTCTCCAGGTCGCTTGGCCATGAGTTGGGCCACACCTTTTTCTTTGACATTAGAAACCATAAGGTGATGCGCCGCATGGTACACAGTGACGATGGCCTTCCCATTTTCCTCACCGCGCGTCACAAAAAAGCCTACAGCTGGCTTGTGCCCTAATGCGGGCGTCCATCCATTGGACGCCCGCAGGCCTTTCTCATAGAATCCGTAAGCGATGAAAATCCTCGCTATCGAAACCTCCTGCGACGAAACCGCCATTGCCCTTCTTGAATGCAGCGGCGGCCTTGCCACGCCAAAGTTCACGGTTTTGAAAGATGCCGTCGCCTCGCAGATCAAAGTCCACGCGCCCTTCGGGGGTGTCGTGCCAAATCTCGCCAAGCGCGAGCACATCAAAAATCTTCCGATACTTTTCAAAAAGCTATTCCCTAAACCCTATACCCTAAACCCTGACTTGATTGCAGTAACATCGGGGCCTGGTCTCGAACCGGCACTCTGGGCAGGAATCAATTTCGCAAAAGATACGTACCGCAGATTGAAAATTGTCGGCGCCAATCATCTCGAAGGACACTTGTACAGTTTTTTGCTGGCGCAAAAAACTGGGAAGTTCAAATATCAAATTTCAAATGTCAAAACTTTGTTCCCGGCGATTGGAGTTATCGCAAGCGGCGGACACACGACGCTCATGCTACTTAAGGATTTGAAGACGCGCAAGAAGCTCGGTGAGACGCGTGACGACGCCGTGGGTGAAGCATTCGATAAAGTCGCACGGATTTTGGGTCTTCCCTATCCCGGCGGACCACAAATCGAAAAACTCGCCCTTCGACAGGCTCA
>CAZWBU010000037.1:3629-4777 GCA_964632585.1 uncultured Candidatus Saccharibacteria bacterium | reverse complement strand
TCCCCTTCCCCCGGCCGATGATCTACGAAAAAAACTACGACTTCAGCTACTCCGGGCTCAAGACATCGGTGCTCTACTATCTTCGCGATAATCCAAACGCAAACAAAGCTGACATCGCCGCTTCGTTTCAGGAAGCCGCGCTCGACGTACTCGTCAAAAAATCGATGCGTGCAGCGCGGGAGTTCAACGCAAAATCAATTCTCCTCTCCGGCGGCGTCGCGGCAAACAAGCCGCTCCGGCAAAAACTGGCCCGTGCCGCAAAAGAATCGGGGAGAAAATTCCTCGTCGCCGAGTTCAAACACAACACCGACAACGCCGTCATGATCGCCGTAGCAGCATATATCAACTTCCTAAAGCACAGAAAATACCCACTAGTGGCAAACGGAGCTTTAAATATCAAGTAGAAGCAAGAAACTTGCCCCGTGCCAAAGCGATGCTTTGGTTCGGGGTATCCGCTCATCGCAAACGGCGCCTTGAATATCCGGTAAAAACGGCCTTGCTCCCACCCTACCCCACCCCGACCCTACTTACCTACCTACCTTCCTTACCGTATATATTATACTATACCGTATATACTATAC
Organism: uncultured Candidatus Saccharibacteria bacterium; assembly: GCA_964632585.1. Classification (GTDB taxonomy): domain Bacteria; phylum Patescibacteriota; class Minisyncoccia; order UBA6257; family 2-01-FULL-56-20; genus DATJQA01. Next base: position 4,196 of record CAZWBU010000037.1, on the reverse strand, counting down.
TATTATTATAATCAAATTTGAGTATAATGATAGTCACAACAACGACATGAGAGCATCGCCTGCTATCGAATTCGTCCTCTCGGTGCTCCAACAGGGAACCGAGGCAACCGTGGATCTGTTCAATATGATCGGCATGTCCCCAAAAGAAGCCGCACGAACGCTCCACCGACGGCTAGAAGGTTTCAGTTTTGCTACTGACTGGGCAACTACGTATCGCGACCGACAAAAATTCCACAACCTCCTTCAGCACCTAAAGCGCCAAGGCCTTGTTACGATCGAACGGCAAACCAAGGGATCACTATGGCACATCACCACAAAGGGGCGGGATATGCTCAAAACGATCCGCGGCAGAAATCTCTTCAGCCAAGCCGCCGCACGGTACGACGCCGTTCCTGATACGACACTTAAAATCGTTATCTACGACATCCCAACAACACGCGACAGCGCGCGACAACATGCATGGCTACGGAGTGCGTTACGTAACATGGATTTTACGCCGCTTCAACGAAGTGTATGGGTCGGTAAAAAGAAGATTCACGAGAAGTTTATGCGAGACCTTCGAGAGCG
>CAZWBU010000037.1:0-3619 GCA_964632585.1 uncultured Candidatus Saccharibacteria bacterium | reverse complement strand
TGTCCAAATCTTCGCAATTTCGACGAGCGGCACCTTGCGAGAGGTTTCGTGATGGGTAACGATTATTGGCGACAACATGATGGTCAGAAGACAAAATAATAATGGTCAAGCAACGACGCTTCAATGATAAATAACGACTCTGCAACGATATTGAAGGTTAATGAAAGATAATTGTGGATACGGAGATTGGAGACGTGAAAAACTTTCTACTATCATTATAATCATACTATCATTATAATCAAATTTGAGTATAATAATAGTCAGGCATTCAGACATCGAAAATGCAATAGATAGGTAGGCAATAGGCAAGGAATATAATCACGAACTGGCATGAGCTCGTGGGATTCGACCAAATGAATTCTCGCTAAAAAATGTTCGAGACCGCTGGGCGAACCATACGGTCTCGTGTGAGGAGTTCGAATCACGAACTCCACGTTTGACTATCCCCTACACTCACATCCCCACAGTTCAGGCAACGCCGTTTCACCGCGTAATGAGTGATGTCGGGACGGGAGTAATCGGGACCAGTGCTCCGCCTCGTCGTACGAGTGAAGATGCTGTCACATTTCGCGCAGCGCTCATCGAAGTCAGGCCCAAAGAACAACCACGCCAGGCATACAACCGTAATCGCTAGCACCACTGCCTCTTCCATTTCAATACCTCTCTTTCTGTTTCTACACTACCACATAAAAATAATATTGTCAATATAGAATCCGAGCCCTGAAAACGCTACAATAATCCCACATGTCCGACTCCCTCGACACGAAGTACAACCACGAGATCGAACCGGAAATCTATAAAAAATGGGAGGATTCCGGGTATTTCAACCCTGATAATTTGTCCGCTTCTAAAAGCCCCGCCCGCTTCGAGTCGCAAAGCGAGTCGGGCGGGTCAAAGCTAAAAGCTAAAAGCTTTTCTATCATAATGCCGCCGCCGAATGCGAACGGTCATCTCCACGCGGGACACGCGATGTTTGTAACGATCGAAGACATCATGATCCGCTACGCAAGAATGACCGGCAAACGCGCACTCTGGCTCCCCGGCGCCGATCATGCAGGTTTTGAAACGCAGGTGGTCTACGAAAAAGAACTGGAGAAACAAGGCCGCTCGCGCTTCGAGATGAGTCGTGAGGAACTCTACAACGAGATTCTCGCCTTCACGCTCGAGAATAAAAAACATATGGAGTCCGAGCTACGAGCGCTTGGCGCCTCCTGCGACTGGTCGCGGGAAAAATTCACCCTCGACGAATCAGTCATCAAAGAAGTGTACAAAACATTCGAGAAGATGTTCGACGACGATCTTATCTACCGCGGCAAGCGGATCGTCAGCTGGTGCCCCAAACACCAAACGTCGTTCTCCGACCTTGAAATTGAAGATGTCGAGCGCGAAGATCCGCTCTACTATCTGAAGTACGGACCATTTGAGATCGCAACTGCTCGACCCGAGACGAAGTTCGGCGACAAGTATGTCGTGATGCATCCAGACGACCCCCGATATGCGGACTACAAAGACGGTCAAAAAATCGAGCTTGAGTGGATCAATGGACCGATTACCGCAACCGTTGTGAAGGACGCGATCATCGACCGCGAATTCGGCACCGGCGTGATGACGATAACTCCGTGGCACGACGCGGTGGACTTCGACATCGCCGAGCGGCATGGTTTAGACAAAGAGCAGATCATCGATTTTCATGGAAAACTCTTGCCCATTGCCGGAGAGTTCGCCAAAATGAAGATTACCGATGCGCGGCCGAAGATCATTGAAAAACTGAAGGGGAAAGGGCTCCTCGTAAAAACAGACGAGGAGTACAAGCACGTCGTCCGCACCTGCTACAAGTGCGGCACGCGCATTGAGCCGCAGATCAAAGAGCAATGGTTTGTGAAAACAAAACCACTCGCCGAACGCGCCATAAAGGCCATTGAAACAGAAGAAGTAAAATTCGTCCCCGAGCACTACAAAAAAATCTGTCTCCATTGGCTCCAAAACATCATCGATTGGAACATCTCGCGTCAGATCGCCTGGGGCATCCGCATCCCCGCATGGTTCTGTCTCGGGTGTGGGAAGCCAACAATCAATCCGGAAATTAAATCGAAATGGTTTTTGGTACGGCACGGAGAGACGGACTGGAATAAGGAGGGACGGCTGGTCGGCGGACAAGCGGGCCGCGGGTCAACAGACGGGCTGAACCTCAATGAACAGGGTCGAGCGCAAGTGCAACAGGCGGCAGAACAACTACGGAGTCAAGATGTCGAGTTGATTGTAAGCTCCGACCTCCCAAGGTGTCGTGAAACTGCAGAAATCATCGCTAAAGCAACCGGCGCGGAAGTGGTTTACGATCTGGCGCTCCGCGAACGCGACTATGGATCCATGGACGGCACGCCCCGCGACGAAGCAAGGGCAAAACACGGTAATCTCTACCGCTATGATGAACATATTGTGAGTGACGATGAAACCTACGAGGAGGTGGAAAAGCGCGTGTGGGAAGCGTTTTCGAAACACCGAAACCAACACAGCCACAAAAACGTGGTTATTGTAAGTCACGGCGGAGCACTCCGCATGCTTGTAAAACAAATCAAGAAATTAACTCCCGAAGAGGCGTTGACTCGTCCGTCTATCAAAAATGCTGAAGTTACGTCACTCGACGTCATCGAAAAACCCTGCGCGTGCGGTTCCGATCTTGCCGAACAAGACTCCGACGTCTTCGACACGTGGTTCTCGTCGGGCCAGTGGCCATTCATCACACTCGGCTATCCAGACGGCAAGGATTTTCAGGATTACTATCCAACCGATGTTATGGAAACCGCCGGAGAGATCATCTTCTTCTGGGTTGCGCGCATGATCATGCTCGGCCTCTATCGAACCAACAAAGTCCCCTTCCGCACGGTCTACCTCCACGGTCTTGTCTTAGACGCCAAAGGAAGAAAAATGAGCAAAAGTAAGGGCAACGTCATCAACCCACTCGAGATAACGGCAAAGTACGGCACCGACGCGCTTCGCATGGCGCTTGTTGTGGGCAACACGCCGGGCACCTCGCTCGCGCTATCAGACGACCGCGTGCGCGGTTACCGAAACTTTTCAACCAAAATCTGGAACGCGGCACGCTTCATTGCGATGAACCGCGCCGACGGCGAAGCTGGAGAAGAAACAACGGAAGACAAGCAGCGACTTGAAGAACTCACCGTAAAAAAAGCTGAGGTAGCGAACCACATCGAAAACTTTGAATTCCATCTCGCCGCCGAAAAGGCCTATCACTACTTCTGGCATACCTTTGCAGATAAAGTCATTGAAGAGATGAAACCGCGGCTCCGCAGCACAGACGAAAAAGAAAAATCTTCCGCTTACCAGACGGTTGAAGGAATGTTCCTCGAATGTCTCAAGATGCTTCATCCCTTCATGCCCTTCGTCACCGAAGCCGCCTGGCAAAAGTTCAGGCCCAACGAACTCCTCATGGCCCAAGAGTGGTGATTTTTAGTTGGCAGTGAGCAGATAACGAACGTTTGACCAGTTATTTGGCCATGGCCAAATAACTGGTCAGGAGAAAAGAGTAGCCCCGCCACCAGCGGGACTACCTTACTTCCTTCTTCTTCATCACAAAAATAGCAGCGGCCAATCAGGCGCA
>CAZWBU010000036.1:2765-8223 GCA_964632585.1 uncultured Candidatus Saccharibacteria bacterium | reverse complement strand
TCTCGCTCCAATTCATCGAGAATTTTGCAGAATGATTAGTGTATTAGTCATTTGATTGACTTTTTGCTCGTATTTTGCTATTATGGTCATATTCTTGAACATTAGGATAGGCTAAAACAATATGGCTAAAATTAAACTAGCTGAAATAGCAGAAAGTCTTGGAAAATCTGCAACAGATATCTCTCGAGATACTGGTATCAACCGCAATACCATTAATGCCCTTATGAAAGGGTTAGTTGAGGATGTTAAATTTTCGACGCTGGAGAAGATTTGCAAAACCTACAATATTCAAATTTCAGATATATTAGATGATGTTAATGTTCTGAGTAAGCACCAAACAAAACCTAAACCAAAAGCAATTCGCAAGTTATATAAGCAAGAAGGAGAAATAGTTCCTTTTACTTGTTGGCCTTGGGCACTTGTTGCAGGTTCATTCAGTTTAGATCGAGACGGGAAAATAGCAGATTTCGGCCAACTTGACTTGTATTTCAAGGGAGATTACGGCATTGGTTACTGGGACTTTAATTCCCTCAAAAATATAGCAAACTCTTTTTATGCACTCTACTCTGACAAGGAGCAATATACTAAATTATACAGAAGGTATTTAGTTTATTCTTCCGAAATTGAAGATGTTTACTTTGAATCACAAGGGCTTGCTTTCAAAGAATTGGAGGACACAAAGATTAAATCAATTTTTGAAAAGTTAAAGTCTGCTTATCAAGGATTTTGGGATTGCAGTTTGTTTATAGATGCTTTTGATACGGGCGTTGATCAGGAAAAAATTAATCAAATTGCGACAGAGAAAAACATAGATAAGAAGGCAGTAGAAGTTCTTACTACTCCGACAGAAATGACTTTTGCTGACGAGAGAAAATATGCACTCTTGTCACTTATTAAAAACGCCTCGGGTAATATTCGAGATACTAGAAAATTCTTAGAAAAAAATAAGGATGGCATAGAACAATATAGAAAAAGATTTGATTACTACAAATCAAATTATACTCATATCAAACACATTACATTAGAAGAAATCGAGGATGAAGTTAGAAAATATCTTGAAGATAGATCCATTTTCAAAGAAGAATATGAAAAGTTAGAACAGTATGAAAAAAGTAAACAAAGAGAGATTGACACAACGCTAGAAAAACTTCGGCTAAAAGAGAATCCACTTTGGTTTTTCAGTAACCTAACTTATTGGAGAGAACATCGAAAAAAAATAAATTTAATGGGTATTCATGTATTAGACTTTATCCTCTCCGCGATAGAAGAACGGACAGGTATACAAAAGAAATATTTACGTTATTTAACTTTTGATGAAGTTGAGAATGTCATTAAGGGCTTGATATTAAGCTCTGCGCTAGAAAATCGATATAATGAAGGCGTTTTGATTACCCTTCTTGGTAGCACATATAAAATATTTGAGGGCGCAGAGGCAAATTCAATTCAAAAGGACTTAGAGAATATCTTGTCAGGAGAAACGAATAAAACAAAGATTATTACTGGCCAAACCGCTTCTCAGGGATATGCAAAGGGCATTGCGCGCATCATTCTTACTCAAGAAGATTTTTCTCGCTTTAAAGAAGGTGAAGTTTTAGTGACAGGTATGACAAGACCAGAATTCGTACCACTGATGAAAAAGGCAGTAGCCATCGTAACTAACGAGGGAGGTATTACTTGTCACGCTGCTATTGTTTCAAGAGAATTAGGAAAGCCGTGTATTATTGGCACAAAAAATGCAACACAGGTCATAAAAGACGGCGACATGGTAGAAGTTCGAGCTAATCATGGTACAGTAAGAATCTTGGAGACAAAATAAATATGGAAAATCCAGAAAAGTTTTTTGTTACTAGACACTCTAAAAAACCCAAGGGTGATGATTTAGAATCCACGCAGTATCCTGGTATTTCTGAGAGGGGTATAGAATTGGCTAAAGAACGTGCAGAGGAAATAGCAACATTCTTAGAAAAAGCAGACGGTGGAACTGTTATGTTTATCGGCGGGGCTTCGAACGTAATAAGAACAAAATCGACTGCAGAAGCCTACGGTGACGAAATTAGAGAACTGATGAAAGAAAAAGCGCATGATGTTCTGGTAATTACTAAAGAGGAAATTGAATCAAGGGGTGCGCCTGAAGGATATTCCGAAGCTGTCCAAAAAATCGTAGAAAATATCAAGGCAAACCCTCACAAAAAAGTGCTGGTTGATTTTCCACTATTTTTAAAAGAGTTGTCTCCTGCAAGATGGTTTGATGAGAGGGGAAATTTATCAGACTATGCTTCAAAACTTCTTGAGAAAAATAATAACGATGAATATGAGACAACAAAAGACTGGATAAGGACGGGTGGCATTATGGGAGGCTTTAAAGGCCCAAATCCACTTGCAGTAGCAGAGGATTATAAACGAGCATTATTAAGACTACAAAAATTTGCAAAGCGATTCATAGCAGATCGGCCACTGATAATAGGTGTGGTCGGTCATAGTATGGATATAGACGCTTTCGCAACTTATATGGCCAAGGGGAAGGTTGATGAAGATAGTTTTAATGAAGTTACGCAGGGATCGTTGATTAAAGAAACCGAGATGACAACAATAAAAATTGACGAGAATGAGATTACACTGTCATACCGAAACAGGGATTACACATTTGGAAATGAGCAAGAAAAATCCAATAATTAAATCTATAAGCGAGCTAACCAGAGAAGATGTTGGCTTGGCCGGAGGTAAAGGTGCATCGCTTGGAGAGATGACAAGGGCAGGATTACCGGTGCCGCCAGGTTTTGTAATCCTTTCAACCGCCTTTGAAAAATTTTTGAAAGAAACCGACCTCAATATAGAGATCGAGTCAATTCTTGATTCGGTTAATCATGAAGAAATGCATACCATTGAAGGTGCTTCGGAAAAAATTGGAGCGTTAATTCTTGGAGCAGAAATGCCGAAAGATATTGCGGGGGAAATCCAATACTTTTTCAAAAACCTAAATTCAAAATATATTGCGGTTCGGTCTTCGGCTACTGCCGAAGACTCAGCAAGTGCGGCATGGGCGGGACAACTTGAAAGTTATTTGAACACTACCGAAGCAAATCTACTGGAAAATGTAAAGAAGTGCTGGGCTTCGCTGTTTACGCCGCGCGCTATTTTCTACCGGTTTGAGAAAAACTTACATAAGCAAAAAATATCCGTAGCGGTTGTAGTACAGAAAATGGTTGAGAGTGAAAAATCGGGTATCGCTTTCTCCGTTCATCCAGTCACGCAAGATAGAAACCAACTTATTATTGAAGCAGGTTTTGGGCTTGGTGAGGCGATTGTGTCGGGCCAGATCACGCCTGATAGTTACGTGGTAGAAAAAGAACCTAGGAAAATTATTGATATCAATGTCAGCCAGCAAGAAAGAGGTTTGTATAGAAAAGAAAATGGCGGCAACGAGTGGCGCGACTTAGGAGAAAAAGGTCAAGGGCAGGTTCTAGATAAAACACAAATCCTTGAGCTTTCGAAAATTGTCCTCGGCATCGAGAACCATTACGGCTTTCCTTGCGATATTGAGTGGGCTTTTGAAAAAGGAAAATTTTATATCACGCAATCTCGGCCAATTACTACTCTGCAAAATTCTCGATGAATTGGAGCGAGAGCATGGCGGAAGGGGGGTGTGGGGGGAATTCCGCCATGCTCTCGCAAAAATAGAGGCCGCACCCGCCGCCTGCTCGTTCAGAGCAGAACACCACAGAAAAGTTTTGTTTTCCCTTTAGAAGAAAAAATGGTTGCGCACAAAATCAAAATCGCAAACAAAACTTTTCTTTGGTGGGGCGAGCGTTAGCGAGCGGCGGCGGGGCGGCTTCCTTTGATCAGAGATTTTTGATAAAATAGGTTCTAGCGAGGTCATAAATATACTCTGATTTTGACGAATACCATAAAACTCTCTAGCATTCATAGAGGGTCTTAAAGGCCCTTTTTCTGCTGTAACTTATCCACAGAACCCACGTTATCCTATGTTAGATGGCGAACACATCATAGTTCAACGCGCCGTCCAGGGTGAGTCTTCGGCCTTTGGCCTCCTTTACGACCACTATCAACCGCATATTTACCGGTTCGTGTTCATAAAAGTGAGCCGCCGTGAGGAGGCCGAAGACCTCACCCATCAGGTGTTCTTGAACGCGTGGACCACGATCCGGAACTATACTGACTTCGGGTTCCCGTTCTCGAGCTGGCTCTATCGCATCGCGCGGAACGAGGTCATTGACTACTATCGCCGCAAGAGGGAGACGGTGGGGATCGATGAGATTGATCCGGAACAGTTCGCAGTTGCGAGCATAGCGCCGGACCTTGTTGATCATCAATTGAAGATGAAACAAGTTCTCGGAGTTTTACGAAGTATAAAACCTGACTACCAAGACGTTATCATCATGCGCTACGTTGAGGAGCTTTCGCCAAAGGAGATTGCGAAAGCGCTCGACAAAAGCGAGGGGGCCGTGAAGCTCATGCAGCACCGAGCCATTCGCGAACTTCGCAAATTACTTGACGACCACCATGAATCATCTCGAATTTCTTAAACAGCTCAAGAACATAAAAGCTGACGAGGCCTACGTGCGGCGCTCGCGCAGTACGATCCTTGGCGACGCGCCGAAGACGACGACGTTTCCCCGCCCGTGGCGGATCTTTGTCGAGAGCATGCAGTCCGCCTCTGCACTCGCTTTGGTGGGTCTTCTTCTCGTCTTAGTCGGCGGTGGATTTTCAACCTGGAAGTTCCTCTCGCCGTTTCACGTTTCGAGCTTAGATCCCGCTGGGTTACATGCAGAGGCGCAAGCTATTGATATCCAGATTCATCTTACGGACGTTGATTATAACGAACGAACGGCCGAGTCAACACCGGCGACTGCTGCACAAGCGAATGCCTCAGCACGCCACGCCAAAACCGTTAAGCAGCTTGCCGAGCATCTTGGCGTAGAAGTTGGCGCAACGAACAATGTGACTTCTTCCGAGGCCGTTGTGACGATCGACGACGTACTCGACGAGCTCACGAAGTAGTCGCTTGCATCACGTATGAATCTCGCTTTCCGTATTTTTGGAGTTGTGTTTATCGTTGCCGTCTCGTCGGCGATGGCCTTTTCGGTGACTCCTGCCATCGCCGCGACACCCGACTGCAGTTTTAAGGATCAGATAGGTCAACTTGAGGCTCTGAGAGCAGTTAACGAGGGGGGGTACCGAGCAGATTCCATTCGCGCTGAGCTTGCCTTGCGTCAAGATATCTTACGCCGGACGCTGGACTGTGCATCTTATGAAGTGGAAAATCTCCGAACGAAAGTTGGAGCGTTGAAAAATCTCGATAAACCTTCGAGTGATCTCCAATCGCAGTTCCTTCGCGAACTTGATGAGGCCCTACAGTTCTACGGCGATGAGCACGCGAAGATCGCGACGCTCGGCCTCCGCGGGAGCCAAGACATGGCCCGCGAAATCAAGGAGCGAC
>CAZWBU010000036.1:2309-2755 GCA_964632585.1 uncultured Candidatus Saccharibacteria bacterium | reverse complement strand
GACGAGCGTCTACCTACGCTCCGATGACCGAAGAGGTGCTTCACTTCCTCATTTGGGTCAAGAATCAGGACCTCTTTCGCGCCGCCCGTCTTCGTTTTGCCGACATCGAGAAGACGATCCAGGCATTAAAGCTCGCCGACGATGAGGATATGGGAAAACTTATCGCCGATGCGAATGCGAACCTTGAAGCGGCGAATCGGTTCAACGTCGCCGCGCAGGATGCACTTGGTCAATTTCCTCCCCGAGACAATACTTTCGAACTCATCAAACAATCCCTCGAGTCGCTCGCTAAAACGTACCAGAACTTCTTTGAGGTGAGCGATGCGGCGCAGAAAGTGCTTCCGAGTCCGCGGTAGAGTATCGGCGATCCCGGCGAGAACAAGTCCAGCCCTTTTGCGCATCTGCGCAAAAGGGCTGGACTGAAGATCAAATCTTTATTTACGCTA
>CAZWBU010000036.1:0-2299 GCA_964632585.1 uncultured Candidatus Saccharibacteria bacterium | reverse complement strand
TAACTGCCTCCTTTAAGACCTTGCCCGCGCGGAACTTCGGTTTCGTGGAAGCCGCAATGTGGATCTTTTCACCTGTCTTTGGATTGCGTCCTTCGCGCGCTGCGCGCTTCTGAATCCGGAAAGTGCCGAAACCCGTAATGGCGACGTCCTCACCTCGGCCGAGAGTTTTTACGATCGAGTCAAAGACCGCATCGACAGCCCTCTGGGCGGCCGCCTTGGTCTCCATGCCTACGGATTTCATTACTGCATCTACCAAACCATCTTTAGTCATAACTATTCAGCTTTTAGGTTTTAGCTTTTAGGTGTTAGTCGCCCTTCGGGTTTTTCCCTCTCAAGATTTTTTACTAATACCATGAAGCTCTTCTCGTCGACCTTTTGAAATATGCAAAAAGTATACCAAACCCAGTTTACACAAGCAAAATAAAGACAAATCAGCCATTTGCCCAAAAACCCATTCCAATCCACGATCCCCGAGGTTAGTTTTTGGCTTTAGTTTTTGGCTGTGGTCTTACTTGGGCTTATACGAAATGCCTAATTCGTCAAGAATGGGCTTGAGGAGAGGATAGGACGGGGCCTTGGTGAGATCCGTTGCTTTTGCAACTTCTCCGATATAGCGCCTCGCGGCTTCTTTATCTCCTGCGTAGAGATAGACGATACCAAGCTTGAGTTTCGTTTCAAGGTCGGCGGGTTCTTTCTCAAGTGATTGATTGTAGAGCTTGATGGCTTCTCCATAATTTCCTGCATCCGCATAGTGGTTTGCAACGATCCGTAGCTCGCCGGAGTTCTTCGGTACTCGTCCCAATTGCTTTGCCGTCTCAAGGGCTACGAAAGCTTCGCTTGTTTTCTCGGCTTCAAACGCGATGAGGGCGAAATAGAAGTGGGACTCTCCGATCTCGGGATCAAGATCGATAGCTTTCTGCATGGCGGCAAGGGCTCCTGCGGTGTCGCCGGAGAGCAGGTCAAGTTTTCCAAGAATGTAATATGCCTGTTGTCGGCCGGGGCTCAGCGTGAGTGCAACGCCTATTGCATCCATGCCTTGTTGCAGGAAATTACGATCGATGCCCGCGAAGACCGTCGCCGCGTCCGCATAGGAGATGCGAACAAAATAGTCCTTCGGGTGCCGTTCGATGACTCGCTCTAGCTCAGCCATACTTTCCTTCACGTGCAGAGCCAGATCTGGGATCTCCAAGCCCTGAGTGTGCATTTGCACAAGTACTGAGACGAGATCTTTTTTCATGCTATCCCGATACGGGTTGACTGGTACCGAAAGTGCGCGCGTGTATGACGCAAGAGCGTCTTCGGGAAGGCTGTTCACGAAATAGTTGAATCCCCAATACTGTTTGTGATTCGCATAGACGATGCCAACATTTGCCACGACCCACGCGAGAGCTACGCAACCGACGATGAGAACCGCTGCGGTTTGTTTGCCGCGGAACGACCGCTCCCCGGCCACTTCGTGCGAGATCGTTCCCTCCGGTGAACTTCGCGAACTGACAAAGGCCGCGAGAATAAAGAAAACAAGGTACGATCCGAATGTGTCAAAAAGGAAGAGGTTTTGCGCTATGTGTGCGAGAAGCAACGCGACGCCGAATGGAGCGAACGTTCGAAGTTCAGCTCGCTTTGTCATAAGAATTCCGATAGTTCCTACGAGGACAAGATACGCGAGAAGCCCGATCGCACCACCGCCCACGGCATATTCAAGAATGACGTTATGCGGACGATCGAAAAACGTCTCGCCGAAACCTTGACGAAGAAGCCGGGGGTCATAGCGTGGATCGAACGCGTACTTGAAGTTTTCAAACCCAAACCCGAGAAGCGGATGTTCTTTGAACGCCTGGAGTGCGATGCCGAGTGCGATGAGCCGTGGCTGTATCTCGGGTGAATCGAGTGTTAAATTCGTAAGTCGTCGCACGCCGGGTATGGACTGCCATACGGCGAGAGATTGGGTAAGCCAAAACGCGGTTGTGGTGATCATCGCAAAGATTAGCGTGGCAATGCCGACCATTCTCCATGAAATGCCGAATGCGGCAATCGTCGTGCGCCCTCTTTTTATCCCATAGACGATAAGTACGAATGCACCCACGAGAAGTCCGAGAAGTGCGCCTCGGGTTTGAGTAAGAAAAACGACGAGTATGTTGACGAGCGCACTCGCAGCGATGACGGCGGCCCATGTCCAATGGTTACGACGAATATACTCTGCGACAAGGTATGCTGCAAGGAAAATATGAGGGAGAAGATAACTCGCGAGATACGAAGGGTTGCCAAGAAAAGATCCAGGGCGAATGGATGCACCCCCGAT
>CAZWBU010000035.1:979-8258 GCA_964632585.1 uncultured Candidatus Saccharibacteria bacterium | reverse complement strand
TCCGGCTACTACGATGCGTACTATGAAAAGGCCCAGCGAGTGCGGGCACTCGTGAAGCGGGATTTCGACGAAGCGTTTAAGAATGTTGATGTGATGTTAACGCCAGTTACTCCCACACCCGCGTTCAAGATCGGTGAGAAGGCGCACGACCCGCTCGCCATGTATCTTTCGGATATCTTCACGATCCCCGTAAACCTTGCCGGCCTGCCCGCCATCTCAATCCCCGTTACTAAAAGCTCACAGCTAAAAGCTAAAAGCTTACCTATTGGCTTCCAGCTGATCGGCCGCCACTTCCGTGAGGAAGACATCCTGGGACTGGGAACATTCTATGAGCGATCGGCAGCATAGAGAACCCAGTTCATGCTAGTTCGCGGTTATTGTTCTGTTCTTAACTACATCCATCATCGCTTACGTAATCGCCTCACTACCATTATGCTTAAATTTGATTATAATGATAGTAGAGAAGAGACCAATTCACGTCTACAATAATTATCATCAATTGTCATCATCAAGGCAGAATTTTTTGAACACAGCAGACCAAAACTCTCGAATCTACTGAACCGCCGCTCCGTTCACCTTTTGAACGGTGATATCTCGCGACCCGACGACGTGTTCGCCGGAGATTTCGACGTCGCTCCCGACGAGCGGCTTCAAAACCGCTTCAACTTTAGCGTCTTTTCCGTTTTTCAACATAATGATAATGTCGTTCTTCGTTGTTACCGTATACGTTGTACCGCCCGCGAGCTTCCCCTTCACGCTGATCGGGCTTGGTGTGGTAGGCAATGGCCCGGAGGGAATCTTAAAGATTGCAAGCTCATCAAGGATTGATTGTTTTTCTTTATCGAAATCGGCAATCCGGGTCGCGAGACCTTCTTTTTCGATGGTGATCGATTTTATCTGCGCCGTTAGACTATCCTGGCCGGTTTTCAGAAGCGTGATCTGACCATTGAGCGCCGCGTTCGCATCCCAAAGCATATAGGTAAACCATCCGAGCCCGCCGAGAGCGAGTAGAAGTATTACGGGAAAAATAAATCTGGTGATGGACCGCGAACCGCTTTTTCCGCTCGCCGTTCCCGCGCCGCCGGGCCGGCTCGCGAAAAAACTACTGCCCGGTTTTGCGGCAGAACTTACTTTTTGACTGGGATCTTTCTTGGGCTCAAATATTGGATCGTTCTTATTTGTTTGAAAAACATCGCTCGTTAACACCGCGCCTGCCTTCGGTGTTCCTGGAGTCGCTGGAGTGGGAGCCGGTGCTGGAGCGCGCGGAGCATCGCGCCCCGTCGCCTCATCAACGTCGGCCTCCGGCCATCCGGACTCGATAAGCGCGTTTCTGATAACATCGAACGAAACACCCATCTCGCGCTGATGCTTTACATAATCAATGAGCTGTTGATTCACCATGTTCTTATTGTACCATACCCGGTGCCACAACCTTGTTGAATAAAATTCCCAACCATGTCACGAATAAGTTTTAAAGTGAGCTTTTTCCAGCTTCACTGAGGTTGTGGCACCAGGCTTGCCCCGTGCCAACGCGAAGCTTTGGTGCGGGGCTTGTTCAATATAAACTATGCACGTAGAATAAACTTTGGTATGCAAAACCGCGTTCAATTTGTTCTCCTTGGTATCATTATCGTCATTGCGACGCTTCACTACCTCGGGCTCACCTATGATTGGTACCACACAGTCCCGTGGTTCGACGTTCCGCTCCACCTCTTGGGCGGCGCATTCATCGGGACACTCTTCGTTTATATCTTCGCTCTGCGCCATGTGGTCTTAAAAACGCTCCCTCTTGTGCCGTTTGTCATCCTAGGTGTTGGTTTCGTGGCGCTCGTCGGCGTACTTTGGGAGTTTTATGAATTTTGGATGGACGTTTTTGTGCTGAAGATCTATCAACCGCTTGCCTACCCGGGCTACGTTCATTTTGATACGTTAAAGGACCTCTTTAATGATCTCGTCGGTGGAGCACTCGCGGTTGGGTTGTTGTGGAGGGCTGTGCGAAAAAACGAGTAGCGACGTTTTTTCGTGTTCAAATCCGTCCGCCGACTTAACTCGCCTCCGCTAAAGCTTCCACCTTCACTAAAGTTTCGGTGGACAAGTCGGCGGGACATAAAAAGTAGGGTTTGGCGCCATGCACCACGTGGGGTGCATGGCAGCCCTGAACCCTACGTGGTTCGGGGCGCGGGCGGCCGGATTTGAACCGGTGATCTTCTCCGTGCACGTGATCCATCCTTTCGGAGTGGCGTGGACTATATCTTCACCATATCTCATTAAGAGAGTTAGGCGCTTCGGTATCTAGTCTCTACGGCGCTCTCCAACCTTGCGTCGGAGTTCCCACGGTGTTCGCATATCTTTCGACTTAGCCTTCACCGTTATCCCGAAGTGTTCATCCTGAGGTTTCCCCCAAGAGCTGCGAAATTCACAGGGAGACGTGTTTACCAGGCTACACTACGCCCGCATGTAAAACCTTGAAAGCATTCTGAAAAGTTTTAAACTTTCTTTTCAGAAATATCCTTTCCGAGACATTATTGTACATTACGCGAAATAAGGCAATGCTATCGTGCTGTCCGAATACTAGTTCATATCCTCTTGTTTTCTTGCCTATTCTTCCACCACCTACATGTTTCTTAAGGACTTCCCAAAGATCCCGAAGGAACAATTTGCTACCCGATGTAAAGTTAACGCTGAACTGCCATTTCCACTTTTTTCTGTCTTTTCGCCAATATCGTCCAAGATGTACGCATCCATCTCCGTCAAAATAGCCACGGAGAAAATGGCTAAAATATCGGGAAGGAATTTTCGGAAGCCGGATAGTGTTGCTTTTATTCTGATATAAGCCATGTTTGGTTAAGTCGGCAAACATTCTCTTGCTTCCAATTTGAAGGCGATAGCTTGTTTTCCAGTTTTTGTTTCTAATCGGCCGGACACTAATCTTATGATTCGATCCCAAAATACTTCTAACCTCTTTAAGTAAATTCTTATCGGTAATTTGAAACTCGATAAAATGCGTTCCACGATTTGTCTTATACATACTCCCATCTGCAGTAAAAAATCCTAACACGTACGCCATATCAGGCGACCAGGTCTTAAAAAAGTTTTCGTTCTTGGTTTTGTGGATTGGCATCAATTCTCTCGGCACAAATCCCGATACGCCGGTTCGAAGGAATCGCAGACCACTACGTCTACTCCACCGTAATCAAGCCGTGGATTGAGGGGTCGAGATGGTCGTGATAGTACCACTTTCCTTCGCGGTCGAAGCGGAACGTCCACGACGCGCCGGAGATGACTGGCTTCCTTGGATCGAATGCGGGGTAAATCTCGTGCGTCGGGTGAATGTTCGACGCTGGCCAGCGATCGTCGTGTCCAGCGTTTATGAAGCGAACGGTATCGCCCGCATGGATCGTTAACGATGATGGGCTGTATCCATTGTCCGTCATTGTCATGGCGTGCTCAATCTTGTCCGAGGGCGCGTTTGGAAGTTCTTTTGAAGTGGCGGCAGGGAGCTCTTGTGATGAGAGCGTCGGTTCACGGCGCGCGTATCGTGTGAGGAACACTATTCCAGCAATCGCGGCAATGCTACACACACCAATAATAAGCTTCGTTCTCGTGGTCATAGTCCGCCAGAAGTTAGACACGACTGCTCATAGTCCGGTTCCGCCTTTCGACAAAACACCTGAAGGTCATTCTTGGTGGCGAGGACGGTCGGCGCACGCTCGAAAATCGTAGCATAACAGGCGCGCTTTTCCTCGGCAATGGTCAGCTCTCGACAAAATTCGAGTGCGGCATCCTGGCCGGTCGGATCCCAAAACGAATCTTGCACTGCGCCGTTCAGACACTCAATGCGCAATGCACCTTGCGGCGCGTGCATGCACGCAGCGATCGCTCCTTTGGGATTTTCATGGTTCACTCCCCCGACGTCTCTTCCCATGCTCGCAAAGCATGACGCATGATACGCTTCCGGCGCTTTCAAACAAGCGTCGGCAACTTTCCTGAAATCCGCACCAAAGATCTGGATCATCCGAGAGGTCTGGAGGAAGTAGCACGACGATTTGTATTGGTCATCTACGATCGTGCAGGGGTAGAGCGGGTCATTATTCAAGAATCTTGAGGTATGTCCGTCTCCGGCAAGACCGCCGACATAGTTTTCCATAAATACGCCCGTCCAGCACGAGTCACGTCGTTCCGTGAGGAGGTTGCAGTTCTCGAGCGCGTCGAAGAGCTCGTAGTTCGTCCATGCCATGAGGCCGTGGCCGATACCGTGAATGCATTGATGCGAAAAGAATGAATTGAGTTCATTGCCGCAGAGGATGTTCAAGTTTTCTGAAAGATTCTTTGTCCCATGTTCTCTGAAGTACGCCTCGGTAGCTCCGTGATAACAACCGGAGTGACATTCAGCAGAACAGAGGCGGAACGACTCGTCACCATGGAGCTCGTACGCCAACCGGCCTGCCTTATGCGCTTGGTTGTGGCAACTCCCCATTGTTTGCGAGAGTTCGTTCAGATGAACAATCGTCTTCTTCACGCCGAATTCAGTCATGTAGGTGCGGAGGGCGGTTTCATCAGTAAAGATAGCTGATGACCCTTCGGAAATCGTCGCTTGCGACGATGCGGAGGCGCCGCCTTGGTGTGAATAAAACTTTGTCGCGAGTATGGCAAGACCGAGCGTGCCGACAAGAGCATAGATAATACTCGCGCGGCCGAAAAATGACTTCATGATCCTGCTCCCGCGAGACACTCGCGATCGAACGGCGTGACGAGTGCCGAGCATTTTTCTCGAACGACCCCGTCGCTCGTGGTCTGGCTACGGAGAGAGATGCCGATGCGCCGGTAACACGCAGCACGATCGTGTTCATCAACGAGCGCGCAAAAGCGATCGGCACGGGCAATATCGAGTTCGTCGAAGTTCATAATATTATCGACACCTCCGAAGATGCACTGCTCGCGATATCCTTCGGGAAATTGCGTGCATATTTCGCGCGCTATCTCTTCGCTCGCGGCCCCTTTTGCGTCGCCGGCTATGGAGGACTGCCAAGAGGGATTTGTGGTCATCAAACCGATACTCTCTAAGCACGCGTCTACATTCTCCGGAGGCGCCGCAAGGCATGCGCGAGATGCCTGTGCGACGTTATTCTTGAAAAACTGCATCAGATAGCCAGCCTGGTTGATAAAACATTCGTGGCGATATTGCGCTTCGAGCGCATCGCAGGGCGCAAGAGGATCGTCCTTCGAAAACACGCCTCGCCGTGCCTCGCCGCGCATCCCAGCGCTTACGTTTTCCATAAAAAGGCCTTGCCAACAGCCCTCGCGGCCGAGGTTGGTCGGAAGAGAGTCACAATCGGCGAGGCCCGCGTGAAGGTCATAGGCCTGGGCCATCATGATCCCGTGCCCTACGCCATGGTAGCAGTAAAATTTGAACTTCGCAGAATAAGTTTGGTCTCGTTCGAACGAGCCGCACAGATGATCCACCGCATCTTTGGTCGAGCTGCTCCTCCCGAGGACGTACTCGAAAAATCCATGCTGACAACCATAGTTAAAGGTTGTGGGACAACGCAAGAATGCCTCGCCGGTTGCGCCAAATGCTTCGGCGGTCTTGCGCCCAATCCGATGAGCGATCTGATGATCGTCCACATTTCGGTCCAGTACGCCGTCCGAAAACGCCGCCTCGAGCAGCGTGAGAGCCGTCTCTGGTCCGTTGCGCGCAGTTTTTTCTTCAATGTATTTCACGAGACATGTACTATCTCCTACGGCACATTCTTTATCGATTATTACCATCAACGCTCCATTGTCCGAAACGCGTTTTATTCGCCACATAAAAACGGTAGCGAGTGTGACGATGACGATTGCCAACACACCAAAAAATATCCAATGATTCTTCTCGTGCTGCCACGGCATGGTTTCAATGATACCCCACCATATCCTTCAGGCAAGTAATTTCAAAAATTCCTTTTCATTCAAGATTTTAACCCCCAGCCATATTGCCTTCTCGTACTTTAAACCCGGTTCGGCACCTGAGACGACGTAGCTTGTCTTCGCGCTTACCGATTCCGAAACATCTCCGCCTAAGGCGCGGATTTTTTCTTTTGCCTCTTCGCGCGACATGGATACGAGTGAACCCGTTAAAACGAATGAAAGTCCTCTTAGCTTATCGCTTGCTTGCCCCGAGCCGGGTCGAGGGGTCGCTTGAATTTCCACTCCGACCCGACCAAGTTTTTCAAGAAGTTTTATATTGCGCGTCTCGCGAAACCATCCATGAATACTCTCTGCCACCTTTGGGCCGACGTCCTGGATCTCCTGCAACTCGTCGAGTGATAGTTCTTTGAAGGTTTTTACCAGGTCGTTCATTTTGATTTTTGGTTTTTGATTTTTGATCTTAGCAACTACTTGCCGCGCAAGAAGTTGCGCTGTTTCTTCTCCCACATGCAAAATGCCGAGTGCATAGATAAACCGCGGAAGCGTTACCCGTTTTTTTTCATTGATTTCTTTGACGATATTTTTGGCCGACTTTTCGCCAAACCGATCGAGTGTAGCGATGTCCCCCACCTTAAGATCAAAAACGTCCGCTGCATCGGAGATGAGTCCTTCATCAAGAAATCGGTCGATGATCTGTGGGCCAAGGCCGCGAATATCAAACGCGGCGCGCGAGACGAAGTGATAAAGTTGCTCCCGATGTTTTGCGCCGCACGTTGGGCTCGAGCAGCGATAGGCAACACCCTGCCTGCCGGCAGGCATGGCATCGCGAACAACTTTCGAACCGTCAACCGGACAGCGCATCGGCACGTGAAACACTTTTTCATGCCCCGTCCGAAATTCCTTCAGAACTTTCGTGACCTGCGGGATCACATCTCCGGCACGTGAAACGACGACGGTGTCACCGACCTTGAGACCAAGCCGCTCTATTTCGTCCGCATTGTGGAGGGTTGCGTGCGTAATCGTGATGCCGCCGACCGAGACGGGCCGCATGACGGCGACCGGTGTTAAGACCCCCGTGCGACCCACCTGAATCTTCACCGCCAGAACGATGGTCGTTGCCTCTTTCGGTGAGCATTTATAGGCAATCCCACCCCGCGGTGCTTTGCCGATGACCCCTGCACGGTGGAACAGCTTATTGTCATTCACGAACACGACGATGCCGTCGATCTCGAAGGGAACCTTGTCACGCTTCTTCTCCACCTCCCCGTGGAAAGCAGAAATATCTTTGACCGTCCGTGCTACCCGGCGCACCTTGTTCGTCTTGAACCCCCATTGAGTAAGTGCTTTATATTCCGCCTCGTGCGTAGGAAAG
>CAZWBU010000035.1:0-969 GCA_964632585.1 uncultured Candidatus Saccharibacteria bacterium | reverse complement strand
TGAAGTATTCAGGGTCATCTGTAGGGCCGGCCGTTGTGATACCCCATGCATAAAAATCAAGCTTACGGCTCGCGGTAATCTTCGGATCTAGCTGACGAATAGAGCCCGCGGCGACGTTTCGCGGATTCGCATACAACTTCTCGCCACGTTTTTTCGCTTCGCGATTGATCCGCTCGAACTCTTTTTTCGTGAGAACCGCTTCACCACGCACGACAAGTTCGGCGGGCCAACCATCTCCCGCAAGATGGAGTGGAACGGCGTCAATCGTTCGAATGTTTTGCGTAACATCTTCGCCCGTTTCACCATCCCCGCGTGTTGCCGCGCGCACCAAGAGTCCGTGCTCATAACGAAGTTCGATGGCGAGGCCGTCGAGCTTAAGATCACAGTAAAACGCCGGGGCGCCCGGACGCACGCCGAGATAGTTTTCGATCCGCTCGAGCCAGGCGTGTATATCTTCTTCCGAAAACGCATCGTTTAACGAATTCATGCGGACCACCTTCCCACGCACCTCGTGGCGCACCTTCTTGAACTGTGCGAGTGGTTTCCCGGCAACACGCTGGGTTGGCGAGTCCTGCGTTATGAGCTCGGGGAACTCCTGCTCGAGATCGAAGAGCTCTTTTTTAAGCGAGTCGAGGGCGCCGTCCGAGATGATCGATCGGTCGAGAACATGGTACGCGTAGCGGTAACGCTCAATTTCTATCTGGAGTTTTTTGATCCGTGATTTTGCTTCCGCCTTAATCATAGCGATATGAAAACGCAGTTCGTGCAACCCGTCAACCGGTCAAAACCCATCTCAAAAAAATATACTACCAGGTTCTAAGGAACTACGAGATAGAGCTCGAGCGATCGCCGCGTGCCGGCCGATGTACCAAACGCCTGAATGAGCGTTGACGATGTGTCAGCACAAATGACGGAAAAACCCGGGTATGGCTCGTCAATGGCATCACTACACTGCGTCTCAACCTCTGC
>CAZWBU010000034.1:0-8311 GCA_964632585.1 uncultured Candidatus Saccharibacteria bacterium | reverse complement strand
GACTTCCTTTCGCGCATTAGCCACAAAGACCTGAATAAAAAATCCATCGAGTCGCTCGCGAAGGGCGGTGCCTTCGACTCGCTCGGCATCGAGCGCAATGAGATCATCCAAAATATCGACGACATCGTGAAGTTCGCCTCGGCGAGCCGCAAGGGCAACGGCACACAGAGCATGACCTCGCTCTTCGGCGCGCAAACCTCAACACCAAATCTCAAACTCAAACCCGCGCCAAAGGCGAGCGCAGCGGAAAAATTGATCTGGGAAAAAGAACTTCTTGGATTCTATCTCTCTGACCATCCGATGAACGCGCACGAAGAAAAAATAAAGAAGTATGGTGTGCGACCGATCGCAGACCTGAAGACGATCAAGAACGAAAAACTTGTCGTCCGCCTCGCCGGGTGTATTGCGGGCATCAAGAGAATCTCGACCAAGGGCGGTCAACCGATGGCTTTTGTGATCGTCGAGGACAAGTCCGGAGAACCCATGGAGGTTGTGGTCTTCTCGAGTATTTATGAAAAAAAACCGGAACTCTGGACCGAAAATAACGTCGTGCTCGTTGAAGGACACTTATCCTTGCGGAACGACGAAGTAAAACTCATCTGCGACAAGGCGGTACGCCTCGCATAGATCAGTTTACCGTTTGCGGTCCGCGCTTGCGAAGCGCTAGAATCAAACCAGCCCATCTTCGCACCATAGGAGGTGCTCGATGATCGCTGAGCCGCAGTGCGAACTGCAGTGCGAATACTGTCCCACGCCACCCATCTGTCACATCGAACTGATCGCTCCGGGATGGGATGGCCAGAAGTCGGTGCAATACAGCTTAGCAAGCTGTGGGTCTTGCGTGAGACCAGCCTTTGCGGCTATCTTTGCGGAGTACGAAAAGTCGGGTGGAGGCCACATTCGCATCACGAGCCATCCCACCCATCCACATTCTGCTTTGCGCCAACAGGCCGCTTAGGTCGAGGCACCTTGGTCCCCCTCTCCTGCTCACGCGGGACGAGGGGGCTACTTCTTGTCTGCGTTTCGGAAGAGCCGGGTGTGATGTGTCTCCGACTTGTACGCAGGCATTGTATGAACTTCGGTATCCATATTGAGATGTGCGAGAAACGACTCGATCTCATGGCGAAGGCGCTTGTCTTGATCGTAGCCAAGCGCGATGACCTGTGGCTTGTACCGACGCAGAACATGCCAGGCGTCGAGTTCGTGGTCGCCCTCAATAATCTTGTCAGCCAATCCCTCGCGCGACAAGTGTTCCATGCGATCGCCAAGATGGTGACGAGGCAGATGACCCTTAAGTTGGTGGACAATATGATCCGGTGACACAACGACAATCAAATAATCCCCCGCGCGTTTCGCATGCCGCAAAAACTCTCGATGTCCATCGTGAAAATCATCGAACACGCCGAAGACCATTACCTTTTTCATAAGAGTAATCGCTAATAATGCGAATGTTGGCAAATAATGCTAATAACTTGAATCACGTCCTGAAATTCGCATTATTGATTCGAATTAGCATTATTCGCGATTACTCCTCCTCATCAAAGGGAACACCACCGTCTCCCGCACGGGTTTATCCATCAACACGGAGAATAGTCGTTCCGATATCCCGAAACCAGATGCTGGCGGCATGCCATACTCCATCGCATTCAAGTAATCCTCGTCGAGTTGCTGGGCTTCTTTGTCTCCTTCTGCGCGCAGCTTCATCTGCTCAAGAAATCTGTTGCGCTGGTCGAGCGGATCATTGAGTTCCGAAAATCCCTTGCCGAGTTCTGTACCAACTGCCACAATCTGCACGCGTTCCACGCGTCGCGGGTCCTTTGGCGATCGTTTCGCCAAAGGTTCGATCTCAACCGGTGGATCAATCAAAAAGCACGGGCTCTGCAAACTTGGCCGCACCGTTTTTTTGTAAATAAGATCAATGAGCCGCCCCTTACCGAGGTTCGGCCCTGGTTCCAATCCAAGCGACTTAGCCTTCGCATGGAGCTCATCACGCGTCGCCATAAGCGGGTCGATGCCATTCGCTTTTTTGAACACATCAACATAATCAATCTTCGGCCACTTCTTGCCCCAGTTAATTCTCTTGCCTTCGTAGTGAGTCACCAGCTGTCCAGTTATTCGCCGGATAACTGCTTTATACATCTTCTCAACCAATTTCATGAGTTCAACGTAATCGCTATAGGCCCAGTAAAACTCGAGTTGGGTGTAGTCCTGCAGATGGTCCTTATCAACGCCCTCGTTACGGAAGATGCGGCCGATCTCGAACACTTTTTCATATCCGGCGACCAAAAGTTTCTTGAGCGGCAGCTCAAGCGAGATGCGCAGGTAGAAATCGGTATCGAGCGCGTTGTGGTGCGTCACAAACGGTTCTGCCTCCGCTCCGCCCGGCACAATTTCGAGCGCCGGCAGTTCCACCTCCAAAAACCCTTCTTTCTTCAAGTAGTTCCGGAATGTTTCCCAAAAAATCGCTTTCTTGCGAAATATTTCCCGCACCTCGGGGTTCACAATCATGTCGAGGTACCGCTCGCGCAGCCGAAGCTCGGCATCCTCTAGCCCGGTCCACTTGTCGGGCAACGGGCGGAGCGACTTCGCAAGCATCGTGAACTCTTTTGCTTCGATACTCTTCTGTTTCGTTTTTGTGGCAAACACCTGCCCGCCGACGGAGACAAAATCGCCGCGATCGATCGTATCCTTCAACAATTTGAAGTTCGCGAGATTATCTTTCTTCACAATCGCCTGAATCTGCCCCGACTCATCGCGAACATCCAAAAAAAAGACGTTCCCCATATCGCGGAGCCCCATCACCCGCCCCGCGACGAATACTTTTCTCCTGCCCTTTGCGAGTTTCGCAAAATCCCTCAAAACCACACCGATCGTATGCGTCCGTTTGGTTTTTATGGGATATGGATCAACCCCCGCCGCCATCAATTTGGCGAGTTTTTTATGCCGTTCGGCGATGATGTTTTCCAACATAATGCAAATCTACAAATGACGACGAATACTACAAATAACCCAATTATGATAATACAAATGGGCTTTTTTCTCGATATTGACATTTATATCTATATATGCTATAACAGAAACAGCAGCGAGATTAACTCGCGGAGGGAAAATACTATGAAGAAGCTTTCCGCCTTCGGGCTCGGACTCGTGCTGGTGCTCAACGCACTGCCGAGTGAGGCAGAAGTACTTATTTCATCATTTAGCCGTCCCGGTTGGGTTCATCCCGCCGACGGCATGTCCTCACACCACGTTGGTGTGAGGATTTCGTTTTTAACTTTCTATCTTTCACATCACGCATCATTGACTGACACAAGTAGAAGACATATGATTTGCAACAGTTCAAGGAGGATTCATGAGTAAACACGAACGCGATGCTGGCGGACCAACGGATGGCAAGCCATGGGTGATGACCTACGTCATCGATCGGAACGAAGAACGTCGCAACCCGTTCCATACCAGGGACATCACGTTCCGAGTAACAAATGACCGTGATGCTTCTCAAGAGGCGCTCCGCCTGCTCCAACAGATTGCCGCGCGGATGAGCGTTGGTGAGTTCGCAGCGGTTGCACTCCATCCCGATGAGTCCAGTTTCTCAGCTGACGATCTCTACCGACTGAAACTCACCTATTCCTCGCCGCGGAAACTTCGTAGGGTCAAGAAACCAAGCACTTGTTTTGTGCGAGGCTATGGCCCGCGGCAATGGGACGATGTACTCAATCAAAAATCGCCTGGAGCTAGCACCTAGTTTCGCTGTCCGCTTCCACTGTCCCGGTTGGGTTCATCCCGCCGGGCGGTTTCGTTTTTTAAGACAAATTCATACACCCACTACAACGAAAACTCAATACTATGATTATACTGCAATTTGAGTATAATCATAGTATATCACCATAGTATTTCACCATTGAGTCGTTGCTCTTCCCTATATACATCGGACGATCGTTCGATGTAATAGTAACGAGAGGCCGCGCCTCCTGGCGGGCCACCTTATTCCTTCCTTTCCCCAATGCGGTGAAGTTGCCAAACGGTAAAGAAGGGAGTTCTTTCTTATGAAACCTAAGTGAAGGCGAGTAGAAATTTCACGAGCGAGGCGAAGATTTTTTGGGAAACAAATTAAATGGCCGGAAAATCCCCTCCAGTTTTTATAAAAACTGGAGAGGGAGGAACGGGAGCCGTTTGATTTGTCCAAAAAAGCGAACCGAGCGAGCAGAAATTTCACTCGCCGGAGCGGGTTGAGAAAGAAAGAATCTCTGAATTACTCTATCTTCGTCACCTGATATGTCGCTTCTCCCGTAGGCATCGTGACCGTCACACTGTCCCCTACTTTCTTCCCCAAGAGCGCCTTCCCGATCGGCGACTCATTCGATATTTTCCCTTCTTCTGGCTTCGACTCATTCGAACCGACGATCATAAACTCAAACGATTTGTCTCCCTTCTTCACCGTTACCTTCGCACCCACCGTCACTACCTCACTTCCCTCCGTTTTCTTGATGATCACGGCCTTCTTTACGAGCTCCTCAAGTTCGAAAATCCGCGTCTCGACGCGGCTCTGTTCCTCACGTGCTTCGGCGTATTCGGCATTTTCGGACAAATCGCCGTATTCCTTTGCGCGCTTCAACTGGTCCGCAATATCAAGGCGCGTTTTTGTCTTCAAGTGCTCGAGTTCAACTTGAACTTCGGCCAGTCGTTCTGCGGTGACGTAGTATCGGTCAGGCATTACATTGTTAATAAAATAAAATCCCGTTAGAGGGGCGGCTCTGCGGTGCTCAATTTGTACACTCTATTGTACTCGATTAGAGCTGAATGGCAAGCCCCGCACCGAGCCGGGCACTTCGCTTTTCACAGGGCCAATACACGCTCCATGGACTGAATTCCCATGTCCAAGTTTCTGTTTAAACTCATGAATTTAGAAAAAAGCGGCCGGGCCCTGCAGTGCCCGACCCGCTTCGCCGTAGCTCCAGCGAGGCGAGTCTGGTGACGGGGCAAGCGCATCATGCAAGCGCGCCCTTTTCTAAAAGCTCTTTAAGATACACATCGAGATCGGACCAGGATACGAACTCTTCACGCGTCACCCAGCGATATTCATCGTTTTCCTCGATATCGAGTTTCGGTTCGCCGTCGAGCTCAATAACATAGGTAAGCCGCACTACATGGCGATCGCCGGACTTCGGAAAAATATCCTGTGCGCCAATCAAGCGCGGTTCACCACGTAATTCAAGACCGATTTCTTCGCGGATCTCACGCACTAGATTTTCTTTGAGTCCGCTTCCGGGATCGATGCGTCCACCGACGATGTCCCATGTGCCATTCGTCCCAGGATACTTTTTGGCCGAACGATGAAGTAAGAGATACTTCCCCTCTTTATTCCGCGCTATGGCCTTAACACCGACTTGAAGTTCCATGAGCCGCCTGCAGGAATCGAACCCGCGTACATGGTTTACAAAACCATTGCTTTACCACTAAGCTAAGGCGGCAAAATTGCCCTATCACCATACAAAAAAGCGCTCAACTTGTAAATTGTGGCGGGTACCCAAAATCAAGTACAATGGAGGTGTTTTAAGTCCTAATATTCGTATATTACTTTGAATTCGTATATTCGGGATTACTCTCCATGTCTAAGTTTGTCCATCCCGCACCAAACCAAACACTGCGCGCCACGGCCTTCCGGCCGGCGCGAAACTGTGTGGTGTTCGGTTGGTGTTGGGACAGGCCTCCACACGCACTATGAACAAGTTTGTACATTTGCATACCCATAGCCACTATTCCCTCCTCGACGGCCTTGCCAAAATCGACGACCTTATCGCGCGCACCAAAGAGCTCGGCATGGACGCGCTTGCCTTGACCGATCATGGCGCGCTCTACGGCGCAATCGAGTTTTATAAAAAAGCAAAAAAGGCCGGGGTAAAACCGATCTTGGGCGTCGAAACCTACGTTGCCCCGCGCGACCGCTTTAGCAAAGATACTAACGAACGCTACTATCACCTCGTCCTCCTCGCAGAAAACGAAACGGGCTGGAAAAATCTTATCCAACTCGTGACCAAAGCGCATATCGAAGGGTACTACTACCGCCCGCGCGTGGATAAGGATCTTCTCCGCGAGCATCACGAAGGCCTCATCGCGACCTCGGCCTGCCTTGGCGGCGAAGTGAATCGCGCGCTCATGGCCGGAAACCACGACGAAGCGAAGCGGCTCGCGCTCGAGTACGCCGATATCTTCGGCAATGGAAATTTTTATCTTGAGCTCGGCGACCACCCGCACACGCCGGATTCGGTCAAACTCCGCAAACTCGTCATCGAACTTGCGAAGGAAACAAAGCTTCCACTCGTTGCGACGCAAGACATCCATTATGCCCGACCCGAGGACAATCAGTACCACGATGTGCTTCTTGCCGTACAAACGGGTAACAACTTGAGCGATGCCGACCGTCTCACGTTAAAAGACGACGACTATTCGATAACAAGTCCGGAGCAGATGATCGAAAAGTTCAAAGATGTGCCCGAGGCGATCGAAAATACCATGAAGATCGCTGAGCGCTGCAACGTAACGATCGAACTCGGTAAGATCAAACTTCCTCATTTCAAGAAACCCGACAACAAGTCCGCGAACGCTTACATCCGCGAGCTCGTCGAAGAACGTACGGGAGAGCACTTCTCCTCCTCCGCTCCAGTGGGAGCTTCGGAGGACAAGCCCGCTAGCGCTC
This sequence comes from uncultured Candidatus Saccharibacteria bacterium, assembly GCA_964632585.1. Taxonomy (GTDB): domain Bacteria; phylum Patescibacteriota; class Minisyncoccia; order UBA6257; family 2-01-FULL-56-20; genus DATJQA01. Next base: position 1,614 of record CAZWBU010000034.1, on the reverse strand, counting down.
CGAAAACCAAGGGGCGACCGGAACTCACAAAAGAAGTGCGTGAGCGGATCGAATACGAACTCGGCGTCATTCAGAAAACCGGCTTTGCCGACTATTTTTTGATCGTTCAAGACCTGGTGAATTGGGCAAAGGACCATGGCATCTCCGTCGGCCCCGGGCGCGGCTCGGCCGCCGGGAGTTTGGTCTCCTATATTCTTCGCATCACCGACATCAATCCACTCGACTATGATCTGCTCTTTGAACGCTTCTTGAACCCCGAGCGAAACGAAATGCCCGACATCGACCTCGACTTCGCCGACACGCGCCGCGACGAGGTTTTGGCCTACGCCCGCGAGAAGTATGGCAAAGATCACGTCGCCCAAATCATCACCTTTGGAACCATGGCCGCGCGCGCTGCCATTCGCGACGCCGGCCGCGCAATGGGCTTCTCCTACAACTTCTGCGACCAACTTGCTAAGCTCATCCCGTTCAACGCCGAACTCGACGAGGCGCTAAAGACCGTTCCCGAACTTGGCGAACTTTACGAAAACAACCCCGACGCAAAGCGCCTCCTCGATACCGCAAAGCATTTGGAGGGCGTCGCGCGCCATGCCTCGGTCCACGCGTGCGGCACCGTGATCACCGAACGGCCGCTCGTCGAATACCTGCCGCTCCAGCTCGCTCCCCAAGATAAAGACAATATCATTACCCAGTTTGAGATGCATGCCGTCGAAGACCTCGGCCTCCTGAAGATCGACCTGCTCGGCCTGAAGAACCTCACCATCATCGAAGACACGGTGCGCCTCGTGAAAGACCTCCGCGGCGAGGACGTTTTAATCTCGGAACTGCCGCTCAACGACAAAAAGGCATTTGATCTCCTCCGCGCAGGAAACACAACCAGCGTGTTTCAGTTTGAAAGTTCGGGAATGCGGCGGTACATGAAAGAAATCAAACCAACCCAGCTCGAAGATTTGATCGCGCTCGTCTCGCTCTTCCGCCCAGGCCCGATGGACCTCATCCCCTCCTATATCAAGCGAAAGCACGGCGAGGAAAAAGTTTCCTACCTCCATCCGAAGCTCGAACCGATTCTCAAAAATACCTACGGCATCGGCGTCTACCAAGAACAGATGATGCGCATCGCGCGCGACCTCGGCGGCTATACGCTCCCCGAAGCCGATACGCTCCGCAAAGCCATCGGTAAAAAGATCAAAGAGCTCTTAGATGAGCAGAAGGAAAAACTTACGAGCGGCATGATCAAAAACGGCATCGACCCAAAAACGGCAAAGGCCATCTGGGAACTCTTTCCGCCCTTTGCCCGCTACGGTTTTAATAAGAGTCATGCAGCTTGCTATGCCCTCATCGGCTACCGCACGGCATATCTCAAAGCCCACTATCCGGAGGAATTCACGGCAGCAGTTTTGAACGCCGAGTCCGGCGACGTCGAGCGCATCTCGTTCCTCATCAATGAAGCGAAGCAAAATAATATTCAGATTCTCCCACCGGATATCAACGCGAGCTTTGTCGCTTTCACGCCGGACGGGCCAAAGATCCGCTTCGGCCTCGCGGCAGTCAAGAACGTGGGCGATGCGATCACGCAAGCCATCATCGAAGAACGCATTCACCGCGGGCCGTACA
>CAZWBU010000033.1:7702-8414 GCA_964632585.1 uncultured Candidatus Saccharibacteria bacterium | reverse complement strand
GTCGGCGCCATCTTGCGCGATGTCGAAGGGCTTGCCCTAAGCAGTGTCGAAGGGCGCTCGGCAAAAACCTCGTCAATATCTTCAATGATCTCCTCGATGCTCGCGTGGAAATCTTCCGGGTCTATCTCATGCTCCAAGAGCGACTCGAGCTTTGTGCGCACCCCGCGCACGAGGTTCGCGAGCGCTGCGGATGTTGGCCCGTCCGACGACTCGGTTGTCTGCGTTGCAAGTTCAAGCTGGGCCTCTAGCCGGCCGAGTGTTTTCTGGAGCTCACTCCGTTTCCCCAAGAGCGCCTCGGTCTGACGCTTAATCTCCTGAAGCTCCTTTCGCTCTTCTGGCTGGTTCGACTCTACCTTTGCGACGCGCGCCTCGGCTTCGTGGCGATTTTTTTCGAGTTCTCGCAAATGCTTCTCCCACTCACCGATCTCACCCGTAAGAGTTACGATCTTTTTCGTGAGATCGTAAAACTCCGTTCCAAAAAATTCATTTTCCAAGCCCTTAAGCTCCTCTTCAAGCTGGCTGCGCCGCTCCCAGCGGCCCGTCTGGCGCTTCAAGGAACGCAAATGCGGCAGAATTTCCTCGGTTAAGGCCTTCACCTTGTCAAGGTTAATCTGCGTATTCTTAAGCCGACGCTCCGTCTCGTTTTTCTTGATCTGATACTCGCGCAAGCCGAGCATCTCCTCGATCATCTCTCGCCGCCCTTGTGGCGAGG
>CAZWBU010000033.1:0-7692 GCA_964632585.1 uncultured Candidatus Saccharibacteria bacterium | reverse complement strand
ATGGGAGCGACGCGCCGACTCAGTAGTTGCCTTGAGTCACCACGGTGAGCCCCTTGGTGCCGAGGCGGACGGAGGCGAAAAAATCGATAAGGTCCTTCAATCGAATCTCGCTTTTGTTCAAGAAATACTGGCTCGTTCCATCACGACTCACCTGGCGCATCACCACAATTTCCGAAAAATCAACTGGAAAATAGTTGCCGATGTTTTCGAAGTGCAAACTCGCTTGCGCCTGGCCCATGCGCGGGCGCTTCGGCGTGCCGGCAAAGATCAAGTCCTCACTTTTTGCGCCACGCAAGTTCTTTGCCTCGCGCTCGCCAAGCAACCACCGCACCGCATCAATGATGTTCGACTTGCCGGAACCATTCGGCCCCACAATGGCCGTAATGCCCTCTGAGAAATCAAAAACCGTCCGCTGGGCGAACGATTTAAATCCGTTAAGCTCAAGGCGTCTTAAAAGATTAGCCATAATTAAAAAATGTAGAGCGAAACAATATAGATGACTAAGGCGAAGATGGCACCCGGTATTAAAACGATGAAAAATGGCATCACGTCATCGCCCGGAGTCACGGCGACTCGATTACCGAATAGTGCATCAACTCCATAGCCGATCATCAACGCCATCACGATATTCGAGACGAAATACGCGGTTGCCGAGGTGAGCTTCAAAAAGGGCAATATATATCCACTCAAGAAGGGAAGTGGAGAGAATACGATGGAGCCGAGGTGTAACACACTCGCACATGTCGGCGTCGCGCAAAGTTCATAGGAAGTTACCACATAAAATACGATGTAAAGCGTTGGAAGCCAAAATGCGAGTCGCCGTAAAAAGTGCGGTAAAAACATGGCTCGTGCTAGATTCTCCTTTTCACCCAAATCATATTTGGCATTTGTCCGCCGGAGGCGGATCTGCCTTTGGCGGAAACTTTTTCATTTGTCATTACGCAAAGCTTGCTTTGCCGCTTCTATCTCCGCCTCTTGTTTCGAGAGTCCGGTTCCGTCACCGATCAGCTTGTCGCCTACATACACCCCAACCTTAAACGTCCGCCGATGCGCTGGGCCGTTCTCGGAAAGCACCTTATACGTTGGCGTCACCTTTGCCCGCTCCTGCATGATCTCCTGCAATTCGCTCTTGGCGTCTTTATAGGTTTTTTTCTCCAAAATCTCTGGAAGATGCACGAGTACGAACTTATCTGAAAACTGCCGCGCGACCTCAAACCCCTGGTCAAGATAGATCGCCCCGATCACCGCCTCGATGGCGTTCGCCAAGATCACCTCCCGTGCCTTAGCGATATCTGCTTGTTCGCCCTTCGACATCAAAATGAACTTCTCAAGCTCGATCTCGGTCGCCACGCGCGCCAAAAGCTGATAGTTCACGAGCGACGCGCGCAAAACGGTGAGCTGTCCCTCGGGATAATTCGGAAATGTCGTGTAAAGATTTTCGGTGATCGCGAGTTCCAGCACCGCATCGCCCAAGTACTCCAATCGCTCGTTATGCGGCACGTCCCAGTTTGGGTGTTCGTTAAGATACGAACGATGAGTAAGCGCCTCTTTTAAAAGGTCGCTCGAGGCAAACCTAATGCTGATCTTCTTTTCGAATTCGCTAAAGGGTCTAACTGGCATGATAAAACCTGAACCCAATCCTACGCCGGATGGCTATCGGGTTCAAGAGGACCTTGTTCCGACGATGCCTGCTCGCGGGCGTCCTTCAGTTCACGATAAATCGTGCCCATCACGCCGTTAATAAACCTGCCCGAGTTCGGTCCGCCGTAGTTTTTTGCCATCTCGATCGCTTCGTTAATAGCCACCTTCGGCGGCACCTCCTCGGGATCGGCGTATAAAAGTTCCGAAAGGCCGATGCGCAGGATGTTCCGGTCAATAATCGCAATCTTTTGAAGTGGCCACTCGGGCGCGGACTTCACGATGATCCGGTCAATATCTTCCAAGTGATCCACGAGCCGTTTTAATATCTTCCACGCAAACTCCGGCTCATCAACGCCCGGTGCAAACTCCATGAGATTCCGATCCAAGATCCCAACCAAGTCATGTTTCTTGTTATAAAAATCCCACTCGTAGAGCGATTGCAGGATAACAGTGCGGATCAGGTGTCGCGTGGCCATGCCAATTTTGTCTAAATTTTCGAGCTCGTTGCTTGCGAAGAAAACTTAGCCACAAAATTGAGCACCCCGCACCACTTCCCCAAATAACAACGGGAATGCCCTAGTATTGTTGGTTTTGCAACGAACATTCGACTAACACAGATATTAACAAAAAAAGGGTGTGGGGTAAAGGTTTCGCCTCCAAAATTTCTTCGCCGTAATAACCGGCTCAGAAATTTTGGGCGAAGTCCCTTACTTTTTCCCGCACTGCGGACAAACTCGATGCGCCATCTTCGGTCCGCCGCAGTTTTTGCAGACGAGCAGTTTCTTCGGCACGAGTGCATGATGCGACCGGCGCCGGCCGGTCTTCCCGTGTGAATGATGTTTAGTAGGTACGCCTCCCATGCCAGTTTTGCCCAAGAGCAGAGCGATTGGATGCAAAACCGAGCACCCCGCCTGCTAAGCTCTTGAGATATGAGGGATATAATAAACCAATATTTTTTGGATGGCAAGACCCTTTCGATTTGCCCAATGCATAGCAGGCGGGGTTTGCGAGACCACCAAAATGCATCACAAAAGTCAACCCCCCGTAATGGTTCAATACCTTGTAATCACCCTAGGTCCTGGAAAGCTATGTATATGGCATATACCACCAATCCTCATCTCCCCGCCGTCCGCATGGAAGCGGTTCGTTTGGTTCGCTCCGGCTGGAGCACGAGAAAGGTCGCTCGACACCTTGGGTTCTCGCAGGGGCCGATCGTGCAGTGGATGAAACGGGCGCCCTGGGACCTTCAAGCACGGGTGATCCCCACACAGAGCTCGCGGCCACACCACCACCCCAAAGAGCTTCATCCGGAGCTGGTGCGCACGATCATCACGTACCGGCGGACGTATCTGCGGGATGCGTTCTTCATCCACCATTAACACATCACGCCAAAAACGTCCTCCGATGCGCGGGGGTTAAACCAAATCGCCGGATCGCCGCAAAGTGCGCCCGCGTGCCGTATCCTTTGTGTTGTTCAAACCCGTACCGCGGAAAATTACGAGCGAGACGCTTCATCATCCGGTCGCGCGAAACCTTGGCGATAATCGACGCGATTGCAACTGCCGGAATCTTCTCGTCGCCTTTCACGATTGTCTTTGCACCAAGCGCTTCGCTCTTTGCCCTATGCCCGATATACAGCCCCCCATCTAAAAACGTTTTCACTATTTGCCCTTTGCGCTTTGCCATTTGCCATTTACCCCTAGCCCTTTACTCTTTGTTATTTGCTCTTTGCTTGCCCCCGGAGGCAATCAAACGTTTAAATGCCCGCATCGCAGCCGTATTGGCAGCACGAGAAATGTTAAGGCATTCTATCTGTCGCGGATACACGCGTGCGATCGCAAACCGCAAATCAGGAACTGTTTTAAAATGCGCAAACCACGCCTCTCGCTGGCGAGCTGAAAGTTTTTTTGAATCCCGTAACGCCACACGCTTCCCGGTGGTATGCCATAGCATACCACCTCGATATTTGCCCTTTGCGCTTTGCTTGCCCTGAGCTTGTCGAATGGGCCATTTGCTATTTGCCAGCACGGCCACTGCTGCCACGACAACCGGCCCCGCAAGCGCCCCACGGCCGACTTCATCTATCCCCACGCTATAACGAGTACTGCGAAGCTTATTTCTTCTTTTCATTACCATAATCACCGTCACCAAGGCAGAATAAGAGGTTTGCGGTTTTCGGACGTGATTATTTTTGCCATATTTTTTGAATTAATGGCGTTTATCTCTTCGCTCCAACAAGAGCTAGCGGAAATTCAAGGTCTCCAAGAGATAATCGCGCACAACCTGGTCCGTTGAGTGCCGCGCAACAATAGCAACAAAGTTATTCTTGTCCGGATGTGTGGCAAACGCCCAGTCATAGAGCTCGTCATCTGTGCCGCGAGTGCTGTTCGCCAAAACGAATTCTATACCTGAAGAAGCAGTTTTAATTGAGACATTGCTCATATCCAGAAACTTGCCATTGACCAAAGTCTGGATGATTTTTTCGGGATCCCGTTCGACGGTAACAGGTTCAAAAAGCAGAGTGGCTCGCGACGCCTCGGCGACCGTACCTTGAGCATATTCATTGAGCACAAAATACCAACCCTTGGGAACTATCTCTATGCTACCGTCTTCAGGAAATAGACGGTTTGGCAGCACACAATACCCCTCTGGCGACGAAAAAGAAAATCGATAAAAATCCGTTGTAAAATGAGTTGAGCCAAAAGTACAATCCTTAAGCGACTGCACTTGTCGGTCAAGTATAATATATGGGTATGCAAGAGTATTGGTAAAAGCCATGTATGCAACCACAATCATCACCAACACACAACATGCGGCCAATATCTTGTGTTTTTTTGAAAGCATGAAGAGGTTTTGCAAGAAGAGAGACGATGCTTTATTCTAGCTACTTGTTACGATTTACCGCATAATTATAATCGAGATGGGCTCCATAATTCGAAATTTCATAGTCGCGATCCTCGTCGTCGGAACTCTGACCGCAACGGTTAAGACAGCATTTATCTTACACAACAACCAGGTCATCCGCAACGACATCGCCTTAAAACAACAATCCTCATCTAACGAAGCAACTCCGCAACCAACTCAAACAGCAAAACAAGCCCATACCTCCTCGTCATCGGGAGCAATAAAAACTTCCCCCAGCACGGCAAACAGCACCAGTAACCTCGCTCAACTCAAACTGCACAATTCTTCTGCAAACTGCTGGATCGCCATTGCAGGCAAGATATATAGCGTCTCTTCATTCCTGAATCAACACCCCGGAGGAGCCGGAGCGATAGTGCCCTATTGTGGTAAAGATGCCACAACGGCCTTCGAGACGCACGGCCGTCCTGGCGGATCGAATCATTCGGCTTACGCCTATTCCCTGCTTCCTTCATATTACGTTGCTCCTCTTTCTTCGGGCGGATCTGCTGCATCTGAGACCGCTACTGCGCAGAGTCCGACAACGGGCAAGTTTAGCCCAGGCAGTCGTGTCGAGGTCACGAATACGAGTGCGCTCAGTGTCCGAGCAACGGCAAACGGCACTTTGCTCGGCAAACAAGGTCCTGGATCCTCCGGTACGGTCGTAGAGGGTCCTATCGTATCCGGCGGATATACCTGGTGGAAAGTGAATTTTGATAGTGGCGTCGACGGCTGGGTTGCCCAGGACTATATACAAAATATTACATCAACGGTAAAAACGACAGCGCCAACAACCTACACCCTGTCAGTCATAAAAACAGGTACAGGGTTGGGAACCGTCTCCGGTGGCTCAATCGCTTGTGGTGCTACGTGTTCTGCCGCGGTCAATACGGGGACGAGCGTGACCTTGACGGCGACTCCTGCAAGTAGTTCAACCTTCTCGGGTTGGACGGGGGCATGTTCAGGAACGAGTACGTGCACGGTGACGGTGAATGCAAACCAAACGGTTACGGCGATCTTTGACAGTGCAGGGACGCCACCGACGACTACGTATACCCTGTCGGTAACCTCACCAAACGGCACGGTCACCAGCAACCCGGCCGGCATCTCCTGCGGTTCAACCTGTTCGACAACATATACCCAAGGAACATCGGTGACGCTCACGGCATCACCAACAAGCGGATACACCTTCAGCAGTTGGTCTGGAGCATGCAGTGGCGCAAGTTCCTGTACGGTAACCATGAACTCGAGTCAAAGTGTTGTGGCAAACTACACGCCAACCGGTGGTGGCCCGGTCACGCATACAGCGGCACAGGTAGCAACCCACAACATCCAGAGTAACTGCTGGATTATCATCTCGGGCAAGGTCTACAACGTCACAAACTTCATCACGAGTCACCCCGGTGGAGTCAATGCCATCGTCTCAAGGTGTGGTACCGACGCTACAACTGCCTTTACGACAAGTGGCGGCGGAGGACATGCTCATTCTGCCTACGCACAATCACTGCTTCCAACCTACTATGTAGGTGATCTCACGACCGCACCAACAACCTACACGCTCTCTGTCATAAAAACAGGTACAGGGTTGGGAACCGTCTCCGGTGGCTCAATCGCTTGTGGTGCTACGTGTTCTGCCGCGGTCAATACGGGGACGAGCGTGACCTTGACGGCGACTCCTGCAAGCAGTTCGACCTTCTCGGGTTGGACGGGGGCATGTTCAGGAACAAGTACGTGCACGGTGACGATGAATGCAAACCAAACGGTTACGGCAATCTTTGACAGTGCAGGGACGCCACCGACGACTACATATACCCTGTCGGTAACCTCACCAAACGGCACGGTCACCAGCAATCCGGCCGGCATCTCCTGCGGATCAACCTGTTTGGCAACATACACGCAAGGAACATCGGTGACGCTCACGGCATCACCAACAAGTGGATACACCTTCAGCAGTTGGTCTGGAGCATGCAGTGGCGCAGGAAGCTGTACGGTAACCATGAACTCGAGTCAAAGTGTTGTGGCAAACTACACGCCAACCGGTGGTGGTCCGGTCACATACACCATTCATGTCACGAGCGCGGGCAACTACGACATTACAGATTTGACTATAAAAACCGGTGATAGTATAACGTTCATCTATTCTCCTCCAATATCAGGAAAGGTCAAAACTGTCTTTACGCCCTCGACAATAAGCAGCATAACTCTAGACAGCGAACACACCCAGCGCACCGAAACCTTCAATGCCGCAGGCACCTGGACGTTCAAAGCTAAAGACCATAATGGCAATCAGGGCACCCTTGTCGTACAATAACCGATAACATGAATGAACCCCGGAACAATTCAATCTTGTCAACCGTGGTATTCCTCTGCCTGGCGGTGCTCATCATGCTCGCTATAATCCTAGCGAGTGAAGATCGGTCGCCAGGGGCGGGAGCGGCCATGATAAACTCTTTTATACTGACACCTTGAACATATCTCTCACAATCCGCGGCACGACCGTGCTCCGCATTGGAATGTCACTTGTTTTTCTCTGGTTCGGTTCCCAGCAATTCCTGAATCCGGACATGTGGATCGGCTTCGTCCCTGAATGGGTCGTCCAAATGTCACCCGTTGGAATAGTGACACTGATTCACATCAATGGTGCCTTGGAACTGGTTTTCGGCACGGCTCTTTTACTCGGGCTTTTCACCAGGATCAGCGCTCTTATTTTGGCTCTGCATATGGCGCACATTACTTCCATGATTGGGTATAGCAGCATCGCCGTCCGTGATTTTGGCCTGACCGTAGCAACACTCGCGATATTCCTGAACGGCGCGGATCATATGTCTCTAGATCAGTTATTCTTCTTGGGACCGAAAGAGTCACAAGATCTGGGAGATCCCCAGGGACAAATCCAACCTACCAATAACCTAAATCGCAGGAATCCATCGTTCACTGGTTAGGATTCGAACGCCGCTCGTTAAGCGTTGCTCCGCTTCCGCTTCGCCCGCTGTGTGTTTACACTGAGCGAGTTTTCGACTTGGCTCAAACCAAGTCGTAGCGAGTCGAAGTGTGCAGGGAGGGAGTCGAACGTCGCGGCTCGCTATACAGCAAGCCGCTCCCACGAACCCAGCGGTTCGTGTGCTCCGCCACGGGAAACCTCCCGGTTTC
>CAZWBU010000032.1:0-8718 GCA_964632585.1 uncultured Candidatus Saccharibacteria bacterium | reverse complement strand
AAAAGAAATCGTCCGCCGACAAGGTTCACGCTCTTCCCGTCTGGGGCCTGGCCCATAAACTCCGCTTCTTGCACCGCTTCACCCGCTGGATTCTTGAGCACAAGCTTTCCCATGGTATTGATAAGCGATAACTTCGTTTGAACACGTGATAGGAGCAGATATGCGCCCGGCGAGAGCTCGCCGCTCCGGAGCGTGAACGCCTTTCCGCTTCCCGTTTCAATGTGCCAGCCGGAAAGAGCGACCGGCTCATCACCCGTGTTCGCAAGCTCGATCCACTCGTTCGTTACACCATCCCGCCCCGCAGGATTCGGCATCCACTCGTTAATCAAAAGCATTGACCAAAATAAATGGGTTCAAACATTTTGATTTTTTCACTTTTATTTTTGAATTTATAGAAGCTCTCCCGCTCGTTTCATCTTCAAATGTTCATATGCCGCGGGCAAAACGACGCGGCCGGCGGGCGTCCGCTGGAGAAAGCCGAGCGTCATGAGATACGGTTCGTAGATCTCCTCGATGGCGCCGCGGTCTTCATTTAATGCCGCCGAAAGTGTCTGGACGCCAACGGGCCCGCCGTTGAACTTCGCAATAATCATTTCAAGAAGTTTCCGGTCCTGCGGTTCGAGTCCACGATCGTCGATGTCGAGGAGATCGAGCGCGCTTCGCGCGGCCACTTCGTCTATGGTAGCTTTCCCGTGCACTTCGGCATAGTCGCGTGCGCGCTTCAGAAGACGGTTCGCGACGCGCGGTGTTGCGCGCGACGCACGTGCCAAAAATGCGATCGCCTCGGGTGTCGCCGTAACGCCCAAAATCGTTGCCGATCGAGCAAGGATCTTTTTGATGTCGTCTTCACCGTAGTACTCAAGGCGGAAGACGGCACCGAATCGCGAGCGGAGCGGCTGGGAGAGCAAGCTCTCGCGTGTCGTCGCTGCAACGAGCGTAAACGGTGGAAGATCAATGGTTAAACTCCGCGCTCCCGGCCCCTTACCGACCATGAGATGAAGCTTCCGGCTCTCCATCGCAGGATAGAGCACCTCTTCGATGAGGTGGTTGATGCGGTGCACCTCGTCAATAAATAAAATCTCTCCCGGCTCAAGATTCGTGAGCATCGCTGCCATGTCCCCCATCTTCTCGAGCGCGGGACCGGAGGTCGTCTTCACGAGTCCGCCAAGCTCCCGCGCAACAAGATACGCAAGCGTCGTCTTGCCGAGTCCCGCCTGACCCGACAGCAGGACATGATCCATCGCACCGCCGCGCTTCCGCGACGCCTCGATAATGATCTTGAGGTTCTGCTTTATCTTGTCCTGACCAACGTAGTCGTCCCACGCGGTCGGCCGGAGGGCTTGATCGATCGCGCCATCATCTGACGCTTGTGTTTTAGGAATAGTGGACGACATAGTTTTTACTTCACCATTCTTGCGCCTTTCATGGGAAAACACCAGGGGGGGCAGTTCACTGCCGGTTATTAGTTTTCAAGCGGAGGTTTTGAGATTGAGGAACCAGAAGCGGAGGCGGCCAGAAATTGGATTTGTTGGCAAAAGTTTTTCGGTGAATAAATCGAGCGGCCGGAAAACCCAGAGGGGCAAACGGGAGCCGTTCGATTTATCTGAAAAACCGAGCCAAAAAAGCCATAATTTCGGCTGCCGAAGCGGGTTCCCCAACTTCAAACCGGAGCCCTTGACACTGAAATCATTCTATGCTAGCATAGAGCACCTGAAGTGGCGCGTAGCGGCACGTGGCGATCGCCGCTTGGTATCTGGGGGAGGAATTGTTTCCAGCTCCTAGGACGGTATGGCTTCGGCGATACCCATCCTCGAAACCATTCTAACCTCTTTTAGCCTTGCTAAAAAGAGAACCTACTATCCTGCTCCCGCGGGATGAGCCCCCAGTTACGAAGCGAGAGATCGCCTACCACAAAACCCCCCGCCTTCGGCGGGGGGTTTTGTTTTTTGCGCGATAAGGTCACGACTTCGGCCAGGAGATTTTTCCCGTTACACTCTCCACTTCCGTAAAGCTCGTGATTCCGAAAAGAACCTTAAGAATGCCGTCCTCCTGCATCGTAACCATGTTTTGCTTTCGCGCCATTTCCCGAAGGGCAGAGGTCGAGAACTCCTTGATAATCGCCTTCTCGAACTCGGGCCCAGATTCTAAGAATTCATAAACGCCGATACGTCCCTTGTATCCAAACGTGTTGCAGTCACGACAGCCGACCGCCTTATAGATCGTGGGGTGGTCATAGGGCTTAGGGTCAACACGCGGCGGGAGCTGTTTCAAAAACGCGGCGATGTTGCGCTTCATCGTATCCGAGATCTTCTCGGGTGCTCGACAGGAACTGCAGAGACGCCGCACGAGGCGTTGAGCGATGACGAGCGAGAGCGCCGGCCCGATCGTCGTGGGCTTCACGCCAAGGTCAACGAGCCGCGGCACGGCGCCGGCGGCATCATTTGTGTGAAGCGTCGAGAAGACAAGATGTCCCGTCAAGGCGGCTTGAAGCGCAATGTCGGCGGTCTCAAGGTCGCGAACCTCGCCAATCAAGATGACGTCCGGGTCCTGTCGCAAGATGGCACGCAATCCGCCCGCGAAGGTATACCCTGCATCGGGGTTCGTCTGGGTCTGCTCGATACCCTCGATGCGATATTCGATAGGATCTTCGACGGTAATGATCTTCGTCTCCGAACTAACGATCTTCTTGAGGAACGCATAGAGGGTCGTCGTCTTTCCCGAGCCCGTCGGTCCGGTATTCAACAGAAGGCCATTTGGTCGTTCGAGAACGCGCTCGGCGATTGCACGGTCATCACCGCGGAGGCCGAGATTGTTCAAATCAACGGCTATCGTCGAGGGGTCGAGAATTCTCATCACAACCGTCTCGCCGAACTCCGACGGAATGATCGAGACCCGAACCTCGATTTCTTTTTCCTTGAGTCCTATGGTGAATCGCCCGTCCTGGGGTTCGCTGTGAATATTAATCTTGAGTCCCGAGAGGAGCTTGATGCGCGAAACGAGCATGTCGTAGTTGCGCCCAGGAAGTCCGGCAAAGGCATCGTGAAGAAGGCCGTCGAGACGATAGCGGATCTTCGCCTGTTTGTCTTCGGCTTCAAAATGAATATCGGAGGCGCCCGTCGCGAGCGCTCCCGCGAGGATGATTTGAAAGAGTTCGGTCGTCGAAAGTTTTTTGACGTCTCGCTTCGCTACTTCATCCTGCACCGCCTGCAGGTTATGAAAATCTCGAATGTTCCGGTGATATCCTCTCCTTCGGGAGAGATAAACTTATAGAGTCGCCAGGCCTCCTCGAGACCCGAGAGCGAGGCGACAAAGAGTTTTGGCGTAAGGCGCTTGCCCTCGAGCATGGCCAGGATTTTTTTCACCTTCGACGATGTCGGATCGAAGGCGGCAACGGCCACACCGTGCGTCCGATGCTCGAGCGCCGCGATGCGCGCCGCGCGCGCGTCGGACTCGGGAATAAGATGAATCGCTTCGACCACGAGGGCAACTTTACGGACATCAATATACGGCGTGCCGGTCTTTTCCGCTCGGCGCTCCGCATCGCGCTCTTCGGCATCGCGGCGGATGTGCGTGAGTTTCTTTTGAAGGTCCTGCTGTTTTTCTTCGGTCATTGCATGAGCGCGAAGAACGATTCGCGCCTTCTGATTTTAACACAGAAAAACGCCGGCGATCGCAGGTTTCGACAACACAAAACAGAGATATTGACAACTGTAATAAAGTGGTGTATAATGAACAACGGCGTGATCCTGAAGGAGGGTCTATGAAAATCCGTTTGTTGGTCGCTGTGATGTTCATCACGAGCTCGATCCCCGCGCTCGCCCAGGTCCATCTCGGAAAGAGCTGGACCAACAGCTTGGAGGTGACGGTCATCAACAACACTGCCGACAGAAGCGCGATCATCGTTCATCATGACAAGGGGAATCTCATCCTCGGTCATGGAGAACACATGCGCTTCTCGTTGGGAGGCGGGATAGGACTCGGGCGGTCGTACTCTCGCGTGGACCTCCAGGTCACCTTCTGCAAAGGAGGTATCGTGGAGAGTCACTTCGTGCCACCCGCATGGAGCACCGACCACGAGCTCTTGGGCAGCGCCGCTCTTCCGGAGACCTTCTCGAAGAACACCTCAAAGAAAGACCTCAAGGACCGTGTCAACGAGATCAAGAAGCAGATCAAGAAGAGGGATCTTCTCGGCCGGAAGCGGCTCGAACGCGAACTCGACAACTGGTTCAAGGTTGCCGAGCGTAGCGGCCCAGGTGTCACGACCGCGTCGTGCGTACCCGCAATCGTGAAGAGCGAGGCCTTCAACGTTCCGTACTACTACGCGGGGTACGGAATGAACCAACGAGAATCGGTCACGCTCTCTGCCAGCGGCTCAGGAGAGAGCCGACACTTGGCCCGTCGCTGACGCGGCCATCTTTATCCCCGCCGGGACGTTTCCGGCGGGGCTATTCATTTTTACTTGCCTTGTTATAATCCGGGTGAAATTATGTCGGGACACTCTCACTGGGCCGGGATCAAGCGACAAAAAGAAACGACCGACAAGAAACGAGGCGTGGTTTTTGCAAAACTGTTAAACGCAATCACCGCGGCCTCGCGCGCAGAGCCCGATCCGAACTTCAATCCTCGTCTTCGCACAGCCATTGACAAGGCGCGCGCGAGTATGGTGCCGGCGGATAACATCGCGCGCGCAATCAAGCGCGCTTCGGAAGCCGGCCTCGCGCTCGAAGAACTCGTGTTCGAAGCGTACGGTCCCGGCGGCACAGCGCTCTTCATCGAAGTGATGACAGACAGCAAGAACCGCGCGGTCGCAGAAATAAAAAGGGTCTTGAGCGACCACCTTGGCAAGTGGGCCGAGCCCGGCAGTGTGCGCTGGGCATTTGCCACCAGCGATTCGGGGAGCGATAAAAGGTGGCACGCAAAATTTCCTCAATCAATATCCGCAGACGATCGCACAAAACTCAACGAACTCATCGAAGCGCTCGAAGACCACGACAACGTGCAGGAGGTCTACACCAATGCAACAAGTACATAACGAAAGCTCTCGCTTCCTTGGTATTGATCCGGGAACGCGGCGCGTGGGATACGGCATCGTCGAGCGACGAGCGGGAAAGTTGTCCTTGGTGGATGCCGGACTCCTAACCGTCACCTCTACAAACGATGCGGACGCGCTTTTCGAAATCAAGTCGGGTATCGCGGGGTTGTTAAGAACGTCGTCTCCCGAAGCCGTCGCGATTGAGAAGCTCTACTTCGCCAAAAATCAAAAGACGGCGCTCCAGGTCGCTGAAGCGCGCGGGGTAATCATCGCAACCGTGCGAGAACATGGTACTCCGATCATCGAATGCAACCCGAATGAAATAAAGCTTTCTATTGCGGGCTATGGGAATGCCGATAAGCGCGCCGTCGCGAAGATGGTGCGCCTCACCCTCGGCGTTACAGAGCTTCACATGATCGACGATGCCTCAGACGCACTCGCGCTCGCGATCCTGTGCGCCGAGAGAAACCGACGCGATCTCTCTCGCTGACCAGTTTGAGTTATTCACAGGGTGCTATTGCGGTCGTAGACCAGCGGTGCTATTTGGTAATGGGTGAGGGGGTGGGGTATCAGTTGAAACATGAAAGTAAGCGGGTTGACCCCGCACCTTTTCGAGAGTAATTATTTTTATTTAACCGTGGTACTGTTATCGCCACGGGTTACATCACACCGTATCATCTCTCATCTCAGCGTGTGTGAAGTAGGCCCGCTCTCGAAAAGGTGCGGGGTTGACAACCAAAGATGATTTCCTATACTTCTCACCAAGTTTCCACGCGGAACCCAAAGAGATATAAAAATAAGAAAGGTCGTTCATTTTGTTGCACTCATGACGAGCCAATTGCAAGAAATCGAGATGTCATTCCGCGATCTGAGTGACCAAGATCCGGAGGATGACGGTTTCGCCCTCGGCGAAGCCGGCGAGAGCGATGAGGCGAGCGATGATGAGGATGACGAAGAGGAAGAAGAGACGGGCGAAGAATTCTAGAAGGCAATCGTGAGATTGAAACCAAAAACCCCGCCGCGGCGGGGTTTTTGGTTTCTCTTGTGCCCTTCTTGCCTTCATTCATTTCATGCCATAATATCAAGGATTCGCTATGGTAAAGATCCGCCAACTCCTTCCTTCGTGGCCAAAACTATTCCTCGCCGGACTCGCCCTCATTGGCATCGGGGGAATTTTAAGCGCCGCGCTCGTGCTCTATCTCGCCAAAGACCTCCCTTCAGTCGAGCAAATTGACAATCGGCAGGTAAGCCAATCCACGAAGATTTATGACCGCACCGGCAAGGTACTGCTCTATGAAATCAGCGCCGGACAAAAACGCACGGTCATTCCGATTGACGAGATGCCCGACCGCCTGAAGCAAGCGACGGTTGCCGTCGAGGATGAAAATTTTTATAACGAACCCGCCTTCGACTGGAAGGCGATCGTGCGCGCCGTACTCGTGAACCTCCACCTCCGCGAAGGCCGCGCGGGTCAAGGCGCCTCCACGATCACACAACAGCTCGCCCGCAACGCCTTTCTGTCCCCAGAACGGACGATCACAAGAAAGCTCCGCGAGCTCATCCTCGCCATCTATCTCGACCGGCACTATACGAAGGACCAGATCCTGTGGCTGTACTTGAACGAAATTCCCTACGGCTCAACGATGTATGGCGTCGAGTCCGCTTCGAGCGCCTTCTTTGGAAAGTCGGCGAAGGATCTGACGCTCGCCGAAGCCGCCCTTATTGCAGCGCTGCCCCAAGCGCCGAGCTACTACTCGCCGTGGGGGAGCCACACGAAGGATCTCTACTCTCGCCAACGCTTTATATTGAAGAAAGTGTGGACGCAGGGGACAATATCCGAGGAAGAATATCAAAAGGCGCTCGAAGAAAAAATGGTATTTCAGCCGCAGACGCAAGGCATTAAGGCGCCCCACTTTTCACTTCTCGTCCAAGATTATCTCGTCAAAAAATACGGTGAGGATGTGGTGCGGAGCGGCGGGCTCACCGTGATCACGACCCTCGATTGGACGCTCCAAGAAGCGGCAGAAAAAGCGGTGAGGGAGGGCGCGGAGCGGAATGAAAAGCTTTATGACGGCAAGAATGCGGCGCTCGTCGCCGAAGACCCAAAGTCCGGACAGTTGCTTGCGCTCGTTGGTTCGCGAGACTACTTCGATATCAAAAATGAAGGAAACTTCAATGCAGCGACCCAGGGACTTCGCCAACCGGGATCGGCCTTAAAGCCATTCGCCTATCTCACGCTATTTAAAAAAGGATTCTTGCCGGAAACGGTATTCTTCGATGTGCCAATGGAGTTTGTGCCGAACAATCCAGAGTGTCCACCGATCCCGGACTACAAAAAAAATGTAACGAAGAATGATGACCCCTGCTTTCACCCACAGAACTTCGATGAAAAATTTAGAGGCCCCATCGCCTTGAGCGACGCCCTCGCGCAGTCGGTCAATATCCCGGCGGTCAAGGTGCTCTACCTCGCCGGACTCGAAGACGTTCTTCACACCCTCGCCGACTTCGGCGTCACAACGCTCACCGATCCGAGCCGTTACGGATTATCGCTCGTGTTGGGTGGCGGAGAGGTGAAATTGAACGAGCTCGTTGGCGCCTTTGGCGTGCTTGCCGCAGAAGGTATCCACCACGACCAGGCGATGGTTCTCGAAGTCCGCGATGCCTCGGGCGGCATCGTCGAAACTTATGCCGATAACACCGAACAAGTGGTTGAACCGCAATACCCGAGAATCATTACAAGCATTCTCTCGGACCAAGCGGCACGATCGAAACTTTTCGGATCGAGTTTGAATCTCACGGTCTTTCCCGGACACGATGTAGCGCTCAAAACGGGAACGTCGAACGACTATCGTGACGCCTGGGCGCTCGCGTATACCCCGTCGCTTGTCGTGGGCGTCTGGGCGGGCAACAACAACAACACTCCCATGCACAAACAGGGATCGAGCATCTTGGCGGCCGTTCCGATATGGAGCGCTTTTATGAGCGAGGCGATCAAAACCCAGCCGGAGGAGCTTTTTACGAAACCCGACCCCACAACACCATCAAAGCCATTCTTTGCCGGGGCATATGCGCCCGCGAACCAGATCCACTCGGAACTGTTTTGGGTGAACCGCAAAGATCCCTCCGGCCCCGCGCCGAGCGACCCAACCGAAGATCCTCAATTTACAAACTGGGAGACGGGCGTCTTCTCGTGGATACAAAATAATGCTACGGAATTCGTTAACAATCCCCTCTTTTTTGGAGGGGTAAGCACCTCGACGCCGGTCATTAATCTTCAGACACCCGCATCGGGCGGCTTTTCTTCAGGAACCGTAGAGGTTAGAGCGCAGATACTTTCTCCTTCGCCACTTGTATGGATCACCGCACTCTGGAACGGCGAGGTGATCGAGCGCCGGCAACTCGGCGGCGAAATGACCTATGCACTCGTATCAACATTCGTGCCCAATGTATTTCTTCCTCAAAACAACCTCACACTCACCGCAACAACCAACACGGGCGTCTCATCCTCCGTCTCTCTCGTCATATACAAACAGCCCTAGTTCTCCCCACCCTTTTGGCTAGCCAAAAGGGTGGGGCAAGCCACACCAACAAAACACTCTCGGGCAATATCGTCCCCGCTATACCCGAAGAATGGGCATGAGGATGTAAAAATATGAAGCGTCCGTTGAGGACTTCAAGAGCGCGGG
>CAZWBU010000031.1:0-8719 GCA_964632585.1 uncultured Candidatus Saccharibacteria bacterium | reverse complement strand
GCATTGAGGACGTCATTGCTCATAACAGCGGCTTTCTCATAATCATCGCCAATATCGTCATCGGCATCGGGTTCCTCGGCGGAGGCATCATCATCAAGACCGAGAACCACGTCCACGGTCTCACGACCGCCGCGGTTATGTGGGCCGTTGCCGCCGTTGGCGTTCTGGCCGGTATTGGTCTTACTTCGTTTGCGGCAATCGCCGCGGTTATCGTATCGACCCTCCTCTATATCTTGCGCGCCTTCGATGTCTCGGAGCATCTTCTAAAACGGAGACGCCCAAAATAGAAGAAGTTTTCTCTCCGTGCGTACTATACTGTAGCACCCCCCGCGGCGTAGGCTTGACAACAAAAAACTACGTGCTAAGATATTTGGAGCACTCAAGAAAGCTTTTCGCTTTTCCCGGACATGAACCCCTTTTCGGGGTCGATGGTTGAACTGGTCGCGCAGGGAGCGCGGGTACGTTCATATCCGAGAAAAACGAAATAAAATATCTGGAGGCGACATGCACAAACGCCAACGTCGTGCCGCCACGCTTCACAGCAAGGCAATTACCATAGCACCCCGTCAAAAAGGAGTGGGACATCACAAGGTCTTGATCCTGGCGGTCACGATCGCACTACTTCTTCTTCTCGCTTCGATGCGCTAGGACCACAGAAGGAGGCCACACGTGAATCGTAAGCATTCGATCGCACTCGTTGCTGTTTTTCTCCTTACAGGCGGTGTGTGCTCATACGCCGCGGCGCGGTACTTCGACTTCTGTCGATCGGTCGAGGCAAGCGTTCCAAAACCGGTCGTACGGGAGGCTAAGATATTTCTCCCGCCGGAGATGGTCCTCACGATGACGAAGCGCGTGACCGCGTACACGAGCAATCCAAAAGAAACGGACGACACGCCGTTCATTACTGCATCGCAAGAAATCGTCCGGGATGGCATCGTGGGCACGAATCAGCTCGGATACGGCACGAAGGTGAAGATTCCAGCTCTCTTCGGAGACAAGATCTTCGTCGTCGAAGACCGTATGAATCTCCGATACAAGAATAGCATCGACATCTGGATGGGGGTCGGAGAAGAGGCAACAAAAAAAGCGAACGAGTTCGGTTACAAGTACGCCGAGGTAGTCGTTCTCCTTGATTGAGGCGCACGCCTCTTGCCCAGAGGGTCCGAGGGACCCTCTGGGCTTCCGTTTTTTTTGACACCCAAGACAAGAAGAATACAATTTGAACAACAGCGCACAGGGAGCTCTGTGCTCTTTCTACAATCTATAAATGAGGAGGTTTGCATGAAGGCACGCCCAGAGTTTCTGGCGGCCCTTGTGGTCGCCCTCATACTGCTCTTCGTAAGATACGCCGTGCCCGAGATGGCGAAGAACGTCTCCGAAATGCTCGCCGTAGTTGTCGCTCAAGATAGTTTAGCGCCGATCGGCGCAGAAAACTGGGTTGTCATGAGCGCCGACGAGGACAGGAAAGAGGCGCTTGAAAAAGAAGCGGCGTGGCAGAATGCTTGGCACTTCATCCTGCTCGCCTTCGGAGCGTTCGCCGGCCTCCTTCTCGCAGGAATCGCGATCTGGTGCCGGCTCACTCCGATCCAAGCACCCTCAAAGCGGCCGGTGCCTTGAAACGCACCGGCCGCAAACACATTATTCATTATTGTTGAGCGTTGTTCATTTATTAACATTTCCCTCCGATCGGAGGGAAATGTTAATAAATAGATCTACGCGCTCTACACGTGATACGAACAAAGAACCTCGTAATCAGCTCCCGATGAAGATAGGTGCGACTCCATAAGCACGAACGAAGTTACGCTCTCGTGCCATGAAACCTCATCACTCATTTTTTGAATGGGGAATGTTTGAAAATCTTCAGATGAAAAGCGAGCAAGCGTGAGATGAAGACGGAACGTCCGCACCTCTGGGGTAAACAAGAGTGTTCGTTCGACACCGCGCTTCAAAGCAAAAATCTGCTCCGGTGATTCCCCCTCCGCTCGGATGAGGCGGGGCTCGCGCGAATTCGGTCCATACGTTACCCGGTGAAAAGCCAGGTCGAAAATACCAACCGAACCCTCAAGAATTTTGAGAGCGTCAATAACGGCCTGGACATTGCGCTCCTCCCACGGAGGAATAATCGTCACATGAAGATTTTTGTCCTCTACCCAGCGAATTGAAAGGTTCGGATACTTCTTCCTCCAGTCATGCGCCTCACGGGCGATCTCTAGTGAAATCGGCAGGGCAACAAAAACCCGCCGGCCGAGAGACACAATACCACTGGGTTTCATGCCATTAACCTAGCGGAATTCGACAAAGAAGACCAGTCGGCCTCGAACGAGCCCTAGAGAACGCCAAAATCGTCTCGTTTTCCCCGGAATACGAGGAAGCCAAGCAACAACAACCCCCAGTTCGTAAAAAAGACCCAAGGATGCGACCATGGAACGCCGTTCACGTGAAAGTCCGAGAGTGGCCATAAAAACGGCGTCGGATAAAACTCGCGCCCATGCGTAACAATGTCGAGGAGAAGATGAAAGAGCCAGGCGAACATTTCCCACGGCGGGCGACGCATCGGATCACCTGCAGAAAATACCGACCGCCGAACAAGTATGATCAAGAAAAACGCAAAGGCGAAGACGATCAAGCTGTGCGTTATGCTATAAAAAATCGAGGTGAGGGAAAGTATCGCTGGCAACGGCACACCGAGATTCTCTAGGTCTTCGGTTCGAGGCAGTCGCATGGGGTCGATCTGGCCAGCGATCCACCCGCCGACGAGGAGGAGAAAGATCGGTGCAAAAGCGACAAAATCGGGAAGAACACCCCACGCGAAGGCGAGAAGTGGGTCGAGCCG
This sequence comes from uncultured Candidatus Saccharibacteria bacterium, assembly GCA_964632585.1. Lineage (GTDB taxonomy): Bacteria > Patescibacteriota > Minisyncoccia > UBA6257 > 2-01-FULL-56-20 > DATJQA01. Next base: position 5,886 of record CAZWBU010000031.1, on the reverse strand, counting down.
CCCGTCTTCACGGCTCGCCGCTCGTGATTTTTTATTAAACGCCTTAGCACCTAAAGCGCCCCAGATACCGTGTGAGAGAATATCCATGAATTTTTGAAGAACATTCACCCTGAGCTTGCCTGCGGTGAGCCCGTCGAACCCGTCGAAGGGTGACTTTATTATTCGCTAATAGCTTATCGCAAATAGCTACGATTTGCGATTCGCGATTTGCTATATGCGATATACAACGTCCTTCCGTTCAACGACGACTTTCCAACCCCGACGCTTCGCGGCACGGTAGAGCGCCGCGTTCGGATTGAAACAAATGGGCCGGTCAACCAATTTCAGAAACGCAATATCGGACTCCGTATCCCCCACGCCGACGGAACCCCGGAGCGTGAGGTTTTCTTTCTCGATAGCCCGACGCAGTACAGCGCCCTTATCGAGAATAACATCCAAATGGAGCAACTTTCCCGTAAATCGCCCGGTCTTCTTATCAAGCTCGAGCAAAATGCCGTACACCTTGTTGAATCCTAGCCGTTTTCCAAAATGACCGGCGATATATTTGAGTGAGTGAGAAATGGCAATCATATAATAACCCTGACGCTTCAAATCCTTGACGAGATCCCGCGTATAGCGATACAGCCGCTGTTCGTGAGCTTCAACGACATGGCGAACAACTCGAAGAAAATCTTTTTCTCTTACGCCGCCGATATACTGATCAAAAGCTCGAACGACGGCTGAGATATATTTTTCATAGCTATCTTTACGTTCTAGCCACTGCTTGTGTTTGCCACCGTAGATACTCCGCGCGGTTTTGGGAAAAACTTTTGCGCGGATCAGTTCCTCAACAAGTTCAATGAGTAAACTCGACCGGAAGATCGTACCGTCAATATCGAAAACGGCAAATTTTTTGAGTTTAGCTTTTCTCATATTTTGCGAGTGGACACGTATCATGCTGATGCGGCCGCGCAGGACAATATTTTCTCCCATATTCTATCATGCGGTACGTCAGCGAAAACCATTCTTTTTTCGGAAAAAGCTTCATGAGGTCGTGTTCGATTTTTACAGGATCAGAATGCTTCGTAAGCCCTAATCGCCGTGCAAGCCGACGAACATGCGTGTCAACTGCAATTCCTTCGACGACGTTATAGGCGTTCCCCAAAACAACATTCGCCGTCTTTCGGCCCACGCCAGGGATCGTAGTCATCTCAGCCATCGTCTTTGGGAGCTTTCCATAAAACTTCTCTGTCACCATCTTTGCCGCAGACAAGATATTTTTTGTCTTCGCGCGATAAAAACCGGTCTGGTAAATGTCGCGTTCGAACTCCGTCCTCCCCCGACGAGTTGCACCCGCGCGAATGTAGTCGCCAAGCGTTCGGTATTTTTTAAAAAGCTTTTCCGTAATTTCGTTCACTTTTTTATCTGTACACTGCGCCGAGAGTTGCACTGCAACCATCAACTCCCAGGGATTCGAATAACGAAGTATGATCCTTGCCTTCGGGAAAAGACGCTTCAAGACACGAAGAATTTTCTTTGCACGCACTTTTTTCTCAACAAGAACCCGGGGCGACGCTTGTTGCATGCGAATCATTCTACCACTTCCCCAAACGAGTGAGGTATTCTTTCTTGAACTCGCCAAATCCTCCGCCCCGAATGCTCTCGCGTATTTTTTCCATCAAATCATTAAAGAAATAAATATTGTGGATTGTCGCAAGTCGACCGGCGCGCTGATCTTTATCTTTAAACAGTTTATGGAGTTCGCGGCGAGAAATGTGTTCGTCCGTGCAAACCGAACACGTACAGTCATCCGCAATCGGGCTATCATCGTCGGCATACTTTCCCTTCCCGCCAATATCAAGCCGGCCGCGAGGGGACCACAAGCTCCCATGCCGCGCTTCGCGCGTGGGAATCACGCAGTCAAAGGTATCAATGCCCGCTTCGACGCCAGCAAAAAGGTCTTCGATGCGCCCGATACCGAGCAAATGCCGCGGCTTATGTTCGGGCAATAACGGAATGGTCCACTCGAGTTCTTTGATCGTTGTTTCACGCGAATCGCCGAAGGAGTTGCTGAACGATCCGCCGATGCCAAAACCGTGAAACGGAAGGTTGCCGATAAATTTCGCGCTTTCCTTGCGTAAATCTTCAAACATCCCGCCTTGCACGATACCAAAAAGCGCTTGATTAGATTCCTTTGCCTTGAGACAACGCTCAGCCCACTTGTGGGTGCGCTCCATCGCGACTTTTGTGTAATCGTAATCATGATGCGGCGAACTCGGCTCGTCAAAGGCAAAAATGATATCCGCCCCAAGCTGTTCCTGAATCTTCATCGAAAGCTCCGCGTCGAGATAGTGCTCATCGTCGCCACGACCAAAAGACGGGTCGCGAAAATACACGCCCGAGTCCGTTACACGCACCCCCGCACCAGAAGGCGTAACGCTATGTGCTTGCATTGCGCCTGAGTCACCTTCGGTGCGGGGTTTCGCCCCGCGGGAACGAGGATTGGCCACGAACCCTTCGCGGGGCTTCACTTTTCCAACACCATGTTCGCGCGAGGCGCCCAAGCTGAAAACCTGAAATCCGCCGGAGTCCGTCATAATGGCCCCCGACCACTGCATCGTCTCATGCAGCCCCGGATAACTTTCAAGTCCCTCATCCCCCAGCTCACGCCAAAGATGGTAGGTGTTTGCAATGATGATCTGTGTTTTCGTTTTCGGGATATCCTCCGACTCAAGCGTGCGAACAAAACCATTCGTGCCGACAATAACGTACGCCGGCGTCTCAACTATCCCGTGCTCGGCCGTGAGCCGCCCCACCCGCGCGCGGCTAAGCTTATCCTTTGCGACAATTTCGAACATCTACTTTAACCCACCGCCCACCGACAAAAGCTCTACCGTAAAATGTAGCGTTGAATTCGGCGGTATCTCTCCTCCCCGTGAACCCCGGTCGCCATATCCAAGTTCCGGCGGAATCGTGAGCTTCCGCTTGCCGCCAACTTTCATACCTTGCACACCCATATCCCACCCGGGAATCACTTCTCCGGCACCGAGCTTGAATGTAAACGGTTCTCCGCGCTTATAGGAATTATCGAACTCCTTGCCGTCATCAAATGAGCCGATGTACTGAACGCCGACGATATCGCCTACCGCCGCCTCTCTGCCGAGGCCAACTTTGACATCCTCTTTTTTAAAACTACTCATAATCCTTGCTTGTTCTGCCGCAACCTGCGCCTGGCTACGAACTGCATCCGCCGCCGCCCGTTCATCAAGGCGTTTGTTGTAATCATGACCCAGAAAAAGAATGCCCACAGCGAGGGCGATGAACAAAACAATTCTTGTTGCTCCGGACATAATGGGTTTGAGAATAACTGAATCTTGAACAATCGGCAAGCGATCTGGCGCCCTCCGCTCTGCCCTTTGCGCTTTGCTATTTGCCGCTTGTCCGCCAACGCTTGAGCTGGGGTATAACGGAATGCGTCAAAACATCCGCCTGCTCTTGCGAAAAATTCATAACCCTCACCATGTGTTTGATCGATGCCTGCATCATCTTTTCAAGCGTCATGTTCGGATCGGTGAACGCGCCATTTTGATAACACATTTTACACCACTCCTTCGCTGGGCTCCCGTCGGCCTCCGCACCGGCAAAGCCCTCCATGATCCGCTGGCCACAACTCTGGCAACGCACTTGATGTTCTTTTTCTGCGGTCATGATTATATAATCTAATTCTGCTCACTGTTCACTGTCCCCCTTCGGGGGATCTCTCGTAGGGAGACAAACTGCCCACTACCTAATACTGCTCCCCGCTGGCACTTCGCGTTCAGGAGTCAAAATAACCGGCCGGCCATCGGCGTCCTGCGCCGCAAGGAGCATCCCCTGGCTCTCGAGGCCCACTTGCCCTGCTTGCCCCGAGCCGGGTCGAGAGGAGCCCGCCTGTCCTGAGTCAGATCGAAGAGTCGAAGGGTCATGACCTTTGATATTAAACACACGCGGATCGAGGTTTGTAACGACGACGATTTCGCGGCCCACTAATTTTTCCGGTTCATACGCCTTCCCAATGCCGGCGATGATCTGGCGCTCGCGAGACCCTGAGTTCGTCGAAGGGTCAGAATCGCCAAGTGAAACCTGGAGTTTTACAAGCTTATCCGATCCCTCCACACGCTCGGCCGACAGCACTTTGGCCACACGTAACTCCACTTTCAAGAATTCATCAATCATCATTTGACCATTCTACACAAAAACTAAATATTAACAAAACCTTCCGACCGGTGATTTTTGTTAATAAATCTGGCTTCGGAGCGAGCGAACATGGGACGCTTTGCAAACCCAACCTAAACAATGTCTGTTTCCCGCGCAGTGAAAAACTTCATATATAATAATAGGTGACGAAGCCGGAGCTCCTCCGCAAAATCCTTGGGAAGCGGGCTTGGGCCAAACCATACGCTTTTCTGAAGCATCCGCTTGCGAGCATCTACCTCTGGAACATCAAAGGCAATAATAAGGCTCGGGGGCTTGGATCGCACATGGACGGCTTGCTCTCGGCCGGAGAGAATCTTTCGAACGCGGGTGACACCTTGTATCGTCAGCTTCCACAATCCACGAATTTCGTTAACAACAAACCCTTTTTCCTTAAGTCGAGACAACATCACTCGTTCGACGTTTGAGTCAATCTTACGTCGAGAACTGTTGTGGTATTCGCCGCCACGCAGCGGATAATCTAACTGCCCCTTGATGCGTCGGCGCATTATGCGGTATCCACCTTTGTGGCTCGAAAGAATGATCAACAAATCATCAACGGTGCTCATGGTTAAATATTAACATTTCCCTCCGATCGGAGGGAAATGTTAATAAGTAGAAAGTAAAGGTGGTCGGAAAGGGTTATAATTTTTGATCCGTAAACACCGTCACCTTTTTCATCTCCCGCAGAATAAATGCTGGCACGTCGTTCAAGTTTTGATCTTTTTTGAGCAGTTTCTTGAGCGCCGCTCGCTTCGAGGACCCCACGGCATAGGCAATGCTTTCCGAAACCTCTTCGCGCAAAAACGACAGCGTTGCCGTAGCGCGTTGGGGATGCGCCGTCATGAATCCGGCATCATACCCCACCGCCCACTTCTCTTTGTTTTCAAAAAGTTCATCGAATTTTTTCTTATCATGCGGGAACGGCATGATGCTGCAGGTGTGACCATCGGGACCAATTCCCTGCGTCATCACCACGCTTCCCGTTGGACTCTTTGCCCGCCAGCTTTTTAACTCTGCATCAAACCGCTCTCCGAAAGCAGTAAGCGTCTCGTTTGGAACGGGTAATGTTTCGATGAATGAAACGCTCCGACTTTGAGCATTCCGATAAAACGACGTTCGGGTAATTTGAGAAAAATTGTTTATCTCGGGATCCAAACTGAATCGTTCGTCTGACATCGCAATCATCATGTGCGCGCCCAAAAATTGCGTACGGATAGAATCAAGAAGTGCCAAACTCGATCCGCCCGCAAGCAAAAACAAGAGCGGCCCGCCAAATTCGCGCTCGAGCATGGCATTTACTGCCTCGGACGCTTTTTCTAAAACGTCCTCGGATGGGTAGGTTAGGAGTTCCATGCGACCCTATTATACATGTATCGCTCACCTAAAGTCATCAGAATTATCTGCTGAACTTAGGTGAGGGGGCGGTAACAGCAGTGAGATGTTGCTACGCGCCCGTGTTGGTTTAGCTCAATTGGTTATGCTGCTCCACACGCCGGATCTGTGGGAAGAGTATTCGCAGTTGCCAATCGATACAATCGCGCTCGTCGGTCGTGAGGATCTGCGCGACGTCCACGTGAATCCCTATGCGGTCTTCGTCGAGGATGCCATCGACGGCCCAGGACATTATCCGTCTGCAGCTCAACAAGAGAAACACCGCATGATGATTCTGAT
>CAZWBU010000030.1:0-9042 GCA_964632585.1 uncultured Candidatus Saccharibacteria bacterium | reverse complement strand
GGCTGATAGCGCAACGACGACGATCGCTCCAAGAAGTGACACGAGTCGTTGCTTCGATGGGAAGCGCGGATGGAGCCCGTCGCCGTCCGCGATCAACACCTGATTCGATTCAATATCTTGCATAGTATCAGGAGCTTCTCCGAATGGCATTGATGATACCAAGGAGGAAGAAATTCATCAAAAGATTCGATCCGCCATAGCTTAAAAATGGGAATGGCACGCCGATGACGGGCAAGATGCCGATCGATGAACCGGCGTTGAGCACAAAGTGAATTCCCCACACGATCGCCGCGCCGAGACAGATGAACTTTTCAAAATTATGCTGGGCGCGCATGCCGACACGGAGCGTGTTGATAACAAGCGCGATAAATGCGCCGATAATGACGATTCCAGCCAAAAGCCCCCACTCTTCGACAAACGCTGGGAGGATAAAATCATTTTCGGGTTCGGAAAGAAACCCAAGTTGGGTTTGCGAACCCTGGCCGTACCCCTTCCCCCACAGACCAGCCGAGCCGATCGCGATCTTCGACTGGATGACGCTGTAGTTTACCGTCAGGACATTCTTTTCGGGATAAAATATGGCCATAATGCGGTCGCGCTGATAGTTCTCTAGGCCATACTGCCAACCGATGGCGCCCACGATCATAAAAACCCCCAGAGCAAGCATAACGCGGCGGCGCGGCAACCCCGAGACGAGGAGAAATCCAAACCAGACGCCGAAGAGCACAACGGTTGACCCGAGGTCTGGCTGGAGCATCACGAGCGTTGCGGGCAGAGCGAAGAGCGCCAGTGATCCCAAGATGTTTCTCCAGCGCGCAACCGCCACGTGGCGGCGACTGAAGTACTGGGCGTAGACCAGGATGAGCGCGATCTTTACCATCTCGACCGGCTGGAATGTTGCCGAACCGATAACGATCCAGCTTCTCGTGTTGCGGATGATGGGCGCCGTGAGTGCGGCTGCGAGCAGGATAATCGAGAGTCCGTAGAGTCCCCAGATGAACCATCGATAATTGAGGACGACGCGCCAATCAACGACGATAAATACGCCGATGAGGGCAAATCCGAAGAGCGCCCACAGGGACTGCAACAGAAAGAGGTGGACGGATATGCTCGAGATGGCCACGAGCCCCGCGACAAACACCACGCCAAACGGCAGGAAAAGGTTCATGATATGAAGCAGGAATTAGCCACTAGCCCTGCCTGCCGGCCGGCAGGCAATATAGCCACTAGAGTATCGTTGATGAGTAAACCCTGCAACCCTCTAAATTTTAATGACTAACCACTCATTCCTAATGGCTAAGTCCTAAATCCCAAGTTCTAATCTATGGTCGGCGTGCCGAAACAACGAGCTCCGTCTTCGATGGATCGATGCCGGAGATCGCAGGATAGACAATGGCAAACGGGCGGCTGTCGCCCACTGCGACATCGTCGAGCTCCGTTGCTGAAACTCCAAGTACCCGCACGGGAATTCCCCCACTCTTGAAGATGGCAATGATTTTGACAACCGGCATGTTCACCGTGTCTCGGTGAACAAGGCGGCCGCTCACCTGAACCTCTCCTCCTACGGAGGATACCTTTCTATCTTGAATGTCGAATTGTGGCTTCGGGAACTCCGCGGTCTTTGCCCAATCGGTTGAGGTGATTTTTATCTCGGCTCGGCTTACTGTCTTCGTGTCATAACCATCGAGAAATTGGGCGAGGTACGTCGCCTCGTTTGCATAGAGGTAGCCTGTATCGAAGAATGATTTGATGATGGTTCCGCTCGCGTTCAAGAGATCGAGCTGGTATGCGAAACTGCGCGCGGCGAGCGTTGGATTCGGGTTTTGGAGATTGATCAAGACGCCGAGCTTGCCCACGACGGGCGAGAAGACCTGTACGCTTGGCGCGCGAAGCGACTGAAGGTCGGACGGCAAACATATCTTCTGGCAACTCCCGCCGCAGTCAATGCCTTCTTCGGTGCCGTCCTTGATTTTGTTCGTGCAACTTATCGCGGGTTTCGCGAACAAAAAATACAGGCCCGTAACAAAAAGCGCGAATATCGCGACATACGCGCCACCGTAAACTGCTTGTTTGAGCTGCCTATCCATCCCGTTAGAGATAGGAAACGCTCCCGCTCCGCCAAAGCTTCAGCGAGGCGAGTGCGTTTCCGTTGATACACAACAAGACCTTTGATTGATGCATGAGCATGGGCGAAAAATTAAACTTGATTGGTAGTTGGGTCATCTCTAACGGGATCCATCTCCATTTATTATACCCCAAAGCTACCAAACGAATGAAAACTGCGCTAGCATAGGTGACATGAAAGAGTTTTTAATTTTAGAAACCTCGCCGAGTAAGGACTACGAGCTTCTCGACTCCGGTGAGGGGGAAAAGCTCGAGCGCTATGGTGATGTCGTGCTTTCCCGCCCCGACCCGCAGGCGTTGTGGCCCAAGTTTTTGGGGAATGAGGAATGGAGAAAGGCGAATGCAAGATTTACTCGCTCTGAAAAAAATGCGCGCTGGGACCCCGCACCGGAGCAAGCTCGGTACGGGGCAGGGAAGAAAGCGTCTGCAACAGTGATGCGTAGTGGCTGGAAAATTAACTCAGGTGTTCCTGAAGAATGGGCTATCGAACTCGGCGGTTTGAAGTTTTGGATAAAGCCGACGGCGTTCAAACACACGGGAGTATTTCCCGAGCAGGTGCCGAACTGGAACTGGATGCGAAATATAATTGCTTCCGCGTCAGTCAGCGAAAAGTCAGCGTCAGTCAGCGTGCTAAACCTGTTCGGCTACACCGGCGGGGCGACGCTTGCGGCGGCACAAGCGGGCGCAAAGGTGTGCCACGTGGACGGCTCGAAAGTGGCGATAACATGGGCAAAAAAGAATGCTGAAATTTCCGGACTTGCCGACAAACCCATTCGTTGGATCTTGGATGATGTGCGCGCATTTCTGAAACGCGAAGTAAAACGCGGCCACAAATACGACGGTATCATTATGGACCCGCCTGCCTTTGGCCATGGCCCGGACGGAGAGCTATGGAAAATTGAGGATAACCTGATCGAACTTTTTTCGCTCTGCAAAAATGTACTGTCCGACAATCCCCTTTTCTTTTTAGTGAACGGCTACGCCTCGGGATACTCGGCGATCGCTTACGAAAATAACTTAGAACTAATAACTAAACACTTCGGAGGAATGATTGAAATCGGCGAACTGACTATTAAAGAAGCTTCGGGACGACTATTACCCTCGGGCATTTTCGCGCGGTGGAAAGCATGACCTCTGATTTTCTTGACCGGCTACAAATCAATTTTATTAAGATGCTCAAGAAGGCGCTTGAGTATCACTTTTTCAACTTCCAAATAGCTGAACGTGATGGATCTCCTAGTGCAACAGTGAGCTGGCCGTCTCTAGCTGAAGCGGACAGGATAAAACATTTTAAAGCCCTGGATGCTCTAAAGTTTGAAGCGCAGGCGTACATCTGCCAAGCCGGGAGGTTATTTCACTTTCTAAAATCGATGGAGAGGTACGGAATTAACGAACCAACTGACCCAGAATTAAAGGAGGTTTGGAACAACATATATGAATCGGGGGCGGTGTATGTACTCCGAAACAAATGGGCAGCTCACCGCTCCTACGATGACCCAAAAGAGGGGGATACCGAATTTTTACACCAAGAAGTTCTGCTTAACTTAGATCAGTCAGTGACTATGTGGCAAGGCGACCACAATGAGATTCATTTGGGGAAAATTAATTTTCACATCTGTGACTTCCACCCTAAGATGGAGAGGTTTCTCGATTGGCTTTCGAAAGAGGTTGAAGCCCGCCTTCCTGAACATATTAAAACAGCACAACCTTAAAAATCAGCAGTAAATGGCACGACGAACTCGGAGGGCGGTATTCTTTGCCGCTTATCATCCGCGCGAAGCAACATCCTAGTGCTATGCTATAGCATAGCACTCGCCAACGGTTTCGTTTTTTAAAAAAACCGCACTTGTGGTGAATGCGGGTTGCCCTAAACGTACTTCGGACCGGCGGGATTACTCCGCGCCGGTCCTTGTACTTACCCCTTCGGTCTGAAGCTTTGGTTGAACTATTCGAGGACAAGGATGCCATCCACATTCTCGATGTAGAAGGGTGTATTGCGTGTGGGTTCATCTTCCGGATGGACGGGGATTTCATCCATGGTCCCTTGTGCCTTGGGCACGTCCTCGTCTTTCTCCTGAATGTGCCGTAACACGCCGCAGAGCGCACCGACCTCTTGATAATCCAGGCTCAAGCATATCCGGCGACCGATGAGGCGCTTGAGAATATCAATGGCCACAACGTTCTGGGGTCTGAAATCTGCTTCCGGAGAGAAGAGCTTCACGAGAGACACCCCGTCCCGTGCTTGGCGCAACCTAAGACCGATGACTGTGAGAAACGGTACGCAATCGGTCCGCACCCACGCCTCGATTACCTTTTCCGACCCCAGGTCTTCTGCTAACCTCTGGGCTTGAGCGAGAATGTTTGTGATAAATCTGTCTGCGCGTTTGAGCGCTTCCTTCGCAAGCTTCATGCCGCGGAGGATAGTAAGAACAACGATTACGAACGTGATCATCACGCCCCAAGATGACTGCATTGCTCAACCTCCGCGTCTGGTTAACCGTCGAATCGTTTACGATGACCTGTAAAAAGTGCGTTTTCGGAACCTCGCACAGTATATATAAAAAATCCTTATCGTCAATAATCAAGCAAAAACTCCTGCCTACCGGCAGGCAAGGCGGTGCTTGATAATCGGCCCGTAATCCAGACATTCATAAACCTCGGATCATTCACGATCGTGAAGCATACGAGGTTTTCTCCTAACCCCACTCAACCTCAATAGAGCCGGAAAGGGAAATCAAAAAAACCGCCTGCGGTGCTTTGTTGCGCGCCGACATTTTTGCTCGGTGGAGAAATATCTAAAAAATACGGCGGACCCGGAGGGCGACTGCCCCGCGGGTCCATTGATTCGATCCCTACTTGTTTTCCGAGATGAGGTAGATCCCTTCGGTTGGCGTCCGAGGAAGATTCTTCGGATTCCACGAGGTGCCAGTGGAGAGCCAAGCAGAGGTCGATGGTTCCGTTCCCCAGGGCGGTATGACGGCCCTGCCCCCTGCGATTGCAACCGTCCAGGTGCATGGAATGAGCTGGGTACAGCTGCTGTCATAAGACATCCCAGACACACTATGCCCCGAAAAAACCCCGCAGAGAGAATTTGCGCGACGCCCCAAGTCTACGACAACGTGACCGTGCTGCTCCATGAACGCGACTGTCTCCCAAAGATCGGCGAGCGCGAAGCCGTCTCTCTTCAAGAGCGCATGGGCCTGCGGGAAGGTCTTGACCCGCCAGTTGAAGCTGGCGAGGCGTAACGTCTTCTGCACTTGCCCTTGTGCAGGAAGCTCCGGATCACCGATCACGTCGAAAAGGTTTGGACTCGGTCGTGGTTCGCTCTCGATGTACATCTTGAGGAGACTGTACGCGCGGACGTACTTGACCGTTGTCAGATACGAAGCTCCTCGAAACGAATACTGCGGCCCAGCCATCTCCTTGAAGAGCTGTTCGATGTCGGTCTTGTACAGACCCCCATGCATCAAGAGCTCTTGCATGCCGGAGCGGTCGAGGTCAAGAAGGTTTACGACGCTCGTACCCAGCTGCATCTTCTGGGCGTCGGTTGCCGGAACAATGTTCCTTTCGGGCATTGTTAGTGCTCTCTTTCCTTATCCACCGGCCAATCGTTGGCCGACGGGACGCGTTCCGTTAGGGCGCGCCGCTATTACGAACTGTCCATATTCTACATGTTCATGAAAATAACGCAAGCGCGTCGATGAAACCAAAAACTGCGGTGCTTTGTTGCCCTCCTTCGCTAAAGCTACGGAGGACAGGTCGGCCTTGTTTACGTGACATCACATCTCACGAATATATATGGTCGTACTACAATGCCCAACGATCGTAGAACATTGTAGTGTTTATCGAAACATTTAGAGTGGCCGCTTTCCAAAATAAACAATCGAAGTTTTCATATGCCGGCAAAGTCTACTTTCCCAAGCTCCGAGGGGACAAGTATCATCCTTCGACACGGCTCAGGACAAGTCGAACAAAGAAACACTACCCAGTCCCCGCACCAGAATTGCTCACTCTGATATCCCGGCAAACCCTACTTTCCCACCAGCCGAGGCCGGAAGTATCATCGGGACTTTGTGCTTTCATTGCTCTGTTCGGAATGGGAAGAGATGGGGCACACAAAGCTAAATCACCGGGAAGTCACAATAAGCAATTCGGTGCGGGGCAAGTCGGAATGCTCCCTGCTTTCTTAGCGAGCACCGCGAGTTTAGAAAGCAGCAGTCCCGCGGAGCGGGGTTCCCGATTTTCTTAACGAGCGAAGCGAGTTTAGAAAATCGGATCCCGCTGTGTGCTCCGCGCACGGGCAGGGGGATGGGGTAGGACACACTAAGCTGAATCACCGGCAAATGAAAACTCCGATATGTTATCTCAAGAGTGAGATTTTCTTTTACGAGAAGCTTTCGGAGGACTCAAAAGCTTGGTCTTTCACAAAGTGAAAGTTTTGAGGCCGAGAAGCAGGCGCGCGAGGCTGCTGGAGCCGAGCGACGCCGGTTCTCGTAAAAGAAAATCGAACGAAAGTCAGTATTGGGATGGCCGCGGAGGCCAGCCAATGCGCAGCATTGGAATTTCCAATGTTCAATTTGCAATTTCCAAATCGTTTGAAAACTGAAAATTGTTACTTGAAAATTTCAGTGCTACGCACTGGGGTTGCACACATTAGTGCAGAGAGGTCGTTGGCTTTTAGTAGCTCTTGGCTCAAATCCTTGCGGATCTTACACCTAAGCCCTATCAACGTCGTAGTCTTCAACGAAGCCATATCGCTCGCTCCGCTCGCAATATAATGCGAATGATACGAATGTTATGACGAATACTACGAATAGAATTCCATTTGTAGCATTCGTGCGTCATTTGTAGATTCGGATTATGGTCGCGAGTGGAACGAGCGACGATACCTAATCTTGGGGTGGGCTTCGCGCTTAGATGCTTTCAGCGCTTATCCCGTCCAGACATAGCTACCCGGCAATTCACCTGGTGGCAAAGCCGGTAGACCAGAGGTATGTTCAGAGAGGTCCTCTCGTACTATCTCCAACTTCCCTCAAGTATCAACGCCTGTAACAGATAGAGACCAACCTGTCTCACGCAATTTATTTAGCCACTAGTGATTAGCCCTGCCTACAGCAGGCAGGCAATAGCCACTAGGGTTTTTGTTCCGTTCTTACGAACGGGTTTGGACTATACCATCACCCGAGCCACTAGCCAATAGCTACTAGGGTGATCGACGTGTTAGCGTTCCGAAATTCGAAACACTCCAGCCCGATTGGGCCAAGTCTCTACGGGGTCAACTTGCACAAACTTTTGGAGGTCAACTACAATGGTTGACAGACTTTATTTTCAAGTGTTAGATTCAGCCCAGGAAGGGGTGTGTAATGAAGAAGTCGGAAAAGATTTCTCTCGGACTCGCTCTCAGCGTGGGAGCCGCAATGCTCTACACGAGCACTACTGCTCCCACCGAGACCTTCATCAAGTGCCTCTACATCGGATTCCCTCTCTTCGTCGTTTTCGCTTCCTATGGCCTCCGCTTCACGGGGCGAGGGGCATTGTCGGCAAAGTGAGAGGGTCGGTTGGTCGGGGTTCGCCAGGCGCTGGCGGACCCCTTTTTACTTAACTCCAAAAATTTGTGCAAGTGACTTCCCTCGGTATTACCGGAGCGCATAAGGTTGATTATGTGCTCGGCTTCACCGATATGAGTCGATTTTTCATTCCCTGATTCCACCGTGAATCAAAAGAACTTTATACCAAGAGATTACTCCCTTGGGCCGCCGTTTCTGCAATGCTTCCATTGCAGGTTCACATTCCCTCGTGTTCAGTTTTGACGGTCTGACAATGCATTTCCGTTCTTACGAACGGCATTAGACTATACCTTCTCCACGAATCCGCATTCGGTGGAGGTGACGTGTTAGCTAAGGAATAATCATCTCATTCCCTAACTCTGACCGCCTCCGCGATCAAGTCGTTACGGGGATTAACAATCTTATCAATCACTACGGATTAAGATTGTAATCTTCCCACGATATTGTCCCGTTTCACGCTCGAATGTTATCACGAATAAAACCGAATGGTAAACAAATGTTCGTTTATTATTCGATGGTATTCGCTTGAAATTCGCGCGTGTCCGTTGGACTTCATCGTTATGAGTCACTTTATCCTGGGCTCATGTTTGAAGTGGTTGTACACTTACCCAGCTCGCGTGCCCTTTTAATTGGCGAACAGCCAAACCCTTGGGAGCTTCTTCACCCCCGCGCTAGGGCGAGCCGACCACAATTTCCATTATTACTAATGGCGTAGACTATACCATCTGAGCACACAATACTTATGTGCTACTGTTCGGCGTGTTAGCAAAAAGAATAATAACGTCATATTCTCTTACTCCAACCCATGCGGGTTAAGTCGTTACGGGGTCAATCCCGCTCCAGTTTTTTCAAAACTGGGGCTGGACGACTTCCCACGGTATTGCCCATACGATAATTTTACCATATGGATTCCACCGTTATGAGCCGAATTTTACCTCGACAATCGGCTATGTTTATCGAGGTGCCGAGCGAGATCGTCGATAGGAACTCTCGGATCTCACTAGCCTGTTATCCCCGGAGTAGCTTTTATCCGGTGTCTCCAGCCTTTCTATTAAGAACCAATGCGCAGCATTGGAATTTCCAATTTTCAATTTGCAATTTTCAAATCGTTTGAAAACTGAAAATTGTTACTTGAAAATTTCAGTGCTACGCACTGGTATAGCTGTCGGGTCACTAAGTTCTGCTTTCGCACCTGCTCGACTTGTAGGTCTTGCAGTCAAGCCGGCTTACGCCTTTACACGTCCAGCCCGGTTTCCATCCGGGCTAAGCCGACCTTGATAAACTCCTCCGTTACTCTTTAGGCATTTGTTGCTTCGCAACACATATAATGCGAATGATACGAATGTCGTAA
>CAZWBU010000029.1:1825-9127 GCA_964632585.1 uncultured Candidatus Saccharibacteria bacterium | reverse complement strand
AATGAACTCATTCATGACGGCGGCCAAAATGTCGGAGGTGCGCTTTTCTAAAATCATAACGAGAAAAGTATAGAGGCATTAGCAAGCTCATGTCAAGAGTGCTAATACGCTCCAGTTTTCTGTATCGGCGGACCAATGTCGCTCGCCTCCAGCGGACTCGCGCACCTGCTTCTCACCTCAACGGTCCCGCTAATGGCGGGGAACCAAGCCCGTTGAGGTTCCGAAAGCTCCACCAATACAGAAAACTTCCGCAATTGAAATGATTGAAAAAAGTCGGTTTTTCGGCTAAACTGACTCCAACGTGCCTAAAACCCCCATTCGCCTCTACAACACCCTCTCCCATCAGGTAGAGGTCTTTAAACCCATCAAGAAGTCCTCGGTGGGCCTCTACACGTGCGGCCCGACGGTCTATAACTTCGCCCACCTCGGCAACTTGCGCACCTACATCTTCGAAGACATTCTCGAGCGCACGCTCATCTGGGATGGCTACAACGTTAAGCGCGTGATGAACATCACCGACGTCGGCCACCTGACCGGCGACGGTGATGCCGGCGAGGACAAGATCGAAAAAGAAGCCCGCGCGGAAAAAAAATCTGTCAAAGACATCGTAAAACTTTACACGGGCGTTTTTTTGAAAGATCTCAAAAAACTCAACATCAAGGTCCCGAAGACGCTCGCTCCGGCCTCCAAGTTCGTTCCTGACCAAATCAAGCTCATCCAGCTCCTCGTCAAAAAGGGCTTTGCCTACGATACACCGACGGCCGTGTACTTCGACGTGAGCAAGTTTCCGGGGTACGGCAAACTTTCCGGCCAGTCACTCGGCCAAAAGCTCGCAGGCGCGCGCGGCGAGGTAGTCAAGGACGCCGAAAAACGCAATCCGGCGGACTTTGCGCTCTGGTTCAAGCTCGTCGGCAAGTTTGAAAATCACATCTTGCGCTGGCCGTCCCCCTGGGGGGTCGGTTTTCCCGGCTGGCACATTGAATGCTCTGCCATCTCGCGCCACTTCCTCGGCCAGCCCTTCGATATCCACACGGGCGGTGTGGATCATATCGGAACGCATCACGCGAACGAAATCGCCCAGTCGCAAGCGGCCTATGGCGTCCCGCTCGCCAACTATTGGATGCACGGCGAGTTCCTCCTTCTCGATTCGACCAAAATGGCAAAATCATCCGGCGCATTCTATACCGTCAAAGAGCTTGAAGAAAAAAATTCGAGTCCACTCGCTTTTCGCTACCTCATTCTCATGGCGCACTACCGCTCGCCGCTCAACTTTTCGTGGAGTGGCATCGAACAAGCAAAAAACGGCTTGGCAAACCTCATCGGGCACGTTCTCTATCTAGATTTTCTTTCGAAGTCGAGTAAAAACAACGTGAGGCAAAGTCCAAGACTGTTAAACTATGAAACTCGGTTTGCAGAAGCTATCAATAACGACTTAAACGTACCCCAGGCGCTTGCGGTTGCTCACGAACTCCTCAAGGACAAGACCCTTATTGTCGACGAGCCGAAAAATGTCCTTGCGCTCATTCATAGTTTAGATACCGTATTCGGTCTCCGGCTCAAGGAGTATGCCAAGACCTATGCGATGGCAAATCTCCTAAAACAAGACAAAAACGTGCAAAAACTGATTGATGAACGCGAGGAGTATCGCCGCCTTCAACAGTTTATCCAGGCCGACCGCTTGAGGAAAAAACTAGACAGTTTAGGATACCTCCTAGAAGATACGCCAGGCGGACCGTTTGTTGCGCCGAAGAATATCAAGTTTTTGTAAAATGCAAATCGACGAATAAAGTACGAATACTACAAATAAAGTCATTCGTAGTATTCGTCGGCATTTGTAGATTAGCATTATATTTTTGTCGTTATATACTCGTGTTGATTCAACCGGAGTAGTTCCGGCAACTACTAGTCGTTCATGCCAGATCAAAATGCAAAAAAATTAAAACTGCCGCCCCAAAACGTCGAAGCCGAACAATCAGTCCTCGGCTCATTGTTGATCGACAAAAACGCGATCCTCAAAGTCGCCGATGTGCTGACCGCAGACGATTTCTACAACCCCGTCCACGAAAAAATATTTGCGACCATATTGGAGCTCTACGAGAAACGCCAGCCGATCGACATCTTAAGCGTTACGAATCGCCTGAAAGAAAGAAACTTGCTTTCCGCAATCGGCGGCTCGAGCTACCTTGCCGATCTCACGAACCAGGTAACAACCTCGTCGCACGTTGACCACTACGCACAGATCGTAAAAGAAGAGCGGGTACGTCGCGATTTGATTCGAGCATCCGCCGAGATCACCGAGAGCGCTTTTGAATCGGGGAGTGAGTTTGAAGACCTGATGGACAACGTCGAGCAGAAAATCCTCGCGATCTCGCAGAAATCATTGCCGCAGAACTTCAAGCACGTTGCAGAGGAGTTGAAAACTGCTTATGAACGTATCGAAAAACTGCACGCGGGTGGAGGCATGTTGCGCGGCGTACCAACGGGATTCAGGGGCATCGACAATCTCCTTTCGGGTCTCCAAAAATCGGATCTTGTCATTTTGGGCGCGCGCCCTTCGATGGGGAAAACTGCTCTCGCGCTCGATATGGCTCGCCACGCGGCCTTGAACGGCTTTCCCGTCGGCGTCTTTTCACTCGAAATGTCGCGCGAGCAGGTTATCGACCGGCTCATTGCAGCCCAATCCGGCGTACCGTTGTGGAAACTTCGCACGGGCCGTATCACCGACGACATGCACTTCCAACTCATACAGAAATCTCTCGACGAACTTTCGCAGGTGCCGCTCTATATCGACGATACGCCCTCCCCGAGTGTTTTGCAGATGCGAAGCATGGCGCGACGCCTACAGATCGAAAACGGCCTTGGCCTCCTCGTCGTCGACTATCTCCAGCTCATCATGCCGCGAAGTAATCGCTCGGATAACATGGTCCAACAAGTTACCGAGATCTCCCGCGGCTTGAAGGGTCTTGCCCGAGAGCTCAACATCCCCGTTCTCGCGCTTTCGCAGCTCTCACGCGCCGTTGACCAACGCGACAATAAAGAACCAAGGTTATCGGACCTTCGCGAGTCAGGTTCCATCGAACAAGATGCAGACGTAGTCATGTTCATTCACAAGAAAAATCGCGAACGTACCGACCTTACCGTGGAAGAACAGAACATCACCGAAATAAAAATCGCCAAACACCGCAACGGGCCGCTGGGCAGCGTCGAACTCGGCTTCGACCAAGAACGAGTGACGTACCTCAGCATCGACAAACGCCACGCCGATCCGTTTGAAGGAGAAGGGCTATAAGCTTTTAGCTTAGAGCTTTTAGCTTTTAGTAATCGCTTCGCGATGATAACGTTGAAGAGACCCGAAGGGCGACTAACAGCCCTGCCTGCCGGCAGGCAGGTAAAACCTAAAAGCTGACAGCTAATCGTAAATGACCTCCAAACTCCCCGATCCTATTCGCAAGCTCGCTCATGCCCTCGCCGAGCTTCCCGGCATCGGTCCGCGGCAGGCCACGCGCCTTGCCCTCCACCTCACAACGCTTGCGCCAGAGACGGCTGCCGAATTGATCAAGCACCTCGAAGAGCTTCGCGATATTAAGATCTGCTCGCGCTGTTATTTCTTGCACCAAGAATCCGGCGAGTTGTGCGACATGTGCGCGAGCCCGACGCGCGACCACAGCACGATCATGATCGTCGAGAAAGAAACTGATCTCATCTCGGTTGAAAATACTAAAAAATTTAATGGTCAATACTTCATTTTAGGGCCCGTACCAAAAATTGGTGGTTTGGCCGATTGGCAAAAGACCCGCCTCGAAAATCTCAAGAAATTCATCACGACTAGTCCTGACGGCAAAGCAACAGAGATCATTTTGGGTTTTAACCCAACTTCCGGAGGTGATACCGCATCCGATCTCGTAGCAAAAGAACTTGTTCAATTCACGAAGAAAATTACTCGCCTCGGCCGCGGATTACCGACGGGCGGCGAGATTGAATTCGCGGACGACCTTACTCTAAGCGACGCTCTCGAGCGTCGCAAATAATAGCAGTGGTGCCACGAAAGATGAGTGGCCGACGATACATTAGGCGCTGCATTGTTGCAGCGCAATTGATAGCGGTGGTGCCGCAACAGCGGCCGACGAAAAAACTGGATTCGTCTCTCACCCGTGTCTTACCACGATGACGTCGCCATCTTGAACCGTGTATTCCTTTCCCTCGACACGCAACCATCCCTTTTGCTTCGCGGCGTTCCAACTCCCGGCTTCAACAAGTTTTGCATAGGGAACAACTTCCGCGCGAATGAAGTTCTTTTCAAAATCGGTGTGAATCACACCGGCAGCTTGCGGCGCTTTTGTGCCTCGTTCGATGGTCCACGCGCGCGTCTCATCTTCGCCGGTCGTAAGAAAACTGATAAGATCGAGTACTTCGTAGGCCTTGCTGATAAGCGGCGCGAGATCTGTCGCGTTTGAAAGATCCATCACCACGTAGTCCCCGCCAATGTTTTTAATGGCCGCCACAAGTTCGGACGTAACATCGCCCGCCTCGCCATTCACTAAATAGAGCTGCTTCTTCGCGGTGAGTAGATTTAGATCCTTGATTCGCCCATTCCCGCCGTCGCTAAAGCTTTGGCGGGCAGGCGCGCGAATGAGAGATATAAGGTCTGGTGATGATGCGAGAATACCGCCAGACTCGAGATGTTTTTTGATTGCAAGAAGTGCATCGCGTTCTTGAATCGCCTCTTTTTTGCCGGTCTTTGCCTCCCCTTCTACTTTTCCCAGTAGCCGTTCCACTCCTTCAAGATCTTTTAATGCAAGTTCGGTATTAATGATGCCCAAATCCCGCACCGGATCTACGGAGTTTTCGACATGCACAATTTCATCATTTTTGAACGCCCGGAGTACCACAACGATCGCCTGCGTCTCGCGAATATGCGACAAAAACTGGTTTCCAAGCCCTTCGCCCATGCTTGCGCCTTTCACCAGGCCGGCGATGTCGTAGAACTCGACGACCGCCAGGATTTTCTTTTTTGAATTGCTCAAAACCGCGAGTTTATTTACGCGCTCATCCAGCACGGCAACAACACCCACGTTTGGGTCTATCGTCGCGAATGGATAGTTCGCCGCTAAAACATTCTGCTTCGTAAGCAGGTTAAATAATGTGGATTTGCCAACATTCGGTAACCCAACGATGCCGATGCTTAATTTCATGTTCGGTGCTCGAACGATTCGAGGTGTTCGACATGCTGGAGTGTACTATACGGACGGCCAATTTCAAACTTAAAATAAAAAACGAGGGCCGGGATGCTTGGAGCACCCGGCCCGCCGTACACACCGATCACGGACGAAACCCTGTCCGCTTCTGGTGCATGTATCGTTGGAGTTGCTCGATCGTCCTCGAGCCAACCAGTGAAACCTTTACCGCCGGACGATTGTGACTATTGAAATTCAGGCGATAACCACTACCACCCTTCGTCCGATTCTCGCGGTAGATGACGACACCGTGAGACACGAGGATGTACAGGACTTCTTTCGCCGCCGCGACACGGAAGTTTGAACCGAGAAGCTTCAACATGTTCCGGAAAAGGATTGATTCCGGAATCAGATTGCTGTTCCCGTGGGTCCGCATCTTGCCCGTCGGCTCGATGAAGGTCGCGAGCAGGGCTGCCGTGTCCCGCTCATAGCCGCCCGCCACTCCGGACAACGCATCCGGAATGACCTCAAGGGTATCTAACGGCGCGCGCGGCCGTCTCTCGAGGTTTGCGTAGTGGCGCTCCGCCGATCGAAGAGCACGCCAGGTACCGTCAGTCTCGTAGCCGAAACTGTCGAGGATCTGGCGTATCAACACGGACGGAATTCGCTTGAACGTCGACTGGTACTTGAAGAACATCCTAGCTCGGTCGCGCTCAGTATCCATGGCATCCTCCTACACCGTATGAGGTTGGAACGGATACCCGACCGCGATTCGATTCGGATCGGGATGGTCGCTTCCGCGCTCACATGGGCAACGATAGCTGGCGATGGCGGTCTGCCTCTGCTCCTCAGTGAGAAGCGCTTCTCCATGAACTCCCTTCAACCGGAGATCGATCGGAAGCCCCTGCTCATCAAAGTGACCACACGACTTGTGAGTCCTGTTCGTCATTCGTACACCTCTCTGGTTCGTTGTTACGATCAAAAACGCATTCACTTTTCAAGACTGCCCAGGTCCACACGTGTGGCCTGAAGAGTAATGTTCCCTCGTACAGCACTCTTCAAACCGCAACATAAACGAAAACCTCCGAGGGCGACTCGGAGGTTTTCTAGCTTCTGTTCACTGCTCACTGCAAACTGTTCACTGGTAGAAAACCTCTAAAGCGCCCCTCCGAAAGGGTAATCATAAGACCGACAAGAATAAGCTGTGAAATTGGACGCGAATTCATATCTACGCGAGTACTATAAGCAATGATGGGCGGTTCGTCAAGCGAGGTGTGGATAACCGCATATGGACGTCACCTCCCATACCGCCCAACGAGTTGCACCGAACCCATGAGATGGCTTTCTATTGCACCATCCAATTCGGCCCTCGTCGCATCCGACGGAAGTGAAAGCATCTCATCGAGTGCGTACAGTTTAAATAAATACCGATGCGTTTGCCCGGCTGGCGGACACGGTCCGACATATCCGGGTCTGCCGGTACTCGTCAGACCCTCTACACTGCCCAGCGGCACAGAATGCTCTTTGATCACTCGCGTTTTTGGATCGATATCCCATAGAACCCAATGCGTGAAGGTTCCCCGAGGGGCGTCGGGGTCATCAACGATAAGTGCCAAACTCGCCGCATCTTTCGGCACGTCATTAAATCGCAGTTCGGGATTTGTACCTGCGCCGTCGCAAGTGAATTTTTTCGGTATCGTTCCATTCGAAGGGAAGCCGGAGCTTAAGAGTTGCATGAAGGTAAAGTTATAGGATTCACGACTGGATTTAAGGAGTAACAAGGTATCGCTTAAGGCACCGAGGGCCCACAAAACCGCTATACAACCAACCATCGCGACGATAAGGAGCGATAAGCCCTGCTCGATAGGTTTATGGCCCATCCCGTTAGAGATAGGAAACGCTTGCGTTTCCGTTGATACAACGTAAGACCTTTGACTGACGCATAGGCAGAGGTTGCATATCAGGCACCACTCATAGCTGGGTCATCTCTAACGGGATCACCCTTTTTCATTATACTATATCGCGAATCTCGCGAATGATCTCCGCCGGCAACGGCTGTCCGGGTTTTGTCGTCCCCGGATATCGCCACGCGCTGATTATTCGCCGTTCTTTTGGCGTATCATGCACC
>CAZWBU010000029.1:0-1815 GCA_964632585.1 uncultured Candidatus Saccharibacteria bacterium | reverse complement strand
CGCATGAAACGTCCAATGAAGAACTTTTGGGGTTTTAGGGTTGACCATGAATAATACTTCGCCGCATTCCTGCCCCGTACCAACGCGCTAGCTTTGGTGCGGGGTTAGCGCGACTATGCACCGTCCGGTGGAGATTTTTATGTTTGTGGATAGCGAGCACCATCATGCGTCATTATACGAATATGTGACCCTAACTACGAATGTGTCCACGCCTCCAGTAAAGGATGACATGGACACAAGGATGACATGAACACAGAGTCCAGGCACCGACTCAAGGCTTATCTAGTACTCTTGGCGCCCTTCAATCGTGCGAGCTCGTCCTCTGCTTTTTTACGAGCCGCTTCAGCACTACGGATTTCCTCACCCCGACGCACTTTCGCGAGTCGCTCCTGTTCCGCTCGCTGTAGAGCTTTTTGCCTCCGATTTTCAGCGTGCTTCACGCGCAAGAGGAGAAGCACCTGAGCCGGTTTGTGACCGTCGGCGATCGCTTCCCCGATAGAGGAGTATCTTTCTTGGTGCCGAGAACCCTGCAATGCAAGCTCTTCGAGAACCACCATGCTGGGTTTGTCCACGTGGATAGAGCTATCGAGCAGGTGCCACAGCATTCTCCATTCGTCCAAAACGCAAACGAATCGCGGACGATAGTCCTGGAGGGCATCGGTATTCCAGCATTCGAGGAGGAACTTGACGAAGAACTCCCGAGCAAGGCCTTCTTGCGTTGGCCAATAGTCGACGGACTCCGCGAAGCGAATCAACTCCGCTGCCATTTCGGAATCCCGCGCCATGATGCGATACCACGCTCCTTCGCGACGGCTATCGAGCTTCCCCCCGAGCGCAGGATCGAAAAGGTCTCGGCGAAGGCATTCGTAGGCCTTCCCAGCAACGGTCGTGTAGAGCTCGCAGCGCTTTTCCCACTCCCCCCACTCCCACGAATTCTGGGGTCGTGGAAGAATGAGTTCGGCCTTGCGATAGCCGTATGCGATCCGAAAATACTCTAGGATACGGTCTTTCGATCCCAGAATATCCCCTCCCCGCTCTTTCAGGCCAGTGATTCCAACATCCAGAAAACTGCAGAGACTCTCTACCCATTCGGTATTCGGCCAGGCAAGCTCCCACGCTTTACGAGCACTCTTGAGGAGCCTACGCGCAAGCGGATGAACGTGCTTCTGTACGTTTTCGGGTACGGCGCTTCCGTCGGCCATTGTGGCCTCCTTCGGTATTCAAACTAACGACGAGCGCAGTGTCTCGAAGGACGCTACGCGGGTACGGCGCTCATTTCGTTATAGGCCGAGCAAGAAATGCTGTCAAATCACGCATTTTCAAATTCGCTTCGGGCGCCGTAGTAGGCGCAGTAGTCACAGGCCTTGCCGGGCGCGGGTGGAGCGCCGGTTTCAAGGACCTGCTTCAGCGCGGCAAGTGTCTTCGGAACCCAGACATCACTTCCCTCATACGGAAGCACCTTCACCCGAAACTCCAGCTTGCCGTCGAACGCCTCGGCATCGGCGTTGCCATTGTAGTACACGAAGTACGCAATAGGCGAAACCTTAAATCCATTCTGCCGGAAGAGCCATTGATACACCTCAACTTGCCGTTTATATCCGACCTGCCAGTCGGCATCGAGCGTTACCTCGCTCGCCTTGGCCGTTGCTTTATAGTCCACCACGTGAAGTTCGCCCTTGGGATTCACCCATACATCGTCAATGCCGCCACGGACGATGAGGTTCGTTGGTTCGTGAAAAAACTTCAGGCCGCGTCGGAGCGCATCACGCCACGCTTCAAGCTCATCGTGCGCATAAGGAATAGCATCGATTTTGT
>CAZWBU010000028.1:0-9509 GCA_964632585.1 uncultured Candidatus Saccharibacteria bacterium | reverse complement strand
TTATATGTTGCAATCGCATAGTCATGAATCGGAACTGGGGAGGGGTGAATAACCGCAACCCTTGAGCGGTAGATACCGCACCGCTCTGCGGTGCGGTTATTCATTGTCTAGCTATGGCTTTTTAACTGGACAAGCGACCGGGTCTTCATGGCTGGCGTTTCTCCTGACGGAATACACAAGAACGAGTTATCCACATGTATATATTGTATATACCTTATGGATTTATTATACTATATACTATGAACGCGCACATTACCCAGCTCACCGAGAAACAAAAGAAATTTTATGATTCTCTCCGGCGGCTCATGGAGAAAAAAGGGGAGTCGCCGACAGTCGCGGAGCTTGTGCGGCTCATGAAGTTTTCTTCTCCTCGGGCGGTAACGCAGTATCTCGAGTCACTTGAGCGGAAGGGTCTTATTGAGCGTCGGCGCTATGAGCGGAGAGGCATCCGGCTTCTTGATACAAACGCAATGGGCGGTCCGATGACGGTCAACATTCCCGTCATCGCCTCGGTGGGGTGCGACGACGTCGCGGTCTTCGCACAACGAAATTTTGGGGACTACATCTGCGTTGCGACCGAGCTCCTCCAAGGAGTGAACAAAGACAACGTGGTGTGCGTGCGGGCTGTTGGGGACTCGATGCTCGATGCAGGGATTAAGGAAGGCGACTACGTGCTCGCCGAGGTCACCGAGTCGGTTGCCGAAGGGGATCTCGTCGTCGCCATCGTCGACAGCTTCGCCGTTATTAAAAAGATTGAGTTTGCGAATAACGCCGTCATCTTGCACCCGGTTTCGTCCGACCCGCAGTATAAACCGATCATCTTGAAGCGGGACTTTCGTATCTTCGGCAAGGTCATCGACGTCATCCGCGTTCAAGCGAAGAGTGAGCTCGAAATCGTCCCGCTTTATACGAATCCTGCCGATCCGCGGACGGACTACGAGTTTATTTAATCCTTCACCTCGGTTCTTAGCGGGGGTTTGGTGTTCACCGCAATTACATTAAATCGTAGCCGGCCGATGATCTGCCCCTCGGCGGTTTCCACATTCACGCGCCACTTTCCGGCCGCCGGGGCGTCTTTTTTTGAATAAGTCCGATACCCCTCCTCGCGGCCGCCGGCGACCGAAAGATTGATGCGGCTCGTCGTAACCCATTTCATAGCAACATCATCATACTTCTGCCACTCGTGGATGATTTTTGTCGTAAATGATGTTGGAGAGAATATGGCACTGTAGGCGTAGAGCGGCCCACCCGTGGCTACATGGACGTTTTGGTGGAAAATGAAGTAGTCGAGCCAGCTTGTTTCTTCGGATTGCACCACGTAGTTCCCAGCGACATTTCGCGAGATAGCGTGATAGATTCCACCGTCCTTTAAAGAGAGGGGAATCGGAGGTATGAGGTTCAAGAAGTACAAGGCGTTCGTTATAAGGAAGATGCCGCCGATAGAAATCATGAGCATCTTCTTACTTTTTTTAAACTTTTCTCTCGCGAAAAATCCAAGCGCGAGGATAAAGAGCCACAAGGCCGCCAAACTTACCAGTCCACTTATGAGAAACACATCCGTTCCGATGCGATGGAAAAATATCGGTACGATGAAGATGGCGAAGGAGAGCAATGAAAGAAAAAACAAGCTGATCTGGAAAGTGAGCCGCGCATAGTGCTTCTTAAGCGACTCGTTGGCGACGAAGGCGATCGTGAGGATAAGAAGAAACGGCCAGGTAACGGCGAGTGTTGCGCTTCTGAAATAAAAGACGAGATAGGTACTTAAGAGTCCGCCGAAGAAAAACTGCAGAATGTTGATGTACCAGAAGTGCGCTTTCCCGGCGTCGCGCGGATCCACATGCTCGCTCTCTTCACGGTTGATAAGAATGATGCAGACGGCGACGATCGCGAGGTGCGCGACGACCCAGATGTTTTCGAGGAAGAAATCTATGCGTTTTAGGGTGACGGCGTCAAAGACGAAACCGCCAATGAGCGATGCCGAAGATATCGGCCGCTCAAACCTGGCGTACCAGTCCCGAGCACGGGTTATTACCAGCTTCATGAGTGGGAGAGCCGTTATGAGGCAACGAGGAACAGCACGAAGAGGGCGATGAGCGTGGTGACAAAAAATACTCCGAGCGTGTAAGCGAACAGCTTGAGTGCGTCCTCTTTATTGCCTTCCAAGTACCACATGACCGGCCGGCCGAATATTAAAAATCCCGTGAGAGCCGCTGAAAAGACGAGAAGCGAGAGCATCACGATGGGAGCGAGGACGGTATCGGGTTTATTCTGTTCGAAGATTTTCGGCGCGTAAAAAAGAAACGATGCGATCGTGGCAATGTAGACCACTGTTGAGCATGCGTTTTGGATGGCGGTTTTAATGATGGTTTTATTGTTCATGGTGTTATTGTGGGTGGTCTTGGTTATACTACCAATTTTGGTGCTGGGGGACTAGGAATCGAACCTAGATACTGCGCTCCAAAGGCGCATGTCCGACCATTAGACGATCCCCCAAATACGAAAGTGTCGTTTGGATTCTAAAACAAAACCGGTTAAGCGGCAATTCGGTGCCGCCCTTCCGTCCTTTTATACTTGGTGCTACCATATGCACTATGAAAAACATGTGGAGATATGCCCTGCCCGTTATCGGTTTAGCATCCCTTATCGCCGCGAGTATGTATGGCGGAGGGCGTGTTGAGGCCGCGGTGCCGGTGCCAACCGCCAAGAACTACGACGGAATTATCACGAACATTGATTATTTGAGCGGAACGATAACGCTGCGCCTTCGCGACGGGTCTATCGTTACCGTTAAAAATCCCCTCGAGTCGGAGCTTTTCATTTCGGTAAAGGGATTTCTTGACCCAACGCTCAAGATTCTCGACCGCGTTTCGCAGATCACCATCAAAAATAAAAATGGCGCGGATGCGATTCCCTACATTTCGGGCATGATGCCGGTCATGATCGAACCAGGTTCGAAGATCTACCTGACCGGCGCCGCTTTTGCAAAAAAGAATAACTCAATTTCGATCGGCGACCTGGCCGAGAAGTGGGAACTGGCCTCGGACGGCAAATCCATCACCTTTGTGTTGCCTGCGGCGCCGTGCAATCAGAAAATAAAGCTCAACTGTCCAACCTCGGTGATCGTGCCTGGTAATTACGAGATCAAGGTCTCGAATGACAATGGTACGAGTAATCCGATAACGTTTACGGCCATACCGCTCCCGCAACTCACTATCACGACGGATGTACTTCCGCAGGTTGTTAGCGGCACGCGCTTCAAGGGTAAGATCTCGGCGATGGGCGGGAGTGAAAGTTACGTCTGGCGTGTTTCGGAGGGTTCTTTACCACCCGGACTCATGCTCGCGCAAGAGGCCTGCACGGAAATTCCCTGCCGAACTCCCGCTGTTATCTCGGGTACACCAACCGCTCCCGGCGTCTTCACCGTGACGTTAACGTCGCGGCAAGAAAGCATCGCGCGGCAGTATGCCATGACGATCGTCCCCTTGATCTCTGCGCCGTGGTACCAATAAGAAGTTACGAGGGTAGAGATTCTAGCTTTTCTTCTCCGGGGCGTTGCTGGCGGGCGACCCGATAGGCCTCCACGAGTTTCTCCATAGGCATTCCCCGAAGTTCTTTTAAGCGTTCGTCATCCTCTTTAATTTTAGTATTTTGGGTATCACCCAGCCACCATGCCTTTGCGGCCTCGTATTCCTTGGCGGTAATGGGTTCTTTTTTAAAGTCCACAAGCGTGTCCGGAGGTTGCTGGAACGGCTTTTCGAATGAGGGTGTGCCTGGTTGGGATCCCATGTTGTCATTGTAACAAAAGCGTTCCCTTTTGCCACGATTGACCATGCTGACGTGGATTTCTCGAGTTATCCACAGTTGCAGGTCTCGCGGAAGAGTGGTCTACTTTAAATACGAATTAGTATGAGTAAATATCTAGCCACGTTCTCTCTTTCGTTATTGCTGGTGACCTCCGCTAGCGCTCAACGCGCCGCTCCTGCGGCGATTGGAAGCACGACGACGACGCAGCCCGCCGGAGTGGGGGTACCGATTCCGCCTGGGTTGCCGAGGAATCCGGCTACTGGCGCCGCTCAAGACGTTCGGAGCGGAGCGGTAGTTGGGTCGGGGGTGTTTCAGGAGATCATCAAGCGAGGAGCCGAACAGATTCAGGCTCGACGCGAAGAGTTTCGTGTCGATCTTAAAGAGAAGCAGGATGCCATGCAGAGCCGCATCCAGGCGGCTCAAGATGCGTTTCGAAAGAAGCTTGGCGAGATTAAAGATGAACGGAAGCGGCAAGTCGCCGAGCGTGTTGGTGAGAATTTGAGCAAGGTCCTCACTAATCGCATTGGTGCGTTTTCGGCGCTCATCGACAACATCGATGCACTGCTCGGTCGAGTGAAGACGCGCCGGGACAAGGTGGTAACTGCCGGCGGGGATGTTTCTGCGGTGAATACTGCTATTGCCGCAGCTGACGTGGCGGTTGCCGCCGCACGGACGGCAGTGACGGGGCTCGCCGGCAAGACCTATGTTCCCAAAGTCACGACTGATGCAACCCTCAAAACTGATCTCGGCGCCGCCCGGGACGCCTTGAAGAAAGACCTCTTGTCCGTTCAGAACGCAGTGAAAGCCGCGCGCGACGCGGTTAAAGCGGCGGCTGTGGCTTTGAAGGCGATCGTTGGAGTAGACAGTGTTCAAGAGCCTGCCATGGGAACTCCGCCGTCTTCGAATTAATCCAAATTCATAGATTATTACTATCACGTCGCAAACTGCCCCTGTGCCCGCGATTGGCCAGCCAGTGTTGCGAACGCCTCCCCCTGGAGCTGCTTCGGATCAAGCCGCTACAATAAGCAAGGATGTTGACGCTTTACAGATCGGCGACGTTAGTGCCGATTTCAAAGCTATTGACGCCGACGTAAATAGCTTGTAGTATTATCAGTACTGAAATTCCGGAAAGCGCCCGATTTCGGGCGTTTTTTACGACTTTTGTCCAATATTTTGAGATACTAACCAGATCGAAGAAATATTGGAAACAAAACCGTAACCCCTCACCATTTTGAGAAAACACCATCCGCGTGCACCGGATAGAAGGCGAAGCCGGATACGAATGCTATCGTCGCTTATCGCCTCTCGGTGTTGAAAATGGTGTGGGGTCTCGTTTCATATAATCCAAAATCATGAACCTCCGAAATATTGCAATCACCCCGCACCAAAGCTATCGCGTTGGTACGGGGCAGGTCGCCCACTCGATGTAATTCATCACCATGGAAATTCGTAATATAGCAATCATAGCTCACGTGGATCATGGCAAGACCACGCTCGTTGACGCGCTCCTGAAGCAGTCGGCGCATTTCACATTGAAAAGCGGGGCGGACTCAGACCTTATTATGGACTCGAACGAGCTCGAGCGGGAACGCGGCATCACGATTTTTTCCAAAAACGCGGCGGTGACGTATAAAGACGTCAAGATTAATATCGTGGACACCCCCGGCCATGCCGACTTTGGCGGGGAGGTAGAACGCATCATGCGCATGGTGGACGGCGCCTTACTTCTTGTTGACGCCAAAGAAGGCCCGATGCCGCAAACAAAATTCGTTTTGCGTAAAGCCATTCAGGCAGGACACAAAATTATTGTTGTTATCAACAAGATCGACAAACCCGCCGCGCGGCCGGAATGGGCGCTTGAGCGGACCTTTGATTTGTTCGTCGAACTTGGCGCCTCCGACGAACAGACCGACTTCCCGATCATTTACGCTTCGGGCATCGCGGGGAAAGCGGGGCACGAAAATGATATTGCGAAGATGGATAGCGTTCGGCCGCTTTTTGAGGCGATCGTGAAGCACATTCCTGCGCCCAAGGTGGATATGAAGGCACCCCTCCAGATGCTTACGGTGAATCTTACCTACGACAACTACAAAGGCAAGATCGCCATCGGCCGGCTCTACTCGGGCGTGTTGAAGAAAGGTGTATCGGTGGTGCACATTAACCGCGCGGGTGTTTCCGCGCCGGCAATCTTGAGTTCCATCATGACCTTTGACGGCCTAGCGCGCGTTGAGGTTGATGAGGCGCAGGACGGCGATATCGTGGCGATTGCAGGCATCGATGACATTTCGATTGGCGAAACGATTGCAGATGCAGCAAATCCCGTAGCGCTTCCCGTCATAGAGATCGAGGAACCAACGGTTAAAATGACTTTTGGCGTTAATACATCACCTTTTGCTGGAAGGGAGGGAGAGTTCACGACTTCAAATAATATTCGTGACCGGTTGTATAAGGAAATTGAAACCGATGTCGCATTGCGCGTCGATACCGTTGCGGACGCCCGTGATAAATGGACAGTCTCTGGTCGCGGCGAACTCCATCTTGCGATCTTAATTGAGAAGATGCGTCGTGAAGGATTCGAGCTTCAGGTCTCAAAACCGCAGGTTATTTTTAAAGAAGTGAATGAGCCGCCTTCGCCCGGCTCCGGCGTGCCAAAGAAAATAAAGATGGAGCCGATCGAACTTTTGTCCATTGAAGTGCCTGAACAGTTTACCGGTGTGGTGATCGAAGCGATGGGAAGCCGGAAGGGAACTATGGTAGATATGAAAGTTGATGGAGGTATCGCCTTCATTGATTTTCATGTGCCGACGCGCGGTCTTATTGGTTACCGCAATCAATTTTTAACCTCGACAAAAGGCCAGGGGATTATGAATAGCATCTTTGAGCGGTTTGAGGCGTACAAGGGGAATTTTGAGGCGAATGCCTATGGTTCGCTCGTGGCGTATGAAACGGGCGTAACGCGGACGTACGGTTTAATCCCGGCCGAGGGGCGCGGAGAGCTTTTCGTTGGGCCTGGTATCGAAGTGTATAAAGGCCAGATCATTGGACAAAACGCGAAGTCAGAGGATATTCGGGTAAACGTCTGTAAAGAAAAGCAGTTGTCGAACATGCGGGCAAAGAGCGACGGCGCGATGGAGTTTTTGAAGGTGCCGCGGACACTCACGCTTGAAGACGCGATCGAATACATCGGCGATGATGAACTGGTGGAAATTACGCCAAAGTCCGTGCGTTTGCGTAAAGTATGGCTTGATCCGCAAGACGAATCCCGCGCGGCGAAGGGACTTCTGTAAAAGCTCAAAGTTCAAATGCCAAATGTCAAAACGTTCTGACATTTGAAATTGGGATTTGATTTGTCATTTGGATTTTGTCATTTGACATTCTACAATCGAACGCATGAAGGCAAGTGAACTTTCAAGCACTATATCTGTTTTGCAACAAGGTGGAATTGGCATCCTTCCTACGGATACCCTCTACGGCATTGTCGGCTCGGCACTAAAGCGCAAAACTGTTGAGCGGATCTACAAGTTGCGGAGACGAAACTCCAAAAAACCGATGATAGTTCTCGTTGGCGCGCTCGCCGACCTCAAGAAGTTCGGCGTCGTACTGTCCACTGTCCACCGCAAACTGCTCACTCGCCTGTGGCCGGGAAAAGTGAGCATCATCCTGCCCTGCGCAAGCAAAAAATTCGCCTACCTCCACCGCGGAACGAAGACGCTCGCATTCCGTTATCCGAAATCAAAGTGGCTGCAAAACCTACTTAAAAAGACCGGTCCACTGGTGGCGCCGAGTGCGAATTGGGAGGGCAGGCCGCCGGCGAAAACAATTGCAGGGGCAAAAAAGTATTTTGGTCCCGTTAGAAGTCGCGCCCGCGCGCAAGCGCGCCCCAGAGGGGCCTCGGGGCGGGCTACTTCTAACGGGATGGATTTTTATATAAACCGCGGGCGGCTGAACTCAAAACCGTCAACACTTGTTGCGCTTCGAGATGGGAAGGTTGAGATTTTACGCCAAGGCGCGGTAAAGATTCACAGTTAAAAAACGAAGGGGTCAGCGCGCGCCGACCCCAATTCTTGCCTTCGCGGCGTTCTCTAGTCCTTCAAGTTGCCCAATTGGATTTCCTCGAAGGTTGCCCTTGTGATCGCAAGTGCAGCTTCGAGGGTTTCCTCATACAACGGGTCGTTGGAGTTGTCGAGCGCAGAGACCACCAAAGCGTGCATTACGCCCGCCGACTCGCGCCCGATGCCGACTGTGGTAAACCGCATCGTGATACTCCTAGCGAGGGTCTCGAGAAGTTGCTCGAACTTCGTGTCTGGCACGCCCTTCGCGAGGGCGAGCGAAACAGTGATTGGACACTTGATGGGATCTCTCATGACCATGAGGTAGACCGTTCGCTTCCCGATCTCGATGAACTTGGTGCGCGTGCTGCTCCGGTCGGATCCCTGCGGCGGCCACGCCTGCGTTTGTGTCATAGATCTCCTTCGGTGCCTTTCGGCATCAGGAACAAGGAAAACTGCGCTTGGTGCTAGTTATCTTATAGCAAATCGGCGTGCTGCGAGTCAACGAAAAGCAGGCACATATCGACGGGGAAAAATTATCCCCGGGTAACCCACAGCATGTCCACATTTCGGTGTTGACGATGTTTTCGCACCATCCTAAAGTAAGAATCAGTTATTTGAATTACGCGGTTGCCTCTCGAAGAGTTTCTGAAAATATTTGGGGATTCTTCGAGGGGTGACCATGTTGACGGGTCGGGATGTCGGGACAAAAATCCGCATTGGGAAAACCAAAAGAACCGAAGAAGCGCAAATAAACGGTTAACGCCGGCGCAGAAGGTTCGCCCGGAGTAAAGTCAAAAACTTAGGGTTCATTGGTGGGTTGGCCGTAAAAAGCCAACGGAGGTGACTCACAGAGCGCAACCACCAGTGAGATGGCTGCCGTCGGTAACGACACGTACTGCTTGCCGAACCTGAAAGGGGGAAGCGGCAGGACGATACCGATCGGCTGTGCGGAGCTGCTGCGATACGTATGCTCACTGATACGAGGCACTGCTTGGCATTGCTACCTTTTCAGGGATGCAAAACGCCGAGCGAGAGGCCGCGTACCATCGTGGCGTGCGTGGTTTGCGGAGCAGTACCGAAAAGCAGTGAAGTGCCGGACGAAAGGATGGCGCGCACCGAGTCGAGGGCGAAGTTACCTCACGGGTAAGCGGGTACGCGGCGCTGGCTGGCGACCAAAGGGGAAAGTTCGGGGAAACCCGTTCGCCACCCTCGCGGCGTCACTAGTGTCGCCGCACGCTCCCTGGGGAGAACAAGTCCTATGCGTCGGGGTAACCTGACGTGAGAAGAAGCGGCTACGCACTGCAGCATCATGAGACGTCAACAGAAACGTCCTTCAGGGGCCTCAAAACACCTCCCGGTGTCCGAGGCCCTTAGTCTTTTTTAATTGCCGTACACGGACTAAAATAGAGCCACGATGTCCGATTACTATCGCTCTCGAAAAACACGGAATTTATTCAATCCCGAATCGAGCGAGCCGTTCGTCGTGAGTCGAAGCGGTATCGATCTTTTTATCGAATGTCCGCGGTGTTTTTATTTTGATAAGCGTCTTGGTGTCGCCCGCCCACCCGGGTATCCCTTCAGTTTAAATGCGGCGGTTGACACACTCCTCAAAAAAGAATTCGATGGTCATCGCGCAAAAGGGGAGGCACACCC
>CAZWBU010000027.1:3081-9603 GCA_964632585.1 uncultured Candidatus Saccharibacteria bacterium | reverse complement strand
GGAACCTCTCGAAGAACTGTTCGATCTCCCCTTTGGCTTGGGAAGCGAGATCTCCGCGGACGATCGTCAGGGTATTCACCATGGCGACGACCCGCTGGAGGCCATTGGAGCTCGTAAAGCTCAATTGGCGCCGGAGGTTTCCTTGTTCGTCGATCAGGCGAGGAAAGACGTGGCGTTTCAAACACTCTTCGCGGTCCGTTGCTGCACGCACGACCGCATCGTTCAGTGCGAAGACCTGCGTTACGATCTCGTTCGTCGTCCCAATCTCGTTGCTTTCCTGCTCCCGCAACGTGGCCATCTTGGTCCCGAGCGCTGCAAGTTCCTGCTCGGCCTTCTTGACTTGAATCCGTACCGCGTCCCGCTCTCTGGTCAGTGTGCCCGATTCGGCCGGCCAGCAATCAATCTTCTTCTTAAGACCAGCTTCGGTTTTTGTGTTGTGGACTTTCAGGTTTGCCAGTCGTCCTGCCGCCTTCAGGAAGGCGTGGTAACCCTTCGTCCATCGATCTCTTGCGCGTACTTCAAGGCCGGTTAGCCGCTCCAGCTCCTTCTTCTTTTTTGGGATCTCTCGTTCCAGGGTGGCGATCTGCGCTTTGAAGCCGCCTTTCGTACTTCCTGTTATACCCATGCGAGCACCTCTCAATGTACATTGTTACCGCGACGAATCCCGCGCGGCCGAGGAGAGGCAAATCTCTGCGATCTACCACCCGATGATACAATCGCGTTTCGACTCTGCTGTCAATAATATCGCCGGTGGTAGCTGCTGCCGGCAGACGGGGAATTTCGACTACCGTCGCGGGTGGTTGTAACTCTGCGTCGTGGACAACTTTTGAACCATTATACCGCAGCTCGCTATTCGACTCCATTCTTAAAAACAATCCACCGATATTCCCCCCTTGGTGTATTCTCCATATACTATGTTTCTACACACATGCCACGAAGCGCTGCAAAGTCATGGCTTTTCTTGCTGGACACGCCAATGGGGCAACCAAAATACCCAGCAAGATACCTACATTGCTGGGTATTTCTAGTTGTAAAAACCCCTGCTCCGCGGCCAGGATTCGAACCTGGAACCTTATCCTTACACGTACTCCCGATGTTTCCAACGGGCGTGGACTATCTCATATCCCACGAGGGGATCCGGGTATATAGTCTCTACACATTTACTCCGCCACCGAAGGCGGAGATTTAGCTCGGGATTGCCCCGTAGGGTTTCCCCGAATTAGCCCAGTTTTTCAACCGGAATTGCTTCCGGAAGCTGCCCATTTGCATCCGCCCTTCGATACATTCAGGGTCGACTGCGTCGACAGGGATCCGCTCTACCGTTGAGCTACCGCGGAGCAAAAGTTTCTACAAGATATTCTGTTGTCGAGGTGCTGAGTCGTTCGGTCCCGACGTTTCAGTCGGGAGGCCGACCTATGCGTCGGCCCTACCGCCTACCTCGGAATACGCACTCCAGTTTAACAGCGAGCTTATTTTTTTTCAACTTCCGGTGGGATCCAATCGGTCGGAACATCTTCGTCTTTAACGACCCGGTTCTTGGTTATTTTCGCGAAATAGAGCGCGCGGTCTGCTCGCTTGAGGACTTCGTCGAGTGAATCACCGGGGTGATATTCTGCCACGCCACCGCTGAGTGTAATATTGATTTTTTCGCCCTTGATCTCCAAACCAACAGTCGGTAGTTGTGCATCCTTGTGTTGTTCCGGGTCATAACCAAATCGTTCAAGAATATCCTGGGGGCCAAGGTTAGGGAGGGCGATTACGAGTTCATCACCGCCAGACCGACCAAACAAATCCTCCTCGGGTCGGAACCTTTTCTTGAGCGTGGCGATTACTGCCATGATCGCTTCATCACCACTCGCATGTCCATATTTATCGTTCACGTGCTTAAAGTCGTCAATGTCGAGACAGAAGAATGCTAGCGGCTTAACATCAGTATGTCGTTTACTCCCTTCTGGGCGATAGCGAGCAATGAGTTTTTCGGCCTCTCGTTCAAACGCGCGACGGTTATAGAAACCCGTAAGCGGGTCGGTATCGGCCTGCTCCGCAAGCTTTCCCGCGGCCCTGTCAAAATTGCCGAACACCCCCTCGAACTCCCGCCGCTTCTCTTCGGCGGCGGTCTGAAGCTGTTCTGCTGTTTCTGGCGGTAGCTCCGAATAATCAAGCGATTCGGGCTCTTGTTCTTTGTCTTTCATGTCGCCATATCCTTCCATAATATGATTACCTTATCAAAAAAAAGAGCGCCCGCAAAGGCGCCCTTTTTTCTTACTAAGCCCTAGTGGCTAATTTCTAGCCACATCTCGAAAACCCACCCTTCGATGCAACTCAGGATAGATTCTCTATTTTAAAATTGCTAACCACAACGGGAGAATCCACAGCTCTTGCAACTCATGCAGCCCTCTTGGAGTGTGAGAGCTCCGCCGCAGTCGGGGCAGCCGGGAATCATGCCGTACTCGGCGATGGTCTTTTTCGGGGATGCCGCTTGAGCTGGAGCTGATGCGAGCTGTGCGGTCGGTATGCTCTGCGAGTCGGCGCCGAGCTTTGCCGCGACGACCTCGACCGGTTCGGATGTTTCGCCCTCGAGAAGCGGCGTCGCGCCCGATCCGCTTGTGTCGCGAACGTGCTCTTCGAGGATCTGCCCGATCGCATCGGGGAGCGAAAGGATCGTGCCCTTGTTCGTCATCGTTGGCATCGGTCCGCGGATGCCCTTCAGGTTGCGGATGACCTCTTCCACTTTAATGCCCGAACGAAGCGAGAGAGATATCATGCGGCAAATCGCTTCGCTCTGCTCTTGGAAAAATCCGCCGCTCTTGCCGAGTGTGGCGAAGACCTCAAACGGTGCGCTCGTCTCGTCGTTGTTGATGGTTACATAGAGTCGTCCGTAGCCGGTCTTGACGCGATACGTGCGCCCACTCATCACCTCGGGGCGATCACGCGTGTCGATGCGGTCACGGTCAATAGGAAGGTTGAGCGGCGCCTCGATCGCAATGGGTTGAATGACGCTTGGTCCCCGGCCGATCTCGGAGGGTGTCTTAAGCCCTTCGCCCGTGCCGATGTTGAGAATCTGCACCTCGCGGCTCCCGTCGCGGTACACCGTCGCGCTCTTGCACTTCAGCTTCCATGCCGAGACATAGCCGTTCAAGACGTCTTCCTTGGTCGCGCTGTTCGGGAAGTTGATCGTCTTTGAGATCGAGTTGTCGACGTTGCGCTGGAAGGCGGCCTGCATCTGCATGTGGCCGTCGGAGGAAACGTCCATGGCGACGACAAAGGTTTTCCGCAACCCCTCGGGGAGGTCCGTAAGATGTTGGATAGTGCCCGTGCGGATAACTTCATCCTTGACGGCCTGCATCTTGGTGGGTGAGAACTTCAACTTCTTGAGCGCCGCTTCAAAGTAGCGGTTGAAATAGTGATACTGATGGCCGTCTTTATCTTGCTTTACGAAAGCAAGGGCAAAGTTCGGCTCGATGCCCGAGGAGCAGTCGAGCATCATGGAGATTGATCCTGTGGGGGCGACCGTCGTCAAGGCGGCATTGCGGAGCTTGATCTTACGCTTAACATAAACCGAGTGAACGATATTCGGGAAGACGCCTTTTTCCTTGGCTAACTGCTCGCTCGTCTCGTGGGCGGCGTCATTTACAGCTTTCATGACCTTCTCGCCCATCTTTACTCCTTCGGGAGAGTTATAGGGGATGCCGAGTTGAAAGATCATGTCGGCGAAACCCATAATGCCTAACCCGATGCGGCGATTTTTCTGCGCAAGGTCGGTTACTGCTTTGACCGGAAAATTAAAAGTGTCGATGACGTTGTCCATCATGCGGATGGAGGTTCTCGTCACGTGTCGCAGGCGGTTCCAGTCAACCCGGCCATCCTTCACAAAAACGGCGAGGTTAATGGAGCCGAGGTTGCAGTTGTCGTAGTGATGGAGGAACTGTTCGCCGCAAGGATTAGAACAGTCGATCGGCCCAAGGCCGGGCAGGGGATTCGTGCGATTCACTTCGTCGATGAAGACAATGCCCGGTTCGCCGTTCAACCACGCGTAGTTCACGATCTCATCAAAAAGTTCTTTGACGGTGATATCGATTTCCTCGGCGCCCGTCACCGCGCCGTTCGGCGCACGGAGGACACGCTGGGGTTTCGTCTTCGCGCCGTTCCATGAGCAATACCACTGCTCATTCGGCGTGTCGATGAGGCGTTGCATGAAGTCATCCGTCACCTTCACCGAGATATTGAAGTTGCGAATTTTCCCTTCGACCTCTTTCGAGCGGATGAAGTCCAAAACGTCAGGATGGTCAATCTGCATCATCGCCATGTTTGCACCATGACGACCCTGCTGTTTAATGATGCCAAATGCATCATTGTATACCTCAAGGAAAGAAACCGGACCGCCCGCGACACCGTTTGATTTTTTGGTCGGCGTCATCGCAGGGCGGAGATGAGAAAAATCGAAACCTAATCCTGCGCCGGCTTGCTGAAGGAGCGCAGCATCTTTCAATGTTTGAAAAATACTCTCCATCGAGTCCATGATGGGGAGTACAATACAGCTCGCAACGACGGAGGTCGAAGCGCCAACGTTCGTCATGGTGCGTCCGGCGGGCGTGTACTCCTTGTTCGCGAGAATCTCGAAGAAGTCCTTCGTCGTCTTGTCGATAAACTTCTTATCTTTGCCGTAATTTCCTTCGATTTCAGCCAAAGAGCGGGCAACGCGATAGAACATATCCGTCGGCATCTCCTGTTCGCCATTTTCGAACTTCGCGAGATACCGTTTTCTCATCATCTTCAGCGCATTTTCTGAAAAACTTTTATTAATGCGCTCGATCTCCGACTTAGTGACCATATCGTGAACCGTTTTCTTCGCCGCTACCATGAAAATATTTTAGAGTGATGATGAATCTGCTATTCAAACCTTTGAAAGACGCCGTTTCTCGCACTCACCCGCAAAATGTTTCTTCGAATCGCGCATGCCCATGCGCCGCAAACATTTCGGGAATTATTTTATAGGGCAAGAATGGCAAGTTTTTTCAGCTCCCTCATTCTATAAAAAATTGACCTCGAGGAGCAGGCCCAGGTTATCCCCAGGAACTACCAAAACGTCACAGTTAGGTAAAATGACAAGAGTACTTTGAGAAATTTTCGGCCGAGAGAGGATTCAGAGGGCTTGCCGAGGTTCACGTCTGCCCGACCGCCGTCTTGGATTGTCGCAAAAGTCCCGCCAGGCCCAAAACCGAACCTCGAAAGAGCAAAAAATCGGTTTGTGGGTTTCATCCGAGCGCGAGTTGACCGAGTGGTGCATCTTCGATACGCTGAACCACAATACATCGTGCCTCGCATGGGATGAAGGCAGGGGAAGGACCATTGCTGGTACCAGATCGATGGACACGAACGACCAAAACGAATTTCAAACTGAAGTTCAGGATGTTCCGAAACGTTCTTCAAGCGGTCGGAAACTATTTCGTATCGCGGGAGGCGCCGCGCTCTTCGGTTTAGGACTCTCCGTCGGCGGTTTTTTCTTGCAAGGAACTACGTCGCAGTCGGCCGAGAGCACACAAAACAGTTTTTTTGTCCAAACGGCGAGCGTTATCAGCAAAACATTGCATGACGCCTTCATTTCAGAGCCGAGCGGCCATGTTTACGAGATCGAAGTGAGTGATTCACTAACATCAAGCGACGAAAAAGCATCATCGGGCGTATCGTCATCGCGAAATGACAGCACAAAAATGACAACAAGCGGTTTCGCGGTCGCGTCACCGAAAAAATCTTCAAGTAAAACAACTTCGCCCCCTCCTTCGAGAGCGACGAGTCCATCAACAACGAAGAAAAGCACTTCGACGTCAAAAACGGAAACCGCATCGCCGATCCGCGTGTGTGACTTCACGTCGAGCGGCGCGCCGAATCGAACTATTATATTTTCCGAAGTCGCATGGATGGGATCACCAATTCGTGGGACCGAATCCGCGAGCGCCGCGAGTTCGAACGAGTGGCTCGAGCTAAAAAACAATTCGAACGTATCAGTTGATCTGCGCGGATATCACATTATCTCGAGTGACGGAAAACTGAATATTGTTTTTAATGCCGCGCTCATCGTGCCTGCGGGTGGGTATGTTCTTCTCGAACGAACCGACGACGAATCCGTTCCAGGTGTTCGTGCGGACCTCACGTACGCCGGCAGTTTAGGAAACGACGGTGAGTATCTGAAACTCGTGGGGGGCAACTGCGAGTTGGTTGACGAAGTAAATGCCGGAAGCGGCTGGCTTGCAGGCGAGAGCGAGTCGAGGAAAACAATGGAGCGTAATGCAAGCGACCTCGGCTGGCACACGAGCACCGTTATCGGTGGAACGCCGCGCGCGCAAAACTCCCAACCAGCACCAGCGACACCAACCTCGTCACCCGTCGTGCCGCCTCCGCCAGCACCGGTTCAAACGTACCGCCTCTCTATAATTAAGGAAGGTAGCGGCAAGGGAACAGTGCAAACGGATGACAACAAAATCTTGTGCGGCTTGGATTGCACCCACGACTACGCGCCAAACA
>CAZWBU010000027.1:0-3071 GCA_964632585.1 uncultured Candidatus Saccharibacteria bacterium | reverse complement strand
CCGTCACGCTTACGGCGCATCCCGATCCGGACTTCGAATTTAGCGGCTGGACCGGCGCCTGCACGGGTAAGGGGTCGTGCGGTGTCTTCGTGACCGGAGCAGCTAGCGTCACCGCAGTTTTTAATCCACCCCAGTTCTCTGGATCCCCACCTCCACCGCCCCCGCCGTCCGCCCCCGGCTCGGTTCTAGTGAGCGAGATCATGGCTGGAAGCGATGGGAATGCCGATAATGAGTTCATTGAACTTTACAACCCTGGCTCGAGTGGAGTAGTACTTACTGGCTGGACGATCAAGAAGAAGAGCTCCACGGGGACCGAGTCCACACTCGTTGCAGCGAGCAGACTTGAAGGTAAAACCATCATGTCGAACAAGTATTTCCTTATCGGCCATGAGGGAGGCTACGCAGGTGCTACAACGCCCGATATGACCTGGCCCGTATCATATTCACTCGCCTATACGAATAACGCCATCCTGCTCTACGATGCAAACGGCGCTAAAACAGAAGAAGTTCATTGGGACGAGATACAGGCAGGCCAAAGTTTGACACGTTCATCCTGGACAAGCAGTGACTTTGCGGCCGCAACGCCCTCACCGCAGAACAGTCAGTAGTATAATCCGAATGCTACAAATAACGTAACGAATGCAACGAATGAATACACTTATTCGTATTCGTATCATTCGTCGAAACATTCGTAGTATTCGAATTACAAATGCTCGTCGCCATTCTCCATAACATCCGCAGTTTGCATAATGTCGGAAGCATCTTTCGTACGGCGGATGGTGCCGGCGTATCAAAAATATTTTTGACCGGCTTTACACCACAGCCCATTGATCGCTTCGGAAACCCGCGCCCGCAACTCGCCAAAGTTTCGCTCGGGGCGGAGAAGACCGTTCCGTGGGAGTATT
Organism: uncultured Candidatus Saccharibacteria bacterium; assembly: GCA_964632585.1. Taxonomy (GTDB): domain Bacteria; phylum Patescibacteriota; class Minisyncoccia; order UBA6257; family 2-01-FULL-56-20; genus DATJQA01. The sequence goes on along the minus strand of CAZWBU010000027.1, from coordinate 2,166 downwards.
CCCGATCCATTGCGAGCGTTATTAAAAAATTGAAAAAAGAAAAATTTTTAATCTTTGCGCTTGAACAGTCGAGTCACTCGATTCCGTACAATGCCATACCACATCGCTATCACATCCGACGATCGTCCAATGTAATAGTGAAACGCATTGCTCTCATCGTTGGAAACGAGATAGACGGTCTACCAGCAACCGTACTTAAACAAACCGATGCCATTTTAGAAATCCCGATGCGCGGAAAAACCCTTCGATGGGTTCGACAGGCTCACCGCAGGCAGGCTCAGGGCAAGGAATCGCTAAACGTCTCCGTCGCGTTCGGCATTGCGGCGTACGAAATAAATCAGTTGACAGTAGAAAGTGAGTAGTCGGCACATCCCATCGACACTCTTTATGCATAACCAGTTATCTAGTCATGACTAGATAACTGGTTATGGGTTACCCGTCTCCACAGACGACCATGAGTACAACCGCGTGAAGGTTCACTTACCCTTCGTCAACCACTTGAACGTGTACTTGCCCGGACCGACTCCCCAGAGTACAAGCGCGAGGGCAAAAAGCGAAAGCTCCGAAACCGAACCACTGAAACCACCCTTAGGGTATGCGACAAGATAGATCGCGCCAAGCATGTCGATCGCAAGAAGTTTTCCGACCCAGTGGGTCCAATTGCCGATGAGCGCGGCCGCACCACCGAGGAGTTCTACGGTTGCAATAACATAGGCGAGAAACGCTGGTAACCCGAGCATACCAAAGAACTTAATCGTCCCAGGCATATCTTGGAACTTACTCCACCCATGAGAGATAAAGACAAAGGCCAATACAATCCGGACGGCGAGAAGCGCCATGTCGGGATTGCTGCACTTACAATTTTTCAAGGAAATCATTGATTGTATGCTACGAAATACGAACGACTTACGAATGTACGAATCCTACTTTGTCTAAGGAGGCAACACTTTTTCGTATATTCGTATATTTTCGTATTTCGTATCCATTCCGCGACCTTTGAGAGTTAGTTCCATTATAGCAAATCAAACTTCTCCTATCCTGGTATAATGATGTAATAATGGATAAACGCCTCCCTATGGCCCTTTCCCTTCTTATTCTCCTTGTTGGTGCGGGGTACTACTTTTTTGGATTGAAAGCGCAGACGGACTACGAGCAAAAAACACTCACCCTTGGCGGACAGACGTTTCGCGTTGATATTGCGGATACGATCACCAAAGAGGCGCAAGGGCTCTCGGGCCGTCCGGGGCTTGCGGAAAACGAGGGAATGTTCTTCGTCTTCGCCACATCTTCGCCGAGGACATTTTGGATGAAGGACATGAACTTCTCGATCGACATTATCTGGATTAAAGGCGAAACGGTAGTTGGTTTTGTCGAGAACGCCCAGCCCGAGTCGGGGAAGAGTGTATTCCAACTCAAACTCTACTCCTCGCCCCAATGGGTAAATCGCGTGCTCGAAGTTCCGGCGGGAACGGTCGAGAAGCTGGGGGTGAAGGCGGGGGACAAGGTTGTGGTAGAGTAATCCCGAATGTACGAATTTGCCGAATTACGAATGTTCGGGAAATGGTATGTTGCTGTGATATAGTTAATATAACGTTACCTATTCGTAATTCGAAATATTTGTATATTCGGGAACACTATGGCTAAAGTAGCAATCAACGGATTTGGAAGAATCGGTCGCTCGTTTTTAAAACTCGCGCTTACGCGGCCGGAGCTTGAAGTTGTCGCGATTAACGACTTAGGCGATCTCGAAAACCTGGCATACCTTCTGCGCTTCGATTCAACCTACGGCCGGTACAACAAGGCGGTCGGGGCGAAAGAAGAAGGTGGCAAGAAATACTTGGTCGTCGACGCCCGCAGCATCCTCTTTATTCAAGAAGAAGACGCCAGTAAGCTTCCCTGGGGCGAACTCGGCGTAGACATCGTTGTCGAAGCGACCGGCATCTTCGAAGGTTTTGAAACAGCAGGAGTCCATAAACAAGCGGGCGCGAAGCGTGTTGTACTGACCGCTCCCGCCAAGGACGAAGACACCGCAGACGCGAAGACGGTCTTGATGGGCGTGAACGACGACGACCTTAAGACCTGTACGATGTCGTCGAACGGTTCATGCACCACAAACTCCGCATCGCCCGTGATGCAGATATTGTCAGAAAAACTCGGCATAAAAAA
>CAZWBU010000026.1:0-9846 GCA_964632585.1 uncultured Candidatus Saccharibacteria bacterium | reverse complement strand
ACCCAGAGGGCTATAAGATCTGGTGGTCTGAACAGATGATCAATTATGGCTTGGATGGCGGGCGGCTCGATAGGCGGTTTGTGCGAAAACACTGGAAGAAAATCTTCATGGACACCATAACGCGAAAATACCTCCGCTTCCTCTTATGGCCTCCAAAACCGCGATCTTAACGGCAGAGCAGGTGAAGTTTCTCGATCTCATTTCCAACGAGTCGTATCTTTGTAAAAAGTTTTATTTCACTGGCGGTACGCCGCTTTCCGCGTTTTACCTCCGTCATCGTTATTCAGAAGACATCGATCTGTTTTCAGAACACGAGATCAACCTCTTACCACTCCGTTCGTTCATCGGGAAGGTGCAGAAAAAATTAAAACTCAAACGAACAGATTATCGGCAGTTTATGGGATTGCACACGTTCCAGCTGTTCTTTACGAATGGCGAGGTGCTCAAGGTGGATTTCAACTACTACCCGTTCCCGCGCATCGAAAAAGGGGAGCGTTACCACAACATTTCGGTTGATAGTGCCCTCGATATCGCGGTGAACAAGGTGCATACGATCGCCGTGAAACCGCGGGCACGCGATTTCATTGATCTCTATTTTCTCATCGGTGATTATGGATATTCCGTTCGTGAGCTTTTAGCGCAAGCGAAGATCAAATTCGACTGGCACATTGATGCGGTACAACTCGGTTCGCGGCTTTTGACTGCGTCAACCGTGGCCGACTACCCCCGCATGATCCGTAAGATCGATCACCGCGAATGGAAAGCATTCTTCGTAGACGAAGCAAGAAAACTAGACAAAGAAATTTTCAAATGAGCGTCAAAAACAACTTCCGCATTTCCCCCGATGCACAAAAACTCAAGCCCGAGATCATTGGTTGATTGTGGTAACATAAGTTCACCTTCCCAACTTTTTGCTGGCGGGGAAGGATGTACGTCTTAATGGGTCAAAAATTGAAGAGGCGTCAATAATCAAAATGTCGCGAGTCAAAAAAAAGTTAGGAGGGTAAATGAACACCAAGGGTTTTACCCCCGTCGTTCTTGTCCTTATCGTCGTGGTACTCGTTGCTATTGGTGCGGTGGGGTATTTCGTGGCGAGAAACGGCCAGCCACCACCACCCGCATCATCACCGTCTTCGACAGACACTACAAGCTGGAAAACCTACCGCAATGAGCAGTACGGGTTTGAGTTTAAGTATCCGGCTGCCTGGAGAATGGATACATATGACGGCAGCCCAACCTTACTTGGCGGTGAGGCCTTATCTCTCCAAATCTATAGCTATCCGGAAAATAACACCTATAATCCCGGTGCCCCGGTTCCTCAGAACGAAATAAAAATTGAAGGGGATGTTTATAGGACGGTTGGATCTTTAGACGAATTAATCAAGAAACTTGGCGGTTTCAACAATGTCGTGCGCACGGAGGATATAGTCATCAACGGCGTTGTTGGGAAAAAAGTTTGGACGCATGATGAAGAGTTTGGAATGGAAGTCCTGGGAGTGTATTACGTCGATGGCGGTAGAGGATTTTCATTGACGAGCTGGCCATCCAACAGCATTTACCTTAACGAATTCGACCAAATCCTCTCCACGTTCAAGTTTATTAAACCAAGCACGTCGGCAACCAGCACCCTTAAAGGTAAAGTTTCCATCGGTCCGATCTGTCCCGTCGAACGGATAGATGTGCCCTGTCCTGTGCCGCCGGAGGCATATGCCTCGCGGGAGTTTCTTGTTTTATCAAGCGACCGGAGTAAAACAATCACACGTTTCCACGCCAATGCCTCCGGCACGTACATCGTAACGCTTCCGCCGGGAACCTATGTTGTTGTCCCCGCAAAAACCGGGATTGGCAATATGAGCAAGGACTTGCCAGCCACAATCACCATTAAAGGTGGCGAGACGTCGCATTTGGACATCAGCGTTGATACGGGGATTAGATGATAAGCAATCTATGAAAAAAAGAGAACGGCAAAAAGGATTTGCGCCGATCTTGATCGTGCTTATCGTTGCCGCCATTCTTGCCCTCGGCGGATCGGTGTACCACACAAAGAAATCTTCCGCGCCGAAACCGATCGCTTGCACACAAGAGGCAAAGCAGTGCCCGGATGGAAGCTACGTCTCCCGCACCGGTCCAAACTGTGAGTTTGCGCTTTGTCCCACAAGCACCACGGCCTCTTCGACGGCGGGTTGGAAAACCTACCGCAATGAGCAGTATGGGTTTGAGTTTCGGTATCCGAGCGATTGGATAGTTATCGAAGATACCTACCCCTCTTCTACTCATACTAATAAGGATTCGATATTTAATCTAACTATCCAAGACAAAAATCTTGAACAGAAAAAGGAAAATTTTTATGACCGGACCAATATGTTCGTTGGTGTAACAATAGCGCCGCAGTCGGTTCTTGACGCATCCATCAAAACAATCGAAGACATTGGAGCGCGCCATTGCGCAGATGTCGCAGAGAATTGGAATGCGGACTGCGTGGTCTCGTATCGAATAATAAATGGCATTAAAGCTGTCCGCATTACAGATAATGCCGGTGAGGGTAACGCCATTGAAAGAACTATTGAGTTGTTGAGAAACGGCAAAGAATTTCAGTTTTCCACCGGTTTCCTTGGAATACCAGATGATAACTTCTCTGTGGCAACACAAAAAAGTTACATGATCGATAATGTTGTAGATACTCTCACATTTACAAAGTAACATTGTGCTAAAATAACTCCATGTTCAATCCATCCGCTAAGCTGAACCGAAAACTTTTCGACGTGGATGTGGAACAAAAACCAACGCGCGACGGCTTTGGCGTTGGTCTTGTTGTGGCAGGAGACGATAACCCCAACGTCGTTGCGCTCTGCGCAGACCTTACCGAATCAACTCGTGTTGAGGCGTTCGCTAAAAAATATCCCGACCGCTATTTCGAAATGGGTGTCGCCGAACAGAACATGGCGGCGACCGCTTCGGGCCTCGGCGTCTCCGGAAAGATTCCCTTTATTGCGTCCTACGCAACGTTTTCTCCCGGCAGGAACTGGGAGCAGATTCGCACGACGATTTCGTACAATGACGCAAACGTAAAAATTGCCGGGCATCATGCGGGAATCTCGGTTGGTCCCGACGGCGCAACACACCAGGCCGTCGAGGACATTGCAACGATGCGTGTGATGGCGAATATGAAAGTTTTTGTGCCGTGCGATGCGATCGAGGCGAAAAAAGCGACAATTGCAGCCGCGCACATCTGGGGGCCGATCTATATCCGCTTGGCGCGCGAGAAAACACCGATCATGACAACGGAAGGTACGAAGTTTACGCCCGGGAAGGCAGAGGTGTTTTGGGAGTCTAAACGGCCTCGGGTCTTGATAATTGGCTGCGGCGGCCTCTTGTATAATGCTTTGCTTGCCGCCCGCGAGCTCGACAAAGCAAAAATTGGGACGGTTGTTTTGAACTCGCACACCATTAAGCCCTTGGACGAAAAGAAGATTGTGGAACTCGCAAAAAAAATCGGCGCAGTCGTTACCGTTGAAGAGCACCAGGTTGCGGGCGGCTTGGGAGGCGCGGTGGCGGAATGCCTCGCAAAACATGCGCCAACACCAACCGAATTTATCGGTATGCAGGGCGTATTCGGCGAGTCCGGCCCGCCCGCAGAACTTATCGAACGCTACGGCATGGGAGTTAAGGATATTGTTGCAGCGGCGAAAAGAGTGATCCGGCGGGCCTAAGATAGATTCGAAAAACTTCTTGCCTGTGCGGCGGGTTTGGGTGTATGGTTGTGAAAGTACATAACCGTTGTGCCGCTAAGGCGCAGTGGAGGAAGCGATGGAAAATGGCAATGGCGTGGAGATCTGGTTCGAGCCCAGTGCAAAGATTCCCGAATGGCTCAAGTTGCAAGCTGGGTCTTTCGAGGCCGTGGACAGGGCCTTGAACGGAAGGACTTTCTCCGCCATTCGCCTCCGGGGCGGCCAGGCGGGGTTTACGTGGGACAATTCTGTAACTGTCTTGCGACCAGAATTAAAGATCTGGTGGACGGCCTTCCGGGGAGATGCGGCAATCGCGATCCTTGACTTTGACGGCAACATCATCGGGCGTAACCGGCGCCTCTGCAAACTGTGCGCCACGCTCACGGGGGAGATGATCTCGTGCCAAGTGAATGTTAAAGATCACTCTGCACGGGACGTAACGTACAGGTGCGCTAACGACGAATGCGGCTACACCTACGAGTTCAAACCAATTTAGCGCCGCGGAGTGCGAAAAGCCCTGCACAGGGAAAATATGCGGTGTTCCGTTTCACGGGGCGCCGCATATCTCTATCAAAGTTCTGTTATACTTAAACCATGTTTGACGTGATAACGATCGGCACGGCGACGCGCGACGTATTTTTAAGCAGCAATCTGTTTAAGATTGTTCGCGATCCGAAACACCTGCAAAAACTCGGCTTTAAAACCGGCGAGGCACAGTGTTTCGCGCTGGGGGGAAAGATCGAAGTCGAGCCGCCGATCATGACGATCGGCGGGGGAGCTACGAATGCGGCCGTTACTTTTGCTCGACAGGGTCTTAAGACCGCGGCGCTCTTTAAGATTGGCTACGACCGAAACGGCCGCGATGTGCTGGGCGATCTCCGGAAAGAGCGGGTTACCTCGCTTTGTTCGTTTGACGACGCGAAGATGACGGCCTACTCGGTGATTCTCCGCTCACCGAACGGCGAACGGACCATCTTGAACTATCGCGGCGCATCTGAAGACCTTACTATCCACAATATTCCACACCACAAGCTCAAGACCCGCTGGGCCTACATCGTTCCGGGCAAGATTCCCTTCGGCGTTATTATGTCGGTCGTCGCGATGCTCAAAAAAAATGGTACGCGCGTGGCAATGAATCCTTCGAAACACTATATCGAGCTCGGGTATAAGAAACTCGCCCCGATGCTCAAACTCCTTGATGTTGTGACCATGAATCGCGAGGAGGGCGCGTTCTTGACGGGCGCTAATTTTAAGGACGAAAAAAAGATCTTTAAAAAATTCGACGACTACGTTCCGGGCCTTGCGGTCTTGACCGACGGTCCGAAAGGCGTCCTGGTCTCGGACGGTACGACCATTTACAAGGCGGGAGTATTTAAGGAGAGAAAGATTGTCGACCGCACCGGCGCGGGCGATGCCTTCGGAAGTGGGTTTGTGGCCTCCCTCGCGCACGCCGAGCACGGCGGGAAAGGGTCACTGTGGTTTAAGCTATGGAGAGGCGGGGGCATGTCGCCGGGAGTTGTAAGGTTTTCACGGAACATCATCGAGCACGCCATTCGCTTAGGCAGTGCGAATGCTACCTCCGTCGTCGAATCGATCGGCGCCCAGCCGGGTATCTTACGGAGGCGGCAGTTCGAACACGATCACCGGTGGAAACATCAGAAGGTTATCGCTAAAAAAATATCCTAGCTCGATGAATCCGTACGAAACACTCGGCAGGATTCTTGGTGTTGAAGCCAAGTTCTTGGAGGGCGTCGATCACACGATGGCCGAGCGGACGGGGAAGATGGGCGTGATGGCGCATGTCGCCCAGGAGATCGAGAATGCGAGCCGCCACATGTTGATCGCGCTTGGGGTTACGATGGCACCGCCAAAAGCCAACGAGGTGCGCGCCGCGCTCCAGGTAGCGATCGAGCGGGACGAAGCAAAACTTCGAAAGGTGCTCGAGGATACACCGGGCGAAAATGAGTTCGAGAAGGCGGCAAATCTTTCGCGGAAGATCGTGAAGGTGGGGAAGGGGTTTTTCCTCAAAAAATCATTTGGTGAAGAGATCCTCACGAAGAACCGCCCTGATAATCTCCTCAAGTTCTTAGGATATGGAGGCGTTGACGAAATGTTAAAGCATCACGATGTAACCGAAATCTTCAGCGCCTTGCGCTTTATCGAGTCGGAGCAGTGGATGCACGAGACATTCGAAAAAGCGTATGGTGGATTCACCGCCGCCGACTTTGAAGAGCGCGAGATCGAGATCAAGGTACTTGGTACCGAGTGGCGCGAGGTGGCTCAAAAGTTCGTAGCGAAGAAACACCACAATGTGAGCCACCTCAAGGAGTTCGGCATCATCTTCTTAAACCCCATTCGCGAAGATGCGCCCGGCAAGTATCTGCGCGACTTTGCGCTTCTCTTCCACTATTTTCACGAAGTGGAGTTCTACTCGAAGATGTTCCGACACTACGCTCCGCGGAAAGATTTTGCCGCGCGTTTCAAATCGCTTCTGCGCGGCGACCTGCCGAAAAGGACAACCGTCTCGGAGGGCGAGTGGCTCATCATGCAACGGTATCTTGCAAAAGAAAATCCCAAGGACCCGCGCCTCTTTCTGCCAAGAGTGAATCCCGAATCGATCCACTGGTTTCGAGGCGAGCGCGACCTTGCGGATTTTGGCGCCGCGCGAGAAGATATTGATCTTGAATTGTGGCGCGACCTCGACTGGGTAGCCGGAATCTTCAACGATGGGACAGACCCGCTCGTGAGCTTCGACCTTGAAGATAACGCCATGTCGACCGTTTCGGCGCTTGAGGGCAAGACCGAGCACTGGAACTATCATCAGCGCGAAGCGCTCTGGACACGATTGTTCCTCGAATACGCGGGCTCCGAAGAAGCAATGGAGCGCTTACTCGTAGAACATTTTGAGAAAAACACGGTACAATTCTAGGGATTAGCCACTAGCCAATAGCCAATAGGGTTTAGAACCGCATGAAGATGTTACGAGAAGTTTTAGAAGATGCTCGATCGCGTCACGTCGCCGTCGGTCACTTTAATTTTTCTGACCTTGCAACCTTAAAGGCGATCTTCGCCGCGGCAAGAGAACTCGGTGTCCCGATCATGGTTGGTGTCTCGGAAGGCGAGCGCGATTTTGTGGGTGTGCGAACCTCTGCCGCGCTCGTCAAAACGTTGCGCGAGGAGTACGACTATCCGATATACCTGAACGCCGATCACACGCATTCCATTGAAAAAGTAGAAGAAGCCGTTCGCGCGGGATTCGATGAGGTCATTGCCGATTTTTCTAATTTACCATTCGAGGAAAACGTAAGAAAAACAAAGGAAGCAGTGGAACGGGCGAAGTCGTTGAATCCCAATATTATCTTAGAGGGCGAGATCGGCTTGATTGGGAGCGGCTCGGAGATACACGACAAGGCGCCCGAGCATCTTGAGCTCTCAACGGTGGAAGAAGCAAAACAGTTCGTCGCGGAAACAAACATTGACGTGCTCGCTCCTGCGGTTGGCAACATGCACGGCCTCATCGCCTCAATGGTAACGGGTGCGGAGCACAAGCGTCTCAACATCGAACGCATCAGGGAAATTGCGGGGGCAACGGGAATTTTCATGACACTCCATGGCGGCTCCGGCACGGCAGATCAAGATTTTGTGGCAGGCGTTGCGGCGGGACTTACGATTATCCACGTGAATACCGAAATTCGCATCGCCTGGCGACGAGGCGTTGAAACCACGCTCGCGAAGGATGCGCACGAAGTTGCGCCCTACAAACTCCTCACCCCAGCAGAAGAAGAAGTGAAGAAGATTGTGTTAAACCGGCTGAAGCTATTTAACGGAAAAGCATAGGTGGCTGGTCGAAAAGGTAGTGCCCGTTGTCAAAAGATAAGGTTTTTGTTAGTATGCTTCGGCTATGCCCGGTGCTACAACTTCGATATAAACCGTGGTTGATTCAGAAGTTTGAGCGTAAGGGTGTGGGTGACAAAAATGGTGGAAATACATACATTAAGTATGATGATTACTAATCAATCGAAGTTGTAGCGCCGGGATGAACCTCGCCGTTAAAACTCGCGAAACATTGGGAAAAGCCAAGGCGCTGCGCGCCGGGGGCTTGATTCCTGCCGAGCTCTATGGGCATGGCGTCAAAAATCTGCACCTTGCAGTAGATGCCAAGGAGTTTCGCAAGGTGTTTAAAGAGGCGGGTGAAAACACCGTCATAACGCTCGTCGCGAACAAAGACAAGTATCCGGTTTTGGTCCACGACATTCAGCGGAATTTTTTACATGACACCGTCGACCATGTTGATTTCTATCTGGTTCGAATGGACGAGAAGATCACTGCGCACATTCCGATCGAATTCGTGGGCGAAGCGCCGGCGGTAAAGGAGCTCGGCGGACTACTCAATAAATCAATGAACGAGATCGAAGTAGAAGCTCTGCCCGGAGATCTTCCGCACCGTCTAACCGTAGACCTTTCCGCGCTCGTGGCTTTGAACCAAAGCTTGTATGTGAAGGATATTGTGGTGCCGAAGGGCGTGAATGTTTTGGTTGACGGAGATTCGGCCGTCGCGACGATTACCGAGAAGATGAAAGAAGAGGAGGTGGTAGCCCCCGTCGAACCCGTTGATGTAACTGCGGTCAAGGTTGAAACGGAGGAGAAGAAAGTGGAGCGGGAGAAGGGGAAAACTACTGAAGAAAACCAGAGCACATAACTGCAGTTATGTGCTCGGCCGCGCACATACGCGGTATGTGCGCTTGGACCGCTACGGAACCCGAAAAATAAAGAGAAACCGCCGTAATGGCGGTTTTCTTATTCCGTCGTATAATAAGTACACAAGCCCTCTCGAGGGCGCTCTTCCGTATGGCCAAACGACTTAAACCAAGAATTGTGGGTGACATCCAGAAGCGAAGCGCGAGCGTCTTTCGACGCAGTTCGCCTCGGCTCAACTTGAGCTACCGCAAGATTTTCAGGATTCCGCTGACGAAAACGGCACGCTCAGCGGTTGTTGTCGCCGCGTCGTGGTTTCTGATTATAGGATCAGCGTCGGCACCGACGACACAAATTTTTGCAAATGCTCAGGCCCCCACGAGCCAAGAGGAGCGGGCGGCACTCGAAGCACAGCTCAAGGACCTTGAAGGCCAGATCGGTCAGTATGAAAATCAAATCACGAGCTACAAGAAACAGGGCACGACCCTGAAGGGCGAGATCACGCGACTCAATGCCAACATCGCAAAACTTAATACGCAGATCAAGCTTATCAATGTGCAGATCAAGCAGCTCGATCAGAAGATCACCGAAACCCAAACCCAGATCGCGACGACACAGGGCGATATCAATCAAAATCGTGAGGCGCTCACCGAACTATTGAATCAACTCTACGAAAATAATCAGGATGGTTTTCTCCAGATCTTTCTGCGCAATCCAAAATTGTCTGATTTTTTCAGTGATATGAACAACTTGACACTCCTCCAATCAAACGTTCGGCTCAAGATCCGCGAAATCACCGACCTGAAGGATGAGCTTGAGGATCAAAAGAATCAATTTGCGCTTGCCCGTGCTGATGCGGCGACACTCCGCGACTATCAGGCGTCGCAGAAGAGTCAAACCGACGCCACCAGGGAGCAAAAAGATCAACTTCTGGAGGTTACGAAAGGACAAGAGTCCAAATATACAGAGCTCCTCAAGGTGACTAAGCAAAGCGCGTCGCAGATCCGGAGTCGCATTTTCGAACTCCTCGGTGGGGGTGAATTGAGCTTCGAGCAGGCGTATCAGTACGCAAAGCTCGCCTCCGGAGCGACGAGTGTCCGTGCGGCAATGATTCTTGCGGTGCTCGATCGTGAATCGGCGCTTGGAAAAAATGTTGGCAGATGCAACTATAAGACCGCGATGAGTCCGAAAAGTCAGGTTGTCTTTCTCCAGATTGTCAATGAGTTGGGTATCAACCCCGAAACCATGACCGTTTCCTGTCCAAACAAGGACGGTGTCTATGGTGGCGCATTGGGGCCAGCGCAGTTCGTGCCGGCGACCTGGATGCTCTACCGTGACCGGGTTGCGAAAGTAACCGGTAATAATCCTGCCTCGCCCTGGAATAACGCAGACGCTTTCGTCGCGACCGCGCTTTACCTTGCCG
>CAZWBU010000025.1:0-10380 GCA_964632585.1 uncultured Candidatus Saccharibacteria bacterium | reverse complement strand
AGGGTGCGCGAGAGCACAACCTCAAGAATATTTCTCTCGAACTTCCGCGCGACAAGATGATCGTGATGACGGGGCTTTCGGGTTCTGGCAAGTCGTCGCTTGCGTTCGACACGATCTTCGCGGAAGGCCAGCGCCGTTATATCGAGTCGCTCTCCGCATATGCGCGGCAGTTTTTGGGCCGTCTCGATAAGCCGGACGTGGACGAGATCGAAGGGCTATCGCCAGCCATCTCAATCGACCAAAAAAGTCACTCGGCGAATCCGCGCTCGACCGTTGCAACGATTACGGAAATTTATGACTATATGCGCGTGTTATTTGCGCGGCTCGGCACGCCCTACTGCCCGCAGTGCGGCCGCGAGATCAAAAAGATGACAAACGAAGAAATCGTTGACACCGTTCTAGAAATCGCAAAGAAAAACGGTCCGCCAACTGGCGGAGAAAAAAATATTTTGATTCTTGCGCCCGCCGTCCTCGGCCGAAAAGGGGAGTACTACCAAATGCTTTATGACTTTTTAAACGCCGGTTTTCGTGAAGTGCGTGTGGACGGCAAGTTCCACAATCTTCGCGAGCGTATTGAACTTTCACGCTACAAGGCACACACCATTGAACTCGTTGTCGATCGCATTCCTGGCATGATGAATTTGAAAGAAAAAGACAACCGCCTGCGTCTCGCTGAAGCAGTCGAATCCGCCTTGAAGTACGGCAATAATGTCGTAACGATTATTACCGATCACGAAACGTCACTTTCAGCGAAGTTTACCTGCCCCAATGACGGTTTTTCATTTCCCGAAATCGAGCCGCGCCTTTTTTCGTTCAACAGCCCCTATGGCGCCTGCCAAACGTGTCATGGTTTAGGCACCGAAGAAGTGTGGTCGGAGAAGATCTGCCCGGCGTGCCTTGGCAAACGCCTGCGACCGGAAGCACTCTCGGTATTAATTCAAGGTAAAAACATTGTAAACGTGACGGTAATGTCCATCGAGCATGCCTATGAATTTTTCGGTGAGCTGGAGTTATCCAAAGATAGAAAATTCAAGGAAGTTGCGGAAGTGCCGCTCCGCGAAATAAAAAATCGCTTGAGCTTCATGATCGACGTCGGGCTCGAGTATCTTACGCTCGACCGCAAAGCCGGGACCCTTTCAGGGGGGGAGTCCCAGCGGATCCGCCTCGCCTCGCAGATTGGCTCGCGCCTCGTGGGGGCTTTATATGTTTTGGATGAACCAACGATCGGTTTACACCAAAAAGACAATGCAAAACTCATCAAGACGCTCCACGAGTTGCGCGATTTGGGAAATACCATCATCGTCGTCGAGCACGACGAGGAAACGATTCGCGAGTCCGACTACCTCGTAGACATCGGACCAGCCGCCGGCGTTCATGGCGGCCGCATTGTTGCCGAAGGAACGACAAAAGAACTGCTCAAGAACGGCTGGAAGGAATTTCCGGAGTCGCTGACATTGCAATACCTGCACGGCAAGCACTTCATCGCCGTACCGGACAAGCGGCGCGAAGTCGCGAAGAATCAGGACTACATCAAAATCAAGGGCGCTTCGGCGAACAATTTAAAAAATGTGAATGTGGACATCCCACTCCGCCGATTGACCGCCATAACGGGTGTTTCGGGTTCCGGGAAATCATCGCTTGTTTACGACGTGCTCTATAAAACGCTCTCGAACAAATGGAACGGATCAAACTATAAACCGGGCGCACACAAGCAACTCCTGGGTCTTGAATATGTAAACCGTGTTATTAACATCGATCAGTCGCCGATCGGCAGAACACCCCGTTCAAATCCAGCCACCTACGTTGGTGCGTGGACATTTATTCGCGACCTCTTTGCCTCGACGGAGGATGCTCGCGTGCGCGGCTACAAACCCGGGCGCTTCAGCTTCAACGTGCCGGGCGGGCGGTGCGAAAACTGCGAGGGGCATGGCACCATCGCGATTGAAATGCATTTTTTGCCGAGCGTTTACGTGCAGTGCGAAATTTGCAAAGGGAAACGCTTCGACCGCGAGACGCTCGCGGTTGAATACACCCCACCCTCCGCCAAGGCTTCGGGGGGCAAGGGCAAGAATATTCACGATATTTTGCGCATGACCGTTGAAGAGGCGGTGAAGTTCTTCGAAGAGATCCCATGGCTCTATGATCGACTGAACATTTTGGAAGAAGTCGGCTTGGGGTATCTCGAACTCGGCCAATCAGCAACGACCTTGTCGGGCGGTGAAGCACAGCGCATCAAACTTTCTGCTGAGCTCGGCAAGCGTGATACGCGCCGCACACTTTATTTGATGGACGAACCGACAACGGGACTGCACTTCGCCGATATTAAAAAACTTCTTGAAGTTCTCCAGCGCCTCGTTGACCGTGGCAACACAATCGTTGTTATCGAGCACAATCTCGATGTCATTAAAACCGCCGACTGGGTGATTGATTTAGGACCTGAAGGAGGGGATAATGGAGGACACGTGGTCGTTGCCGGTTCTCCCGAAGATGTAGCGCGCAAAGCCGGAAGCGCGATCGGGGAGTACCTCCGGAAAGTATTGAAATAATTTTCCTAATTGCTAATTCCTAATTTCTAAATCCTAAGTTCTAACTTAATGACCGAAGCGCAGAAAAACATTTTGATAAAAGACGCCGCGATCATCTGCATAAGCATTGCTGTCGCGGTATTATTGGGTCGTTCGAACGCCATCGAGTCACTCCTCGTTATCTCCGAGGGATTCCATTGGCTTGAGGGTTTTATCGCTGGCATGTTCTTTACTTCGGCATTCTCCACGGCGCCGGCTATGGTGGTTTTGGGGAAGATCGCGCAGAACGGCTCACCCCTCGACACGGCGTTCTTCGGCGCCCTCGGGGCACTTTGCGGCGATATGGTGCTTTTTCAGTTTGCACGCGAAAGCTTGTCACAGGATTTTTTCACGCTCGTTGGCAAAAAAGAAAAAGGCCGCTTGCGGCATATTTTTCACCTCCGTCTTTTCCGGTGGTTCACGCCATTTGTCGGCGCCTTGATCGTCGCTTCGCCTCTGCCAGATGAGCTTGCAATGATGCTCATGGGGTTTTCGAAAACGAACACGCGTGCCGTAATATTATTTGCGGCACGGGCGCTTTGATGGCTGTAAATTATCTTAACCAGTTACCTAGTCATGACTAGGTAACTGGTTAAGATGTGTAGAAGTGGATATAATGAACGCATGAAGATGAGGCGGAATTCACGTCCGTGGCTCGTACTTAAAACCGCATTCACGGTAGGCGGCATGATCGCCTTGGGCGTTATGATGCCGGTTGGATCAGGGGAGATGTTGCGCTTGTTGCACGGTAAGTATCGTTATCGAGGCAAATTTCAGCGGCACCGGTTGTTGCGGGACCTCCGATCGCTCCAAGAACGCAACCTCGTGGCATACCGAGAACAGCCAGATGGGACAGTACAGCTCACGCTGACCGCTCCAGGAAAGCGATTCATGCTGAAGTATAAGCTTGATGATATCAAGTTGAACACCGACGGTCCGTGGAATCGGCAGTGGCATGTGGTCATGTTTGACATCCCACATCAATATAGGAAGGCGCGTGACAGTTTTCGTCGAAAACTATCCCAGCTAGGATTTTATGCCATGCAGAAAAGCGTTTTTATCACACCATATCCGTGCGAGCGAGAGATCGAGTTTATTGCGTCAATATTTAATATCCGGCGGTACATATTGATCATTCCACTTGGCCGTTTTGAAGGAGAAAATAAGTTAATACGACACTTCGATATGTCGTAGGCGTTAGAGTAAAGCGCATCACATCGCTACTTCACTATCGCTGGGTTATGAGCGCTAACCAGTTATCTAGTCATGACTAGATAACTGGTTATGGGGCGTACTTCTCGACTACTCGTACGTATTGCCAGGCGATTAAAGGATGCATATGCTTAGGTTTATGAATATGCGTAGGTCTGGTGTGCGTATACAACGGAACAAACTTCCCTCGACCCCGGGTGTCTATCTCATGAAGGACGTAGCAGGGAAGTTGTTGTATGTCGGGAAAGCAGGGAATTTAAAGCGCCGAGTCGAGAGCTATTTTTCCCGACCGCACGACCTCCGCATTCAAAAACTTGTCAGTGAAATTCGGTGGATCGACTACGAAAAAACCGACACGGCGATTGAGGCATTGATTCGCGAAGCGGAACTCATCAAGCGCTTTGAGCCGCCATATAACGTCCGCGAAAAAGACGACAAGAGTTTTCTGTATGTTACGATCACGAAAGAACAGTTCCCACGTGTGCTCCTCGTCCGCGGGAAAGGATTAGAACCTGAAAAGAAAGTACCTGCCCCGTCACTAACCGAGCACCCTACAAGTCGCCCCGCACGGAAGAGTGTAGGGCGCAGTGCTCGGTTTAGTGCGAGGTTCGGACCATTTACCTCCGCGGCGAACATCCGGCAGGCCCTGCGCATCATCAGGAGGATTTTTCCATGGAGCGAGCATTCACCCTCCCAACTTTTTGATTCTCAAAAAGTTGGGAGGACAAGGCCCTGTTTTAACTATCAAATCGGACTCTGTCCCGGGACGTGTATCGGCGCAATTTCGCCGCGTGAATATCGGAATAATATCGCAAACCTCAAGCTCTTTTTCGCCGGAAAAAAGAAGCGCGTGGTTATATCTCTCACGCGTGACATGCGCGCTACGAGCAAGAAACTCGAATTTGAACAAGCAGAAAAGTTGCGGCGGCAAATCTTCGCGTTGCAACATATTCAAGATGTGGCGCTTATTACAGATGACAGGGAGCAGTTTGCAGTGGGCAGTGACACACGCGCGACGCGGATCGAAGGATATGATATTTCGAATATCTCGGGCGATAGCGCCGTCGGTTCGATGGTGGTGTTCACAAACAATCATCCGGACAAAGACGAATACCGCAAATTCAAAATTAAAACCGTAGAGGGGGCAAATGATGTTGCAATGCTCCGTGAAGTGCTTCTTCGCCGATTTCGTCATCGTCCGCCGGCTGGCGGATGGCGCCTTCCGGATCTCATACTCGTCGATGGGGGAGCGCCGCAGGTGGGCGCCGCGCTTAGTGCTCTTCGCTCACTGCACTTAGCAATTCCCATTGTCGGCATTGCCAAGGGGCCAGAACGCAAACGGAATGACATCATCGGCCTTGTCCCGCTCGGATTCGCGAAGGATACACTTATCCGCGTCCGCGACGAGGCGCATCGCTTCGCCATCCGGTACCACAAGCACGTCCGCAAGAGGAAGTTTTTATCTGCCTCATGACCATGAATCATTCACGTCCGCTTAACCAGTTATTTGGTCATGACCAAATAACTGGTTACGGTTGGATCAGTGATATTGTTTGCCATGCAACTGCGTCCTATGTGCGCAGTTGATGAATTAAGATAAATCGAAATATCGCACCAGTTTTTTCTCACCCTCAAAGCGTCGAAGTGGGATCATTAATATATATCGCCGGATGTCGAAAATGGCCGCAATGAATTCAATTTCCCGTTCGCACGGGTACGGTGTGATAAAAACGCTTTTTTGGATCGCGTAGAAGCCGAGAGAAGTCAGCTTTTGCCGAAAAGCATCACGTGCTCTCCTGTGTCGGTGAGGGATATCGAACATAACCATCCGCCACTCATGATCCCAAGGGCCATCAGTATTCAATTTAATCTCATCGAGCTTGTACTTGAGCATGAACCGTTTCCCAGAGGATGTGAGTGTCAATTCTACGGTTCCGTCCGGTCGCTCCCGATATGCAACAAGATTTCGCCGCTGAAGTGAGCGGATATCGCGGAGAAGTCTGCCTCGGGAGAACTTTTTTCCCTGTCGATACTTGTCCAATAATGAACGGGCTATGCCTGCTGTCCCGACCGGCGCAACAGCGCCAAGAAGTAGGATCCCACCAACCATAAGCGCGGCTTTAAGTATCAGCCATGGCCGAGATTCACGCCTAACATTCATGTGCTGTATCGTAACTCCTTTTTGCCACCTTGACCAGTTATTTGGTCATGACCAAATAACTGGTCAATCGGGTTGCGTGAGCGGGTTGCCGGGGTGGGTCGTAAGGATGGGTTACGCGGGTTGCCGGGAGGGGGATTACTCGACATGGGTGAAAATTATTTTCGATTATTTTCGCTCCGGTGAACTAGCTATGCTGAAATGGTAAGATCGTCATATGAATCGCGACCCGCCGAGCCTCTAGTGAAGGGTGGAAACTGAAACCAGTTATTTGGTCATGACCAAATAACTGGTTCGGGGCGGATCGGTTTTATGAATCATTAAATCAAAAAAATCAATCAACTATTATCATGAAAAAAATTAAATACATTCTTTCGTCGCTCGTAACTCTAGCTCTCTCTGCTGGGATCGCGTATGCGGCGTTGCAGTCCTTAAATGGACAGACGGGAAACAATCAGACCTTTGTGAACGATTCAAATGTTACGATCACATCGGCAAGTAACGACCATACACTTGGATGGAGTGGCACCCTGCCCGTTTCGCGCGGGGGAACAGGAGAGTCGAGTTTCACGAAGGGGTCGGTTCCATTCTTTGGTCAGAATAAGTTGAAAGAAGACAATGCAAATCTCTTTTGGGACAATACGAACAATCGGCTTGGTATCGGCACGAATGTCCCCGAAAGCGCGCTCCATGTAGCGAACGGAGATTTAATTGTTGGTGGATCATATATTTCGGGAGCGCCTGCGGCTCCAACGACTCTTAATAGCGGTCTCACAGTAAGGGGTAATATCGGATCCGCCCCTAATGAAGATTTAGGGTTATTCGCCTCAACGTCATTTGAAGGTCGTGGTCATGAAGTCACAATTGACGCTGGCAGCACAGAGAGCAGTGGGTCGGAATCTGGAGGGGATGTTGTTATTAGTGCTGGACACGGCGCCGCGGACGGTGGTGCTGGTGGAAACGTAATATTGCGCGGAGGTGATTCTAGTACTGGCATAAAAGGGATAGTGCAAATCATCGGAGATGTGATTGTTGGAGGCGAGACAGCTAGAGGAAATGTATCAGCGGGTGATTTGGATATAGCTGACTGTCTTGCAATGGCCGATAGCGACGGCAACGGCGTGACCTACATCACTGCCAACGACGGCGTGTTGAGCGCTACGTCAACAAAGCCAAATATCTGTCAGTAAAATAAAAAAGGTACGTCGTGAGGTAATAACGGGAAAAGCCGGCAAGAGCTGTCGGTTTTTAGTGGCATTTGCTACTATAGTGGGACTCGCGGCGCCGAGTGCTCTGTTCGAACCAGTTATTTGGTCATGACCAAATAACTGGATAGGGTGGAGCAGGAGGGGCGAACCTTTTGCACGGCCAGTAGGAACACCATGAGCGGTTCAATAGAAAGATTTCCACGGGGAGTCATTCTGTTTTTGTCTGCCGGCACTGGGGATAAATATCTCTCTAAACAGTGATAAAATGAGGGGGTATGCAGCCCTCGCGATATCGCAAGGAAGAGAGGCAATTTTTTGACGTCTACGTTCGTAAAACGCGGGGGCGTTTTGACCGCTTTTTAGAGTGGCTGGACAGGAGATTTTGGGGAGTTGCGAGTCGTATCCGGAGGCGGCATGTAATAAACCTGCGGCCGAGTTTTGTGAAGCGCTACCCATACTTTATCGGCGCTGCAGGCATTCTCTTCGTACTCGGTATTTTTATCGGCAATAAGGTCCTCACGAGAGCCGAGGTGGCGGATTACTACCCGTCAAACTGCCTCGGTACGTGGCAAAACGCGCAGAACGCGGCGGGCCAGCCCGAATCGTTGAACGCCGCGACTGCGGGCGGGGGATTTTCTCCCGAAAATGTTGCGGTGTATCAACTGCCTGGGAGTCAGATCTTTTGCGGCGGATTCCTGTCGCCGGAAGCGGAGACGAAAGGAAATTTGAAGAGTGTGGCACTCACGCTCGTGTGGGATGTCGAAGGGGCTCCGCTGCTTCCCACTTCAACGGTTAGCGTTCAAGAGTTGCCGGAGAACACTTCGACGAGCAACGCATCAGGAACACCACCGGAGACCATTCCGCCACCAGAAGCATCCTCAACGTTGGACAAAGAACAATCTTGGAGCACCCCACCGTTTTTCTCACTTTTCTTTGGCTCGATGAATGCAAAAGCGCAGGAAGGTCCTGTCGGTCCGGCCGCCGAACCGATTCCGCAACCCGTCGTCGTCCCCGAAACCGTACCCATGTCTCCATCTACACTAGAGCCAGTTCCTCTACCAGTCGAAGAATCCTCCCAAATTTCACCCGGCGAAACTCCCGCCGACGCGGATGCTATGGCGGGCAAGTTAGAGGATAAACCCCCGACCATCATCCTCCCGCCGCTCAAGGCAACGCTCGACGAGAATACTGCCGCAACATCCACCGTTATAGATCTTCCGATTTCGACCTCTACCAGGCCGACCTCGACCGAGGCCCTCACGCCAACGATTCTTCCGCCGGATGATCGCTTCCTTAAAGTTCAATATAGTTTGGACGGCACAAATTGGATTGAGATCGGCAAGGTGGATCCATCGAACTGGCAGAATCTCACGATCAATCTTCCTGTGACTTCGTGGGCGGAATTGAAACAGCTCCAGATCAGCATCGTCGGCATTCCGACGACCTTGAACCCGATACCGCGGGTGTATCTCGCCGGAATGTATATCGAAGCGCACTACGATCGCCCTCCTTTTTTCGGTGGAACTGAAGAAGATCTCGAGGCGGGAACATCCGACGGATTGCCGATCATCGCACTTGGGGATGACCTCAAACTCATAGTCGAAGGCACTCATGATGTGAGTTTCGGCGCAAACGAAGCGCCGGAGTTCGATCTCGATCTCGGGCGGATACCTCGCCAAAATGGTTTAGCTGCCGAAGCAACGAGTACCACGTCTTCAACAACCACTACTTCTCCTACAACCTCTTCGGGTTCATCGGAAACGGCAACTGCTCCGCCACCGCCTTTTCCTGCCGGAGAGCCGGTGGCAGAACCGGCCCCCTCCCCCCCGACGGCACCAGGGCCGGGAATAATGAGTTCATCAACAGTTACAGAACCACCAGCACCTCCTGAGGAAAATAATTCGGGAACGTCCGAAGTTGCACCGCCTCCGCCTCCCGAACCCTCGTCGGCAACACCTCCAACGCCTCCTCCGGCAGTCGACCCGCCAGCACCGCCTACGCCCTCCTCCTCCGCCAAGGCTACGGAGGACAAGGCACAAAGCTCGAACGGGATGCCCGCCGTCGCAAAGAAAGCACCGTCAAAAACGTCTTGGGGCTGGTTGAAGTTCATGACTGATGCCGTGAACCCCGTGGATGCTCCGCCGGCCGCGGCGCAAGAGGGAACTCCGCCCGGGGATGCGCCATCGGCCGACTCATCAGGACCCTTCGACCCGGCTCAGGGTAAACCACCCGAACCGCAAAAGCGTCCGACGGCAAGCCACCCCGTCGTTGCCAAAGTTTTTGATCCGGAGGGAAGCGAAACCGATATCGCGCCGACCTTTACGACGGTCGGCAGTACTGTGCGTGTGAATGTCCCCGAACCGAAGTCGAAGTTCCGTCCGGGGAGATATACGCTCAAGATGTGGATCTTGCGCGACAATGCGATCTACTACACCGAACAGAGCTTCATCTGGGGCGTCCTCGCCGTGAACTTCAGTAAATCAATTTATCAGATCGGGGACACCGTGCGGGCAAGTTTTGGAGTGTTGACCGACAACGGTCAAACCGTCTGCGACGCGGATATTACGATGACGGTCAAAACACCTTCCGGGGACGACATTATTCGCTCGACCGATAACGGCACGATATCGAGAAACGATACCTGCGGCCGTAATAATGTTACCCAAAACCCGGACTACTCATCGGAGTTTTCCGTAGCGGTTTCGGGCAAGTACGAGGCAACGATTCGCGTAACGAACTCGAACGGCACGCGCGAGTTCAATGATGCGTTTGAGGTTCAGGATGTGCCCGCATTCGATGTGGAGCGCACCGGCCCCACGCGCATCTTCCCGCCGGCGGACTATTCGATGCGCATTGTGGTAACCGCGAACCAGGACTATCAAGGCGATATTGTTGAAAAACTTCCCGAGGGGTTCACGGTTACTCCCATCGGAGGGGGCAACGTAGACGCGTCCGGCGGCGAGGTCAAAATAACAAAAGCGGTGAATTTGAAGGCGGGGGAGACGGTAATGCTTGCCTACCAATTTAACGCTCCGGATGTCTCACCGGAACTCTTCAAGTTGGGCCCCCTCCAAATAGGCGCGTGGCAAGAGATCCGCCAGTGGCAGTTGGCCTCCGATATCGTAGTTGGAAACAACAGTATGTTGGTCTATAGCGACACCGTCGATGCCGACAACCTGAACTTCCGCATTCAGATCCCCACGAGCACCTTTGGCGGGGAAACGTTATCGCTTGACGT
>CAZWBU010000024.1:0-10703 GCA_964632585.1 uncultured Candidatus Saccharibacteria bacterium | reverse complement strand
AGATCTGGCCGTCGGTGATCGAGATGACGTTTGTCGGAATGTAGGCGGTTACGTCATTCAGTTGCGTTTCGATGATGGGAAGCGCGGTCAAAGAACCGCCGCCTTTTTCTTTGGACATTTTGGCGGCGCGTTCCAAGAGTCGGGAATGGAGATAGAACACATCACCCGGATACGCTTCACGGCCCGGCGGACGGCGAAGGAGGAGCGAGATTTGACGGTACGCCCAGGCGTGTTTTGAAAGATCGTCGTAGATCACAAGCGCGTCCATTCCTTTATCGCGGAAGTATTCGCCGATTGCGGCTCCGGCGAAGGGTGCCAAGTACCACAAGGCGGCGGGGGATGATGCACCGGCTAAAACGATGATTGTGTAGTCCATTGCTCCGCGTTCCTTCAATACCTCAACCATCTTTGCAACCTTGGATTCTTTTTGACCAACCGCTACATAAATGCAAATCACATCCTTTCTGCTTTCTCCTTTCTTCATTTCTGTTCCCTGATTGATAATCGTATCGAGCGCGATGGCAGTTTTTCCGGTTCCGCGATCACCAATGATGAGCTCGCGCTGGCCGCGGCCGATGGGGATCATCGAATCGATTGCTTTGATGCCGGTGTGAAGGGGAGTGTTGACCGGTTCACGATCTAAAACAGACGGCGCTTTTCGTTCGAGGTTTGCGAGAGTTGGAGTTTTTCCGCCGGAGGCGGATCCGCCTTTGGAGGAAAATATATCACCAAGCCCGTCTTTTGGTCGGCCCAAAGGATCGATCACGCGGCCTAAAAGTTCCTCGCCAACCGGGATGGAGAGCACCTGGCCGGTGCCTTTTACGGTATCGTCGCTTTTAATAGAAAGATAGTCGTCAAGAACAAGCGCGCCAATCACTTCGTCTTCTAAGTTTAAAGCCACCGCGCGGCGCGGGCCGTCTGCGGTTTCGATCGTCAAAAGTTCTTGACTGACGGTTTTCGTGAGGCCCGAGAGTTTGACGATGCCGTCGCCGACCTCAATGACGCGGCCGATCGACTCCCACTTCGTGTCGGTCTTGTATCCGGCGATCTCGCGCTTCAGTTTTTCGATGATTTCATACATATATGTGATGCTAATTTGCGAATCTTATGCCAAACTACGAATTGCCAATGTTCTTCCGTATTCGCAATTGGCTGATTGGCATGTCATTGGTAGATTGGCATCATATCTATCTTTGGAACAAGTGATCAATTCTTGATTTGAGCGTTGCGTCGAGCTGCTCCTCACCATTTTTTGTGATGCGCACGCCGGCGACGAGGTCGGGGACGATACGCTCTTCAATGATGTCGTGCACATGGGCAACATCACTCAAAATTTCTTTTGCCGGCGTACCGAGTTTCCGCGCGGTTTCGATGACCCAGAGATTTCTGCCGTCCATTTCACGAAGGATTCTTTCTGTTTCGGCAACGATTTTTCCACGTTTACCGAGGTCGCCATTTTTTTCGGCAGCTGCCCAGAAGCGCTTCACGAGCCGCTCTTTATCGTCCTCGGTCTTTGCTGACGAGGCAAGGCCGGTGAAGGCGAATGCGTAATGTTTTGCAGAGTAGTGCATGAGCGGAAATCCTAATTTCAAAATCCAAATGTCAAATCAAATCCAAAATCCCAATGTCAAAAACCGGTTTTGGATTTTGAGCTTTGTGCTTGATTTGAAATTTGAGCTTTGACATTTGATATTATTTCTTGAGTGAGCCGATTGCTCGCGCGATCAAGGTCTCGTCAACCATCTTCGGATCCATCTCGACAGTTTTTGCAATGGCGGCTTTCACCAGTCCCGCGGCCTCGGCTTCAACTTTCTTCCGCATATCTTCGGCTTTGGCATCAATCATGCGTTCGGCATGCTTGATCATCTCCGTTTGCTTGTGTTCGGCAACTTTCATCATCTCTGCTTCTTTCGTTTTGGCTTTTTGCTCTGTTGTGTGCATGAGCGCCATTGCTTCGCGCTCCGCATCTTTCATGCGCGCGATCATCACCGCGTTTGATTCAGCGAGCCGTCGGTCGGCTTCTTTTGCGTGTTCAAGACCTTCTTCGATGCGCGCCCGCCGCTCTTTAAGGAGCTTCATGAGCGGAGCGTAAGCAAAGGCACGCAAAACGATGAGTAAAATCAAAAAATTCGCGGCTTGCGAAAGAAGGAGCCGCCAATCGATGCCGAGTTGGGAGAAGAGTTCGTTCATAATGCTAATCTACAAATGAGCGACGAATACTACGAATAGTTATTTGTAGCATTCGTATTCCATTCGTAGATTTGAATTATTTTGTCGTTAGACGAATTTAATGATGAGCGCGATGACGAGTGCGTAGATGGCGATGGCTTCGGCGAAGGCGAGCGCGAGAATCATCGCGGTCTGCACTTTCGGGGCCGCTTCAGGATTTCTGCCGATTGCGTCCGCTGAACGGGAACCGATCCAGCCAATCGCGATTGCTGGAGCGATAGCCCCAACCGCAATCGTACCCATCGTGGCCCACATTCTTACAACTTCTAGTTCCATGTATTTAGGGTTTAGGGTGTAGGGGATAGGGTTTAGGGTCGTATTGTTTTCCCTATTGGCTAGACCCTAGTCGCTATACCCTTTGCTTGTCGACCGTTTGTAAAGTGATAGTAAAACGGGCTTAGGATAGCAAAAATAAGCCCTTTCCGCAAATAATGGGGGATTTTTAATGCGCTCCAGCGGGTGCGCGCTCTTCCGAATGGTGATCCACTGTCGCAATCGCGATGAATACTATTGAAAGCATCGAGAAGATAAGCGCCTGAACGAAGCCCACGAAGACCTCAAGAAAGAGAAAGGGGAGCGGGATGATGTAGGGCGCGAGGAAGCCGACGATCGTAAGGAGCACTTCGCCGGCGAAGATGTTGCCGAAAAGACGAAAAGAGAACGAAATGACGCGGGCGAACTCGGAAACGAGCTCGATGATGCCAATGAAAAAGGAAATCGGGTTCGAGAAGTTAAAAAAGTTCTTGAGCCGCGGGGCGATGCCGATGGCGCCCGCGCCAAAGATGTTTACCGAAAGTACGGCAATGATGGCAAGGCCGAGGGTGAAGTTCAAGTCAGCCGAGGGCGCACGGAAGAGCGGCGCGGCTTCTCCGTTTTGGTGAACGACGATGGAGCCCACGCCTGGGAGAAGGCCGAACCAGTTTGAAAAAAGAACAAAAAGGAAGATGGTCGCGATGAGCGGGAAGTAGCGCTCGGACTTCTTTCGGTCGAGGAAGACGCTATCCATCAGGTCGAGAAGCGTTTCGATGAAAGTTTCAAAGAGGTTTTGGATCGTTCCGGGGATACGTTTGAGTTTTCGACTGCCGGCAATAGCGATCGCACCTAATATGATGAGTAAAACGGAGGATAGGAGGAGGGAGTTCGTGACGGGAAAGCTCCCGATGTGAAACACCGGCTCGGCTTTGAGCGATATATGTATGGCAGACTCGCTCATGGAACGCCTAGATGATATAGAAAAAACTTGGATGAATCAATAGTTTGGAACTATTGTAAAAACGAACGGGCGCCAAGTGTCGTAGCGACACTTGGCGCCTTCAGAGCTTTGTAAGCTCACCGTGAATGGCTCGCCGGATTTCTGCAGCGGCGCACTTCTCGCGATGGTTGATGTTGGAGATATCGAGCGGTTTCGTTTTCGGCGAAACGACGCGCAGCGCGGTAACCTGTCCATTGTTCCAGGCGATCTCGAGCGCCCAGCGGGCTCTACGTTTTTGGAGACATGCCAGTTCTTCTTCGTCACCCTCACATTCTTCGCGGAAGTACGTGATGAGGTATGGTGAAGCGCTTAGCAGGAACTCCGGTTCGCTTCCGTCACTCATTGGGATAACATCGTCCCGACGCAGCTCTGTGCGGAGCACGAGGCGAAGCCCTTCACTGCTTTTCAGGAGTTGCGCGCAGCGAATGATGAGTTTCCCCGCACGATCGGTCTTGTCATGGAGTCCTATGAGTACGACGATACCTGCAGCGACGAGCCCAAAACCAAGAAACAACAAGACGAAGCGAATTATGCTCACCTCGTTCACCCCTTTTCTCTACGCATCCATTCTACGTATGGATTGGTGCTCCTTGTATTGTACTCGTTCAAATTTGGATTGTCATAGAAAAAAGAAGCCCAGGGGTGCGCACGCACCCCTGGTTGCGTTTCTTGCGAGGAGAGTCATAATAATAGGGAGGATGAAAAATAATCTTATCGTTTCCCTTCTTGCGGTTGCCGTTTTTTCCGGTATGGTTTTTTGGTCGGTGGAACAGTCCGTTCCGACCGAGCGTATCGGTGCATCGGCCATGAAGATCTATTCGAGCCAACGATTTGGTTTTTCATTCGAATATCCCGCACGCTATTTTGTCGATGAGCGCGAGGTGGGGAACGGGGAACGTGAACACTATGCGATCGTTCTTGCTGAAGACACGCCAGAGAACCGCGCCATGTTTAACGGTACGGCGATTGGGGCGCGCGACGGGCCGCCGACTATCGCAATCGATATCTATCAGAATAATCTAGACCGGCTCACGGCGCTTGCGTGGACCAAAAACACGAGCGACTCGAACTTCAAACTTGGCGACGGCACATATTCTACGATGACGTTTCTCGGCGCTGGGGCGGTTTCGTATCGCGCATCTGGTTTGTACGAGTTGAGTAATCTCGTCCTCGCAAAAAACGATCGCATCTATAAACTTTCCGTTGCCTGGCTTACGCCACGGGATGGAATGATGGAGGGTTTCAAAAAGATATTACAGACGATCGAATTCAACTAAACGATCAGGAGTTGCTTTTCTACCAAAAAAGCTCCGATGTAGGTTGGAGCTTTTTTGGTTTCCTTAACTTACCACAGCTGGTACGCTCCGGCGCCGAGAGTCGCGAGAGCTAGCGCTGAGCCGAGGATCAAGAGATCAAACTCCATTTTGCTGAATGGCGAGCGTGTTTTGATTCGCCAAATGTTTATGACCACGAACTGCAGTGCGATGACAAGTGCTACCCACTGAACCATAAATCCCACGATGAGCGCGGCCCCACCGAACGATTCGATGATCCCCGCCATGGTTCCGAAGAGACGGCCCGGACGGAACCCCATCATGTCGAAGTTTTGCGCCGTTGTATTCAGGTCTTTGAGTTTAGGATAGCCATGAGCGAGCAGGATGAATCCAAGGGTCAGGCGGAGCACGAGAATAGCCCAATCGCTTTGTGCCAAGAGAATCATAGGTATGTTTTCGAGCATATGATTTTAATTGATAAAGTTAGAACTCTATTATACTATACAGTATACGTTGAATAAGTAAGTAGGTCATGTGTGTAGAGGCGCCATCGTCTAGTCTGGCCTAGGACGCTGGGTTTTCATCCCAGTAACACGGGTTCGAATCCCGTTGGCGCTACTCGTTTTCGATATTCATATTATGTATCGTTTCTTCGAAATTCTGCCAGGTGCGCTTGCGTGGCTCACGCTGATTTTGATGGTTATACTTTCGCGATTCACCCCAACCCTTGTGGCGATTTTTATTATCCTCTTCGATATCTATTGGCTCCTCAAGACCATCTACCTGTCACTTCATCTGCGCTCCACCTTTCAGGCGATGAGGGGGAATATGGGGATCAACTGGCTCCGACGCCTTGACGAGTCGTCAAGGGTCGGAGCTCCGACCGCTCGCGCGTCGGAGCTCATCGATTGGCATGAGATAAATCACCTCGTTATCTTGCCGATGTTTGAGGAGCCCTATGCGGTGGTTAAAGAAACGTTCGAAAGTTTGATGAAAGCGAACTACCCACTCGAGAAACTTTTCGTCGTGCTCGCTCTCGAGAAGCGGGCGGGGGATAGCGCGCGCGAGACGGCAGAAAAAATACAAAGCGAGTTTTCTGCGCGCTTCGGCAAGTTTTTGATTACAGTTCACCCGGTAGATCTCCCGGACGAGATTCCCGGCAAGGGATCGAACGAGACATTCGCGGTGCGCGAAGCAGAGAAGATGATACTCAAACCGCGCGACATAAAAGCCGACCGCGTTCTCGTTTCCGTCTTCGATGTAGATACCCAAGTATTTCCCGAGTACTTCGGCCGGCTAACCTATGTATTTTGCACGTCGGAAAACCGGCTTCGCGCCATTTATCAGCCGATTCCTTTTTTCACGAACAATATTTTCCAAGCGCCGGCTTTGGCCCGGATTGTTTCGTTTTCGGCGACGTTCTGGCAGATGATGCAGCAATCGCGCACGGAGCGCATCACATCGTTTTCTTCTCAATCCATACCGCTCCAGACGCTTCGCGAGATCGGGTATTGGCATCGCGATATTGTTTCCGAGGACTCACGCATTTTTTGGCAAGGATATTTGCACTATCATGGCGACTTTCGCTGTGAGCCGCTGTTGTACCCTGTTTCGATGGATGCAAATGCCGCGCCAACTTTCTGGGGAACCATGAAGAATCTTTATAAACAACAGCGTCGGTGGGCTTGGGGAGTGGAGAACACTCCGTATATCATGACTGGATTTTTTCGCGACCCGCTCATCCCACGAATAAAGAAGTGGTATTGGGGATTCATTGACATCGAAGGCCGGCATTCGTGGGCTACGAACGCTTTGATCATCTTTGCACTCGGTTGGTTGCCGATATTCTTGGGCACCAAGGAGTTCAACGATACGCTTCTTTCCTATAATCTTCCCTATGTGACGGAACTCATTATGCGGCTTTCGATGATTGGTATCGCCACGTCTGCCATTTTAGCGCTCGTTCTTCTGCCGCCGAAACCGCCGTGGTTCCGCATGCGCCACTATGTGTTGTATTTCTTTCAGTGGCTCTTGATGCCGGTAACGCTCATTGTTTTTGGTTGTTTTCCGGCAATCGATGCCCAGTCGCGCCTTATGCTCGGGGGGCGTTTCAGATTAGGATTTTGGGTTACGCCGAAACATCGGAGTGGCCCAGCAACGGGGCGGCTTGATATGAAGTGAAATAATGAACATGAGCATGGTATACTACTTGGGGATGAAACGTCTTATTTCTCAATTCTCATATTTTCGATCTCCTCGCGGATACACGTTGATCGAGCTCCTGCTCTTCGGTGCTATCTTTACCGTCGCCTCGATCATTTTTATATCTGTTTTTGTTGCCATCGTTAACCTCCAAGTTCGTGCGAGTAACATCGCGGAGGTGGATTCACAAAGCCAATTCGTTCTGCAGTCGCTCCAACGATATATAGAAAGGGCGGTCGTGATCGACATTCCGTCTGACGTTGCAACGAGTACACTCAAGCTTTGGATGCCAAACGAAACGAATGCAACCCGCTTCTATATGTCGAATGCCAGCGCGTCCCCACTTCTCGTTGAGAACGGAACGTCTAGCTTTGCGCTCACTTCTCCAAAAGTGAAAGTCGGCAATTTGAGTTTTGTGCGGCGCGTCAATCCAGGCGGCAAAGATTCTGTTGCGGTGAGTTTTACTGTTGAGAATTATTATCCGGGCTCGGGCGTGGGACTCTTCAAATTTACCCAGGCCCCTTCGACGATCATCGCGCGCGCTTCGGCGGCGACCTTTGACTCTGATATTCGGGCTACTTCAACCAATACGTTTAAGATCGGCGCTGTTGCGCAGGAATGGCTATCGATAAACGACACCATCTTTTTCGGGGCGAACTCGAATGTTGGAATTAATGTGACGCCGGCAAGTTCGGGAGTAAAACTGCAGGTTGCCGGCGGCAACCTCTATATGAGCGATGTGTCAAGTGGGGTTATTTTTAAAGTCCCTGGGAATCCTGGTCCTCCCGACGTCTGTTACCTTCTCACCATAACGGGTGGTGGCATACTCGCGACGTCTTCAGTTGTGTGTCCGTAGGCGTGCGTCATGTATCACGTATCATGTAGTATGTAGCAAACTCATGTATCACAATACATGTATCATGTATCAAAACTCGAAGCTCTTGTTACATGATGCGTGTTACATGATACATGAGCTCTTCATTACTCAAGATGAATCTTTTTGCGGAAATGGAGCATTTGTGTTTTAAGCGCGGGGTGTCGTACGAGACCAGGGTCGCGGGCGAGGATTGCTTCGGCAGCGGATCGACTTGATTTTAAGAGTTCCATATTTTGCAAACCGCTCATGGCGTAGTCGGGAAGACCGGTTTGTTTTTGACCTAAGAATTCGCCCGGACCGCGGAGTGCAAGGTCACGCTCGGCAAGTTCAAATCCATTTTTTGCTTCGACGATGGCCCTTAAACGATCTTTGGCTGATGCGGATTTTGCGTCGGTGAAGAGAAGGCAGTATGACTGGTGTTCACCTCGACCAACACGGCCTCGAAATTGGTAGAGCTGGGCGAGACCGAAGCGATCGGATCCTTCGATCATCATGATCGAAGCGTTCGGCACATCGACACCAACTTCGATGACAGAAGTTGAGACGAGAATATCAGTTTTTCCCTCGCGGAAGTCCTTCATGATCCTTTCTTTTTCCTTCGGTTTTAATTGTCCGTGGAGCATGGCAACACGGAGATCGGAGAAAACGGTTTTCGAAAGTTTTTCAAATTCTTCTTTTACGGACTTCATGTCGATCGTCAGAAATGTTGCCGGGTTCATTTTGTTCTCCTCATCGGGCTTATCAATGCGAGGGCAGATGACGAAGGCCTGACGACCCTTTTTGATTTCTTCGCGAATGAAGGCATAGGCCTTCTTGCGGTGTTCGGGCGCAACGATTTTCGTAACGATTTCTTTTCGTCCTTGAGGAAGTTCGGTGATGGTTGAGATGTCAAGATCGCCAAAGATGGTGAGCATAAGCGTGCGGGGGATAGGCGTTGCGGACATGGAGAGGAAATGAGGAATAAGGTGCATTCCGGTTTTCTTGAGGAGCGCAGCACGCTGCTCTACGCCGAAGCGATGCTGTTCGTCAATAACCACGAGGCCGAGATTCAAGAACGATATGGATTTTTGGATAAGCGCGTGCGTACCGATGGCAATGGTTATGTCGCCACTTGCAATCTTTTTGAGGAGCCCTGCTTTGTTCGCTGATTCTTTTCGACCAGTACTGTATACGATTTTTGACTCAGAACTCGTCGCGAGAGCGACGATGGGTTTTGCAGTCGCACCAAGTGACCGGAACAATTTTTGAAACGTTACAAAGTGCTGGTTGGCGAGCACCTCAGTCGGCGCCATGATGGTAGTTTGGAACCCCGCGCGAGCGGCAAGCATCGCCGCGATCGCCGCGACGACCGTTTTGCCCGAGCCGACATCTCCCTGGAGCAGGCGATTCATCGGCCGCGATCGTTCTATGTCTTGAATGATTTCCCAGAGCGATTGCTTTTGCGAGTAGGTTAGCTCAAAGGGCAGTTCGGCGATAAGCTGTTTTACATATTCGATGTCCTGGGGTATGACAGGCGCGCGTTCGCGGTGTAGACGCTTTTTCTGTTCAATGTTTACGAGCTGGAGCAAAAAGATATCCTCAAAAGCAAAACGCTTTTTCGCGTTCAAGGCGTCGTCGATCGTCTTTGGAAAGTGAATATCCTGGAGTGCGGTGTTTATTTCTGGCAGCCGTTCGTGTTCGAGCGATTCTTGGGGGATCCACTCGGGGATCTGGCCGATCGTGCGCAGGATAGGTTGAAGGACGAAACGGATGCCTTTTGAGGTCAGACCCTTCGTTTCGGGATAGATTGGTACGAGGCGACCGGTGTGTTTTGTTTCGTGTCGGCCTATCAACTCATAAGTGGGATGACTGAGGTACAGATCGTGATCGGATTCAGAAGACGAAACCTTTCCCGAGAAATTGGCGAGTTTGCCGGGGCGGAGAACGTTTTTGATGTACGGCTGATTGAACCAGACAGCGCGAATTTGTCCGCTCTCGTCCACAATCGTTGCCTCGACGATGATCAGCCGTTTTTGCCACGTGCGGCGAACGTCGATGTCTTGGACAGTGCCTTGGACCGTTGCGTGTTGGCCAGGTTCGAGGTCGTCGATGTGGTAGATTTGAGAAAAATCTTCGTAACGAAATGGAAAGTGCCAGAGCAAGTCGCGCACCGTTTCGATATGCAAGGTCTTGAGTCGCGCGATGAAGCGTGGACCAATGTCGTTGATCGAGGCGAGCGGTGTCGAGAGACCGATCATTGCGCAGTATTATACCTCACGAGCGCAAAGTTTAAAAATCGCTCCGTCGCCAAAGCCATGGAGCGTCGGCGACAAAGATCAAAATTATGGAGGCGGGCCTCCAACGCGCTCTTCGCTATTTACTCATTTGTGCCCCCACTAGGTCTCGAACCTAGAACCTTTTCCTTAAGAGGGAATTGCTCTACCAATTGAGCTATAGGGGCATAGGGACTTCGGCCTCTATAATATCAAATATCTTGAAACTCGCAATCAATTCTCTTCGCTATGCACAGAAGCGTTTTCAATGGGTTTGGTATACTGACCGCAACGCACCATGGACGAAGCTGGATCGAAAAAAGTTCATACGTTTTATGTCGTCCTCTTTTTTGCGGCGCTTGTTGTCGGCATCGGTGGTGTTTTCGCATGGTTCGGTAGGCAGTGGTACGCGGAACTTGCGGGAACGACGGGGCCCTCTGTTGTGACACAGCTCTCTACTGCACAACAGGAACTTTTGGTTACGGCGAATGCTCGTGGTTTGGGATCTGAAATTTTTGACCAGGCGACAAATCCTATAAAAGGTAAGCTGCCGGATGCGGCGCCAGCGGTTACGAATCCCGTCGATTCGCTTTATAAAAATCCCTTCGAGTAAGAGT
>CAZWBU010000023.1:943-10862 GCA_964632585.1 uncultured Candidatus Saccharibacteria bacterium | reverse complement strand
ACTATTATTATACTCAAATTTGAGTATAATAATAGTGAGGTAAATAAATGAGGTAAATAAATAGTGAGATAAATAATGTGATAAGACGGATCTTTAAAACAATTCAGTTCGCTCTATCCGGTGTTTTGTTAAAAAACGTCTCCTGCCGGACTCGAGGCGTATGGGGGTTTGTGGTATATGGCATACACCTACTTTAGGTGCCTATATTTTTTCGTCGAAGAATAATATCTCTCAAGAATTACGGACCGGCGGGGATGGTTATTTCATGCAGGTCATTAATACCCTTGATTTTTTCCCGGAAATGCTTATACTATTCCCGTTGTTAGTATTACGCTCAATTCTAGATTCTAACTACTAATTCCTACCCCATGCTCGCCATCAAGCTCCAGCGCGTCGGCAAGAAACATCAACCGAGTTTTCGGGTGGTTGTTGCCGAAAAAAAGTCCAATATGGCCGGACCTCCGGTTGAGGATTTGGGTTCGTATAGCGTAATGACGAAGAAAGCACACCTTAATGCCGAGCGCGTGAAATATTGGATTGGCGTTGGCGCGCAGCCGACGGTGACGGTTCACAACCTGCTCGTGAAGGAAAGGATAATTGATGCGCCTAAGGTAAAACTTGTTTTTAAGGTTCCTGCCGCTCCCACCGTCGCCCCACCTTCGCTCGAAGCTGCGGACGGGCACAGTGAAGCTGTGGTGGGCAAGCAAGCTACGGAGGATGAACCCGTGAAACTCGCAGAAGACGTAGTTATAGAGACCCCAACGACAACGGAAGAGGCGACTGCTCCGGCCGAGCCGGCGGCATAATACCGTTTGGTCATCAAAAAACACCCAACATCCGTTGGGTGTTTTTTGATGTTTCGTCCATTGGTCTGCATGTATGCCAAGGGTGTAGTATACTAATTCTGTAATCTATCACTGTATATGCGCATCGGCTTTTTCGAACTTGAGGGGTGGGAGAATAAGAACATCCTTCGCGAGCTCCACGCCCACGAAGTGTACTTGACGCGAGAGACGTTAACGGCCAACACGTTGCCGACCGAACGTAACCTCGAGATCATTTCGGTGTTTGTTGATTCGCGTATCACTGATAAAGTGATCGATCATTTTCCGAAGCTCAAATTGGTTACCACGCGCTCGACTGGTTATGACCACATTGATCTTCAGGCGTGCAAAGCACGAAACGTCCAAGTGGCGCGCGTATCCGGTTATGGCGACAATACCGTTGCCGAGTTCGCGTTCGGCTCGCTCTTGAACATTACCCGGAAGATCTACGAAAGCATTGATCGCACGAAAGAATCGAGTTCGTTCTCTATCACCGGGCTCCGGGGCACCGACCTTTTAGGGAAAACGCTCGGCATCATCGGTACTGGCAGGGTTGGCAAGGAGATGGTGAGGATCGCGAGCGGCTTTGGTATGCGCGTTGTGGCGTGCGATATCGCGCCCGATGCCGAATTCGCGCGGCAGACCGGCACGGAATATTGTTCGCTCGAAGATCTGCTCAAGAAATCTGATGTTATTTCCATTCACTGTCCGCTCAAGAACGAGACGAAGCACTTGTTGAACAAGAACAACGTCGGACTTATGAAGCGCGGGGTCTATTTGATTAATACTGCTCGCGGCGGCATTATCTCATCAGAGGCCCTTATTTACGGTCTGCGAGAGGGGATCATCGCCGGTGCCGCGCTCGATGTTCTTGAAGAAGAGGGTGAGACAAAAGACGAGTTACAGCTCCTCACGAGCGGCCACCCGAGGGCGGATGAGTTGGCAGAAATGCTTCGGAATCATATATTGATGAAGATGCCGAACGTTCACATTACGCCGCACATCGCCTTTAATTCGGCGGAGGCCATGCAGAGGATTCTGCATACTACCATCCTGAATATCAATTCGTTCATTGAAGGTCAGCCGACCAATTTGGTAACTCAGTGAGTCGTTTCACGTTAGGGGGCCGGCCGATCGTTCGGTTTTAGTTTCATCTCCACTATCGCCATGTATCATGCAAGGATTTATTAAAAAAATAACTCCCGGTGCAGTTGTGGTCATCATCTGCCTCCTCTTTTTTGCAGCCGGTTTTTTTGTGGCTGAACGCTCGGCAAATCCGAAATCAGATTCCGATCAGGGGATCAGACGCGAACTTCGTTCGCGAGGCACGCTCACGAACCCACTCCTTGAGTGTGATGTATCGAAAGGCGTGTATACCGAGCTGCAACCCTTCGAAGTGAAGATCGAGGACTATGTCAACCGCCAACTGAAGAACACGCAGGTTAAGGACATCGCCGTTTATTTTCGAGACCTGAATAACGGGCCATGGTTCGGCGTGAACGAACTCAAGGATTATTCTCCTGCAAGCTTGCTCAAAGTGCCTATCATGCTTGCGTATCTACGCTATGCAAACGGCGACCCAAGCATTCTGGAGAAAAAACTGACCATAGATACCGTTGCGCCAGATGACATGCAGAACATCAAAGAGGTCAAACCGGCCGTGCCGCTCACGGCCGGAGATCAGTACTCCGTTGACGATCTCATCCGACGGATGATTGAATCCTCCGACAACGCCGCAGCGAAGGCCCTCCTTGATAACCTTGATCAGCGATTCTTGAACAATACATTCACCGACCTCGGCATGATCGTTCCGGAGGAGCGTTCGCTCGAGGATTTTATGTCCGTCAAGGAGTATGCTTCATTTTTCCGCATCCTATTTAATGCGTCGTACTTGAGTAAGCCGGGATCCGAAAAAGCACTCCAGTATCTCACGAGGAGCGCCTTCACCGAAGGGATTATCGCTGGGGTGCCGGTAGGTATCACTGTTGCTCATAAATTTGGTGAGCGTGTCACATCGGACCACTTGAAACAACTTCATGACTGCGGCATCGTTTACTATCCGAACCGCCCGTATGTCCTCTGTATCATGACTCGTGGCACGGATTTTGACGCGCTTGCGAAGACGATTAAGGAGATCTCTACGTTGGTATATCAGGAGATCGATACGCAGCGCAAGAATCAAATTCCGTAGTTGTTTTTTTGAATTGATCTTCACGCGGGAACTCCCTATGATGACGGGGAATCCATGAAGTCATCTTTTTGGCAGACGATCAAGCGTCCAATCTTTGCGCTCGCGCCGATGGCGAATGTTACGGACGCGGCCTTCCGGCGCATTATTGCACGCCACGGTAAGCCGGATGTTATGTGGACGGAGTTTGTTTCGTGTGACGGACTGTGCTCAGCCGGGCGTGAACGGCTCCTGCCCGACTTTTGGTTCACGTCAGAGGAACGCCCCATCGTGGCCCAGATATTTGGTGCGACGCCGGAACATTTTTATGCGTGCGCACAGCTTGCCCAGGAACTCGGATTCGACGGGATCGATATCAACATGGGCTGTCCCGACCGCGCGGTCGAGCGCCAAGGCGCCGGCGCGGCGCTCATCAATAACCCCGGTCTTGCCGCAGCGATCATTCGAGAAACGAAGCGAGGCGCGGGTGGGTTGCCGGTATCTGTAAAGACCCGAATCGGCTACCGAGCAAATACGCTTTCCACATGGCTTCCGCAACTGCTTGAAGCCGAGCCGGCGGCAATAACGATCCATGCGCGGACGCGCGACGAGATGTCGAAGGCGCCGGCGCATTGGGATGCAGTTGCCGAAGCAGTCGAGATCGTAGATCGCGCTTATGGAGGTCCTCGTGATGCGAGCCGCCCAGTTATCCTTGGGAACGGTGATATAGAGACACTTGACGGGGCGGAGGAGCGGGTTCGAGAGACCGGCGCGGACGGGGTGATGATGGGTCGAGGGATCTTTGGGAACCCGTGGTTATTTTCAAGGCGTGATCGTCCGCCGGAGGTTGCGGAACGCCTACGGGTTCTTGTCGAACATACGACCCTCTTCGAGGAACTGTTTTCCGGATATAAGGGGTATGACGTGATGAAGAAACACTTTAAGGCGTATGTACATGGTTTTGACGGCGCGAAGGAACTGCGCATAGCACTCATGGGGGCTCGAAATGCAGCGGAAGTGGAAAAAATCGTGAAAACGAGATATCCTCATTAGTGACCATGAATAATGTAAATCCGAATCAATGATGCAAATCTGATTGGCATTATTTGCCGACATTTGCATTATTAGCGACTACTCTCATGATATTCAATAAAAACATCGAGGCGCTCGCGAAGGTCAATTCGTTCTTTCGACAAGTGCTTCTCACCGGGGCGAATGTACAAGTTGTCGTCATGAATATTCCGCCGAGGGGAGAGAGCGGTGAACAAGTGTTGGAGCATGATCAGGTATTTGTTGTCGTCGAGGGCGAAGGTCGCGCGATGATTGCCGGAGAAGAAACGTCGATTGGGGCGGATCACCTCATTTTTGTGCCCGCGAAGACGTCTCATAACATCTTAAATGCCGGGAAGACCGATATGAAGCTTTACGCCGTGTGCGGGCCGCCGCAGTTCAAACCGGGAACGATCCATACGACGAAAGCGGAGGCAGACGCGATTACCATTTTTCCGGAGTAGGAACGCACATGCAGCCCTCGGTCGCCTTGTTTAGGGTGGGCCGTCATTTGTTTAATTTCCTGATTTTCATTTCAATTGTCCCATGCAACTCCTTTTCCATTACCTCCGCCAGTATAAGAAAACGCTCGCGCTTGCGCTTGTTCTCGCGACCATCAACCAAGTTTTCTCTTTGCTCGATCCACAGATCTTCCGACTCATTATCGATAACTATGCTTCGAAAGCCGCGACTCTTCCGCGCTCGGAGTTTTTGAGCGGCGTTGTGGTGCTGCTTCTCGCCTCGATGGGCGTATCGTTCGTCTCGCGCGTTGCTAAAAACTTTCAGGACTACTATGTAAACGTCGTGACCCAGCGGGTTGGCGCTCGGCTCTACGGTGAGAGTGTGGCGCACTCCTTGTCGCTACCCTACGGAGTTTTTGAAGATCAGCGTTCAGGCGAACTTTTGCAAAAACTTCAGAAAGCCCGCCTCGATTCGCAGAATCTCATCACGAGTTCCGTGAACATTGTTTTCTTATCGGCGGTCTCTATTTGTTTCGTGGTTGGTTATGCATTTACCGTCCATTGGACGATTGGACTTGTCTACTTTTTGATGATTCCAACCGTCGGGTTTACGACATTTTGGATCAGTCGTCGGATTAAGGCGGCGCAGAAGCGTATTGTGGCGGAGACCGCCGAACTTGCCGGTTCTACGACGGAGACCCTGCGCAATGTGGAGCTCGTTAAAAGCTTGGGTCTTGAAGAACAGGAAACGAAGCGTCTGAACGATGTAACGAATCGCATATTGGGCCTTGAGCTCGCGAAGGTGAAGACGATTCGGACGTTGAGTTTCGTTCAAGGTACAACCATCAATACGTTACGCTCGTCGCTCCTACTCCTGATGCTCTATCTTATTTTTCATCAAGACATCAGCTTGGGCCAATTTTTCAGTATG
This sequence comes from uncultured Candidatus Saccharibacteria bacterium, assembly GCA_964632585.1. Taxonomy (GTDB): domain Bacteria; phylum Patescibacteriota; class Minisyncoccia; order UBA6257; family 2-01-FULL-56-20; genus DATJQA01. Next base: position 5,429 of record CAZWBU010000023.1, on the reverse strand, counting down.
CTCTTCTACTCATTCGCGGTCTTTGGACCGTTGGGCGACCTGGGCCAGGTGTCAACGCATTACCAAGAAGCGCACGCGAGTTTAGGGCAGGTGCGCGAGGTTTTGGAGAAGAAACCGGAAGAAAAACCCAAAGATGCAAAGGCGCTTGGATCTTTAACCGCGATCGAGTTCCGTCATGCTGGATTTGAATATGCTTCGAGTGATACTCCCGCCGTGCGAGATATATCACTTTCGGTTCGAAGTGGAGAAGCAATCGCTTTTGTCGGTCCGTCCGGAGCGGGGAAGTCCACGCTCGTGAAGCTCCTCGTTGGTCTGTATCGAACGACGAGTGGAACACTCTTCGTAAACGGTCTGCTGGGCGAAGAGATCGACTACGAAGAGCTTCGCCGGCGCATCGGCTACGTTTCTCAAGAAACCCAACTGTTTGCAGGAACGATCCGAGAGAATCTTCTTTTTGTGCGACCGGAAGCGACGGACGAGGAGTGTTTGAAGGCGCTCGAGCAGGCATCCGCGCTCGCGATCATCGAGCGCCCTTCGACGGGTTCGACAAGCTCACCGCAAGCAAGCTCAGGGCAAGTGCAAGGGCTTGATACGAAGATTGGCGAGGGCGGCATTAAGATCTCGGGCGGCGAGCGTCAGCGTCTTGCCATCGCTCGGGCGCTTCTCCGCAATCCAGAGCTCATTATCTTCGATGAGGCGACGAGTAGCTTGGACTCGATAACCGAAAAATCTATTACGAATACGATTCGGCAGATTGCAAAGTCGCGGCCGAATCTCATGACGGTTTCGGTTGCCCACCGTCTTTCGACGATCGCGCACGCCGACCGGATCTATGTTTTGGCGAAGGGCGAGATCGTTGAGTTTGGAAATCACGAAGTGTTATTACAACAAGGCGGCCTCTATGCGGCGCTGTGGCGTGAGCAGAGTGCAGGAGGCGAGAACTCTTATCCCACCTCATTGACTAAGTGAAGCAGATGAAGGAATATACATTCCGGTTCCACACGTTACCCGAACATTCTGGAGTTGAGATATTCCTCTTCGGTTTGCCGTATAGCTTCGCGTTCGAGGGTGTCGAGATGGATATCGAACGCATCACGGAATAAGAAAAGGAGAAGGAATGAGACCAGGGGGTTTTGTGACACAGACGCTTCGCGGGGCGTCCACAGAAGATCGGTGCACCATCATCGAGACCGCGGAGAGTTTTCGGCGGACAACCAAGATCCACTGCGGCGGAGATTTGATGTTTTTCTACGAAATGGCCGCTGTGGGTCTTCACTACGGACACTTTCGGAGGCCAAGAATCATCGTCGTTCGACCTCCAAAGAACGACGCGTTGGCGAGAGACGAAGAAACGGGGTACCGTTTGAAGATCGGCATCGTCGACAGCAACCATTCTTGGCCAGTCCAAGTGAAAGGAGTCATCAACAACAAGCGAGTGCTTGGCGCGCACCTTGCCCTGCAGGGCAACTGGAAGGTGCCGACCGCATACCACAACCACTAATGACCATCGGAGAAGTGGCGGTCGGCGAATGGGGAGAGATGAAACATTCTCTCCTCTTTGTTTTTTTATATCTATTCATGTTGTGCGCGCATAAAAGTTATATGGGATTATGGCATCACCATGAGAGCCCGTGATGAGAATTCAAGAAAACCAGGAAGTAGCATGGTACAATGGCAACTACATGGATTTTTCAGGTTTGCTTATTCCATCCTTTATCGCTGGACTGCTGACGTTTTTTGCGCCGTGCACGTTACCGCTCGTGCCGGGGTATTTGGGATTTATTAGCGGTGTTTCGCTTCGTGAGTTGAATGATCCATCGCGAGCGCGATACATTCGCTCGCGGATACTCATGAAAACGTCGTTGTGTAAAATCAACATATATTGCGGGGCTTCGCAGTTCTGCAAGGGTGAGGGATGAACGAGAACTATAAAAATCTCAATCCAACGATCCTTGTGATCTTCGGTATCACGGGCGACTTGTCGCGCCAGAAGCTTATCCCCGCTCTTTTTCATCTGCATCGCAAGGGAATGCTGCCGAAGCTTTTTCAGATCATCGGGTTTTCGCGCCAGGAACTGACGGATGCTGATCTGCGTGTTCGCGTTAAGGAGATCGTGGGTGCATTATCGAAAGATGATGTCGCTATGCTCGAATCGTTTCTTCAGCTCTTTACGTACCGACAGGGGTTTTTCAATCGCAAGCAGGGCTACGCGAAGCTCGCCGAATATTTGGGGAGAACCGACGACGCGTGGAAGATCTGTTCGAACAAACTGTTTTATCTCGCCGTTCCACCACAATACTACCCAAAGATCTTTACAAACCTGGCCTCGACCGGTCTCACTGAGCCCTGCAGTCCCGAAGAGGGGTGGACGCGCGTCATCGTCGAAAAGCCGTTTGGTAAGAATTTGAGGACGGCGCAGGGGATCGATGAGCGGCTCGGAAAACTCTTCAACGAGGAACAGATCTACCGCATTGACCACTACCTTGGCAAAGAGACGGTGCAAAATATCTTGGCATTCCGTTTTTCAAATTCTTTTTTGGAACCGGCGTGGGATAGGAACTCGATCGAAAGCATTCACGTGCGCTTATGGGAGGAAATCGGCGTTGACCGACGCGGCGAGTTCTACGATGGCGTTGGCGCTCTGCGGGATGTTGGTCAGAATCACCTCTTACAGATGCTCGCGCTCTTTACCATGGAGCGTCCGAAGAACTTCTCGGCGGAAGAGGTGCGCCGCGGTCGCTACGAAGCACTCCGCGCGCTCAAGATCATTCCATTGAAGGAGATTCCGCTTCAAACCGTGCGAGCGCAATACGAAGCGTATGAGACGACGAAGGGTGTGAAGTCGAACTCTAAGACCGAGACGTATTTTAAGATCACCGCGTCACTGCAGTCACCGCGCTTTAAGGGCGTGCCGATATACCTTGAGGCGGGAAAGAAGATGCCCGAGGCCAAGGCGGAGATCGTCGTTGTCTTCAAGCCGCGTTCGCCGTATCTCTGCAATACACTCGATGGGAGTAGGTGCGCTAACGTGTTGCGCTATAAAATACAGCCCGACGAAGGAGTATCACTTTCGTTCTGGGTGAAGCGGCCGGGTTCTGACATGGCGGTTGAAGAGAAGGATTTTTCATTCAACTATCGGGCGAGTTACGATAAGCATTTATTCATCGAGCCGTACGAAAAACTTATTCTTGATACGATTCAGGGCAACCAAACACTTTTTGTTTCGACCGACGAGATCAAGGCGAGTTGGAGGTTTATCGATCCCATAGTCCGCGCCTGGAAAAAGAATCTCGCGCCGCTTTCGATCTATGCGCCCGGCACCGTTCCTGAAAACACGGTATAATCCCGTTAGAGATGAACCAGCTATTTCTAGAACATAATTTCTTATTTATGCTCAAGTGCCAGTCAAAGGTCTTACTGCACTTAATCGGAAACGCAAGCGTTTCCTATCTCTAACGGGATGGTTATCGGTTACATCGGGCTCGGAAAAATGGGCCACAACATGGTGGAGCGCCTTGTGGAAAAGGGCTATCGCGTGGTTGCTTATGATGTGAACTTGGAGGCGCGCGCGAGCGCGCGCCGTGCGGGCGCAATTCCGGCGGCAAACCTTCAAGATCTCGTCGCAAAACTTGGCCATCGCCGTGTCGTGTGGCTTATGGTTCCGCACGATGTTGTCGACATGATTTTGCATGAGCTTTTAAAGTACTTGAAGCGCGGTGATACGGTGATTGATGGCGGCAATTCATTTTATGAGTTGACTGTTTTGCGTGCACGCCGCGCCGCGGCAAAGGGCATTCATTATTTGGACGCAGGCGTCTCGGGCGGACCCGCGGGGGCGCGTAACGGTGCGTGCGTGATGGTTGGCGGGCAGGCGAGTGATTTTAAAAAGCACGAAAAACTGTTTCGCGATCTTTCGGTCAAAAACGGGTCATTATATGCTGGGAATCATGGCGCGGGGCACTTTGTAAAAATGGTCCATAATGGCATCGAGTACGGCATGATGCAAGCGCTTGCGGAAGGGTTCGCAGTCATGAAGAAAAGCCCGTATAAGCTCAATTTAGGTAAAATATCGGCACTTTATAACCATGGGAGCGTTATCGAGTCGCGGCTCGTCGGCTGGCTCGAGCGGGCATATGCGGAGCATGGTGATGGGTTGAAAAATATATCGGGAACTGTGGGCGCGACGGGGGAAGGGGAGTGGACGGTCTCGACCGCTAAGAAACTCGGCGTGCCCGTGCCAATTATTGAAGAGGCCTTCAAATTCCGCGTGCAGTCAAAGAAAAAGCCGAGCTATACCGGCCAGGTACTCTCGGCCTTGCGGAATCAGTTCGGGGGGCATAGCGTTTCGAAATAGTAGGGAGTTTGAATCTAGCCCCCGCACGTTAATGAAAAACTCCACCAGACAAAACCACAAAGCGGTTTTCTTTGATGTGTATCAAACTCTTGTTGATATAGACATCAACGAGGAGAACAAAAAAAGAAACGA
>CAZWBU010000023.1:0-933 GCA_964632585.1 uncultured Candidatus Saccharibacteria bacterium | reverse complement strand
GGGAAGACCTTACTCAACACCTTAAGAAACTTGGGGTGCATATTACTTCCGCCGAGTTTATTGCGCTGAATAATAAGCGGAAAGCGAGTTTTTATGCTGGAAAAGATAAAAAAGCTAATCACCACGATTTTTGCGCGCTTATAACGCAAACTCTTAAAAATGATTTGCATGTCGAATTGTCGACCGAAGATGTTGCTATGCTGGTATACGAGTTCCATAGGGTTGCTCGCGGATACGCCCGCTTATATCCTGGAGTTTTCGAAACCCTTTCTCAGCTTAGGGATCGATACACTCTATCGGTTGTAAGTTACACCCAAGGATGTTGGACCCAGCCGGAGTTAAAGGAGTTAGGTATTGAACCACTCTTTTCCCATTTCATTTATACGTCTGATCTTGGATTCCATAAGGAATCCTCGGGTTTTTACAAAAAGTGTTTAGAAATTGTCGGAGAGAAAGCAGAAGATTGCGTGATGATAGGGGATAATTACAAGGACGATGTTCTAATTCCCCAAAAATTAGGCATCAAGACGATCTGGGTTAAAAATCCTGTTACAGTTGCTCACTATACGCATTTATTTAACCACGAACCGAAAAACATGATCCGTATTGAAGAATTTAACAAACTTCCAGAAGTCGTTGAGCAGGTTTTTGCCTAAGCGACTATTGGCGACTTGCTAGGTTGTCTTGCTCATCAAAACCGTTCTAACATCGTCCCATCCCGCGCACTAGACAAGTGTTACTCCATGTGGCATCATGTTGCCAGTATCACAGAGGAGCCCTTTCTGTTTCTTGAGCGGGAGGTCGTGATGAAGAGGATCATCGTACATAAGTCTGGGCACATGTTGGAGCGCGTAAGAGACGCCATAGGGGCAATCGACGCCGAAAAGGTTGGTGGGATATTCTCCACGAGCGATCCCGCCGAAGCGCTCAAAC
>CAZWBU010000022.1:1745-11451 GCA_964632585.1 uncultured Candidatus Saccharibacteria bacterium | reverse complement strand
CGCTAATCGTCGTTGCCATCGGTTTGGTGGTTACAACATTGTTTGGGCTTTCGCCCGCAGACATTTTTCAAGGACGTTTTTCCACGGCTCCGCCGACCACACCTCCTGCAAGTCCGAAACCGCCACCGCCAGGAAGTCCGCCAGATGTAAGCAATCTGATTCGGGTAACTTCTCTGAAGGCAAACGATCTCATCGACAGTCCACTGGCCATAAAAGGCGAGGCTCGCGGGACATGGTTCTTCGAGGCATCATTTCCGGTGCAGATTACGGACGCCTCGGGGCATGTACTTGCTACAGGCATCGCGCAGGCGCAAAGCGATTGGATGACGGAGAACTTCGTGCCGTTTACTGTAACTATCAGCTTCACTTCGCCTGGGCCCGGGTTAGGAGCGGTGGTGTTTAAAAAAGACAATCCTTCGGGGCTTCCGGAACACGATGCCGAACTCACCATTCCTATTCATTTTGCGCCGCCGTCCGCAGCTGGAGGAGACGGCGAAAAGATGCCTGCCTGCATAACAACCGGCTGTAGCGGCCAGATCTGCTCAGACCATGAAGTCGTAACGACCTGTGAATATCGCGCCGAGTATGCGTGCTATAAGACCGCGAAATGCGAGCGCCAGGTGAGTGGCGCATGTGGTTGGACACAAACACTACAACTTGGGGCATGTCTCGATAGGACTCCGACACTTGAGTAGTGTTCACAGATAATTAGGATCTATCTCACATGATGTGTGTTACATGCTTTGTGATACATGAATGATATGCTATACTCATGACCATGGATTTGACTCAAAAAAGATGTGTGCCGTGTGAAGGAGGAACGCCGCCGATGGATCCGGGGGATGTTAAAAAATATCTCGCCGAGCTGAAGACCGGCTGGATCGCCTTATCGGATATCGCCGAAACCGAACCGAGTTCTCGACCGCCGAAGAAAATCAAAAAGGAATATCATTTTAAGGACTTCAAAGAATCGATCGCGTTTGTAAACCAAGTCGCCGGCGTGGCGGAATCGGAAAATCATCACCCCGATATCTTAATCGTATACGACAGGGTGCAGATTGAACTGTGGACCCACGCCATTATGGGCCTTTCAGAGAACGACTTTATCATGGCGGCGAAAATCGACCAGCTCATTTGAGTCGTGAATTTTTGCGAGAGAGCGAGAGCTTAGCCGTTTTATTCATTCGCATTATTCGCCGCTATTCGCGTTATTAGCGATTACTCCCATGAAACACGTTCTCCCTCAACTCCAATTTTCCTATGACGCACTCGAGCCGTACATTGATGCGAAGACCATGGAGATCCACTGGTCGAAACATCATCAAACGTACGTGAATAAATTAAACGAGTCGCTTGCGGGATATTCGAATCTACAAGACAAATCCGCGCACGACTTGATTGCTGATTTGCCATCCATCCCCGATGCCGTTCGTGGCGCGGTCAAGAACTTCGGCGGAGGACACTTTAACCATTCATTCTTTTGGACGGTAATGGGAAAAGAAAACCGCGGCGAACCGGTTGAAACTCTGAAAGATGCAATCACAAAGGACTTCGGCGGCTACCAGCCGTTTCGCGAACAGTTCACGAAAACAGCAAACAGCGGCTTCGGTTCGGGCTGGGCCTGGCTCGTAAAGGACCCAGCCAGCAAACTTTCCGTCATGTGGACAGGTAACCAAGACAGCCCCGTCTCGCAGGGACTCATACCTGTTATAACCCTAGACGCCTGGGAGCACGCGTATTATCTGAAGTTTCAAAACCGCCGGCCGGAGTATGTCGAGGCCTGGTGGAATGTTATTGATTGGAAGGCAGCGGAGGAGAGGTTTAGTGGAAACAGCTTCAAAATTTAGAAATAATGACGAAAACCAAAACCCCCCGCCGTGAGGCGGGGGGTTTTGGCGTCAGATTAATTCTCTGCGATCGAATCGGCGAGCACGACGACCTCCGTGTGCTTGATGCCAAATCTAATCGCCTGGCTCTTTTCCGGCATCCAGATGTCAACTTTGTTGACCATCCGCTGATGCATCCGATCTTCGACGACGAATATCTTGTCGCCGTAGAGGGCTGGGATCTTTATCTTCGAGCCCATAGGAAGCATGTTCGTGGCGACGATGCCGTCGCGCACATGGCTGCCGGAGGCGGTGATGAATGGCGTGTCATCCGTCTCTTCCGGAGTGCTGGAGTACGCCGTGATCCACATCAATTTCGTTTCAGTGACCCTTCTTGTCTTCTTGATCTCGTTCAGCTCTTTCTTCGGGAAAGGGCTGAGCTCTTCCTTCACGGGTTGAGGCGACACAGTCATGTCCGTCATCGGCGTCGTCGATTGGACGTTTCCGGCAAGCGGAATGAGCATTTGACCTCGTGAAATCTCAAAGTCTGCTTTGGTGATCGCGACGGGCGCGGGATACATGGTTCCGGCCGTCATGAGCGCCAACATGAATAGTTGAGTCATGGTAGTTGTCAATGGGTGCATGTCCGATAGTTAATCGAGGACATGGTGCTTATCTATCTCCCCCCTGCCTGCTCGCCTCGCTGAAGTCTCGGCGAAGTGGGCCGGCAGGCAGGCGCGCAGAAATTTTGGACATCTCTGCAATAAATAGAAAGAGCGTTCCGAGGATATTGCGGCCGCCTTGGATGTTGGAGTCCATGGCCATACGCGTCCTCGTTCCCAATAAAAAAGCCCCTCCTCGGGGTTATCATTGGAACGGATAGAGCTTAGCAGATGGCAAGGAAAAAGTCAATCCCGTTAGAAATAGCCCGCCCAGAGACCCCTTCGGGGCGCGCTTACGCGCGGGCGTGATTTCTAACGGGATCAACCCTCATCTTTTTCCGAAAAGGTGCGGGGCAAGCCCTTTAAGCCGAAAACTCGGCTTGTCATGGTAGAATTGGGCTTATCATGAATCCAAAACCCACAATTGGCGCTCATGTCTCCGCCGCCGGAGGGTTCCAAAACGCGGTTTTGGTGGCCCGGCACATCGGAGCGGAGGCAATTCAGATCTTCGGCTCATCGCCTCGGCAGTGGGCGGTGCGAATGCCGAGCGTGAAAGACACCGAGGCGTTTAAGGTGGCTGCGAAACAAGCTCAACTGCGAGCTGTCTTCCTCCACGCTCCCTATTTAGTAAACCTGGCGACAACGGATATTCCCTTGTGGAAAAAGTCGGTTACACTGCTGACGGCGACAATGAAGATTGCGGAAATGATCAGAGCGAAGGGTGTTATTGTGCATATAGGATCCGGCGAAGGGGGCTTGTTTCGTGAACAATCGCTTGATCGAGCAGTTGGCGGAATAAGGCAAGTTCTCCGCAATGCTGTCGGGAAAACCATGTTTATTATCGAGAACTCCGCTGGCGGAGGTGAGAAGGTGGGCAAGGACTTTGCGGAAATCGCGTGGCTTGTTAAAAAAATTGGCTCGAAGCGCGTCGGCGTTTGCCTTGACACCGCGCACGCCTTCGAAGCGGGGATCGCGGAGTTTAGCGAGGGAGGAGTGATGAAATTTGCAGACGAAGTCGAACGCACGATTGGCTGGTCGCGACTCGTAGCACTACACGCGAACGATTCAAAAACAGAGTTCGGTTCCAAAAACGACCGTCATGAAAACATCGGCAAGGGATTTATCGGCGAAGAGGGATTTCGAAACCTCCTCCATCATCCGAAGTTTGCAAGCGTGCCGTTTATCCTTGAGGTCCCCGGGTTCGCGGGCGAGGGACCAGACAAAAAGAACGTGGATATCCTCAAACGGCTTGCGAGATAGTGTACGAAAGGGGTAATCTAGGCGGAGCGAAGGAGGTCTTGAAGATGTCTGACTCGACGGGTGAAGCACACCGAGTGCCGTGGCGGTGCGAAAAATGTCGGAAAGAATTCAACGAGAGCGAGCTCTGGCAAGGCGACTGCCCATCGTGCGGTTCAGAAGACGTGTTTCAGCTTCGGCTGTTACAGTGCGCCGAGTGTAGGTACACTGGCAGGGACATCGAGTTCGATCCGGATCATAATCCCAACGTTGATAGATACATCGGAGAGGATTCTGGTTTCGGTCCGAGTCGTAATCTCAAAATCGATCCTCGGTTCTTACCGGCGACAAGGTGCCCGCAATGTCGCTCGGAAAAAGAACCGGTCGATGCGCCGGACGTGACATCGTGAGTGCCCATCATCCGTACGATGATGGGCACAGTCAATTTAAAACTGTCCACTGCTCATTGCAAACTGCTATACTGTACAGTATATGACCGCCGGTATTTTTGAGCTCGCCGTCGTTATCCTGATGGCTGCAACGCTCGGCATCGCCGCGAAGTACTTCAAGCAGCCCATCGTGTTGGCCTACCTCGTAACCGGCGGGGCGCTCGCGTACTTCAATTGGACGAAAATCATCAATCAGGAGTCCTTCCACACCTTCTCGGATCTCGGGATCATGTTCTTGCTCTTCCTCGTGGGTCTCGAGATCAATTGGAGCTCGATGCAATCGGTCGGGAAATCGGCCGTTATCATAGGTCTTGGACAGGTGATCGTTACGTTCATCCTGGGGTATGGCTTGGCCTGGTTATTCGGTTTTACGCCCATTCACGCGGCGTACATTGCCTTCGCGCTCACGATATCGAGTACGGTCATCGTGGTGAAGTTATTATCCGAGAAACGCGAACTCCATAGCTTGTCGGGGCGTCTCGCCGTTGGCATACTTTTGGTTCAAGATGCCGTCGTAATTCTCCTCCTCGTGGTCTTGACGGGTTTCTCGCGGGGAGACGTGTTTTCTTTCTCAAATCTCGCGGTAGCCGTCACGAGAGGCATCGCCCTCTGTGCCTTCATGGTTTATCTGGGGCGGAAGCTCATGCCCCATATGATCCATAGGATCGCCCAGTCGACCGAACTGCTTTTCCTCGTAAGTTTGGCCTGGGTATTTCTCCTCGCCGCGTTCGTCCAAAAAATTGGCTTTTCGATCGAGATCGCAGGATTCCTCGCCGGCATATCGCTTGCGAACGCCTCGGAGCATTTTCAAATCGCCGGCCGTATCCGGCCGCTTCGCGATTTTTTTATTCTCATTTTCTTCGTCTTACTCGGCTCTTCCATTGTAAACGTTAACGTAACCGGACTTACGCTGTCGGTTGTCGCATTTTCACTCTTCGTCTTGATTGGCAACCCACTCATCGTCATCATTCTTGCTGGTCTCATGGGATTCCGCAAACGTACGGGATTCTTGACTGGCCTCGCCGTCGCGCAGATTTCGGAATTCAGTTTGGTCCTCGCGGCACTCGGGCGTGAAATCGGTCAAATCGACGATGCGGTCGTGTCGCTCATCACCGTCGTCGGCATCATAACGATAACGATATCTTCATATCTCATCACTCACGGTGATCACCTCTTCCGCCGATTTCGCCGGCGCCTAACGCTTTTCGAGCGAAAAATGGCGAAAGAAGACGGTTCGGTCGGACGAGGTGTTTCAAAGCCCATCATCCTGATCGGCGCGCATCGCACCGGCCAGGCGATCGCCATGAGCGTGCCGCGGGAGCAGCTCCTCGTCATTGAATTTGATCCGCTGGTTGCTGCCGAACTGAAGAATGCCGGATTCGACTACCTCTTCGGCGATATTGCCGATCCGGATATCTTCGAGCGCGCGCACTTCAACGAGGCGCGCCTCGTGATTTCAACAAACCCCGTTTACGAAGATAATGTTGATCTGGTGAAAATCCTGAAATCGTTGCCGAATTCGCCGACCGTTATCGTCCGAGCCGAAGAAGAAGCCGAGGCCCGCGCGCTCTATGATTGCGGTGCGGACTATGTTCTTCTACCGAACATGACCGCGGGTCAATATATCGGTAAAACCATCGCCATGGATCCGGAGTTCCGTATTCTCGAGCAGTTCAAAAAACGCGATATCATGATGCTTCACAACAAACATCGCCTCCTCGCCGTACCGCCAACCCCACCACGCTCACCATGACGCAGGCCCCGCAGTTCAGCCAGCTCTTATCGCCCAACCTCCTCTGGGGACTGTTTTCAGTGACTACCGCCGGCACGATTATTATCTCGATCGTTCTGTGGTATCACTGGAGGGAATACGCGATTCACGGTTCGGCGCTCACCATTATGAAATTAGTCTACTTCGCGGCGATCGCGACTTTCATAGCCCTTCAGGCCGTGTCCCTTACCTCAATATGATCCAATTTGAACCCGGAGAGGAGGTCATTGCTCAAGTTCGCCCACACTGGTTCGTATTCGTTGCACAATTGTTGGTCTTTGTGGTTCTTATGGCCGCGCCGATTCTCGTGGTTCTTGCTCCCGATGCGCTCCAGCAGTTCGGCATTTCGTTTGTATTCGGTCCGCTTGCCATGTTTTTCATAGCCACCTGGTGGCTTATCGTTTGGATCATGTTCGCGATCGTCTGGACCGGATACTATCTTGACATTTGGATCATAACGACAAAGCGCGTCATCGACATCGAACAGTACGGCCTCTTCAGCCGCAAAGTTTCGGAGTGCCGCCTCGATCGTGTGCAAGACATTACCGCAGAAGTTGTTGGATTTTTGCCGACGATGCTGAACTTTGGAAATGTCTACATCCAGACCGCGGCGGAAGCCGAGCGCTTCGAAATGAAAAACATTCCCAATCCCAACGGGATGAAGGACATGATCTTCGAGCATCACCCACCGGTTGCGCGAGAATAGTTGCTGTTTTTTCGGACGCTCGGTAGAATGCTCGTGATACTAGAACTCATCTCAAAAATAGCTCCGCCGCGTTCTTCGCTAGTTTTCCGCCCGACCAGGCGCGACGAGAAGACAGTATGAATATACGGATTCGAGGAGCAACGCCGTCGGGCGGAAAACTAGCTGGAACCCGAGAGGGATATGGCCAAACGGGGTCTGAAGCGTTGTCACTTCCTCCTCGACGGACTCTTTGAGTGCGCCATCGTCGTCGCTCCTCGCTCAGACCCCGTTTGGCCGATATCGCGGCAGGATATATTTTTGAGATGAGTTCTAACCCCTGTCGTAAACCAGCGGGAGTTTCGAGTCCTCAAAAATCAATGTCAAAGCTCAAATGACAAATTTCAAATCAAGCTCAAAGTTCCCGCCCGCCTTACTTCGCAACGCGAAGCGGGCAGGCAAAATCCCTGCCTGCGGCGGGCAGGCAAAAACCGGTTTTTGACATTGGGATTTTGGACTTGATTTGATATTTGGGTTTTGACATTTGAAATTATAATCATGGATTTTCAATTAATCTCAAAAAATCATCCAGCCGGGGATCAGCCGAAAGCCATTCGCGCTTTGGTGAATGGTTTACACAAAGGTTACCGGCATCAGACCCTCCTCGGCGTTACCGGGTCTGGCAAGACATTTACGATTGCAAACGTCATTGCCCAGACACAGCGGCCAACACTCGTCATCGCCCACAACAAAACTCTCGCGGCCCAGCTTTGCAACGAATTTCGAGAACTGTTTCCGAAAAACGCGGTGCACTATTTTGTTTCCTATTACGACTACTACCAGCCGGAGGCCTATATGCCTTCGACAGACACTTATATTGGTAAGGAAGCGATGGTGAACGAAGAGATTGATAAGCTCCGCCATGCGGCTACAACTGCACTTCTCACCCGGCGGGATGTGATTGTGGTCGCCTCCGTCTCGTGCATCTACGGCCTCGGCGCACCCGAGACCTATCGCGCAAATATCTTCCACTTTAAAGTCGGCGACCAGATCGATCGGAAAGCATTCGCTCGCAAATTAGTCGAGCTCCAGTTCAAGCGCACCACTGCAGATTTGAAACGCGCAACCTATCGCCTCCGCGGGGATAACTGGGAGGTTATGCCGCCCGATCGAGAGGTGATTTACAATTTTGAGCTGAATAATGGGGTGATTCAAAAAATCTACGAGATCGATCCCGTTAGAGGCCACCCTCCCGCTTCCGGCGGGACGGCTACGGCCGCCTCGAGGCGGCCTGCCTCTAACGGGACAGGTCCCGTCGATGATGGCTTTGTTGAAGTTCCGGAGGTCTACATTGCGCCGGCGAAGCACTTCATCACTGAAGCGCCGGAACGGGTTCGCGCCGTTGCAGCAATTAAAGAAGAACTGAAGGAACAGTTGAGATATTTCGAATCCGAAAAGAAGTTTCTTGAGGCCGAACGGATCGAGCGGCGCACTAAAGCAGACCTCGCGATGATTCAAGAAGTCGGCTACTGCCACGGCATCGAAAACTACTCAAGACACCTCTCTGGTCGTGGTGCAGGGGAGCCACCGGAGACGTTGCTTGATTACTTCCCTCACGATTCGAATGGGCGCATTCGCATTGCCGGAAGCCAAGGGCCGGAGGCGCGCTTTTCGCATGCCGATTTTCTCACGGTTATCGACGAGTCGCATGTCACCGTGCCGCAAATCCGAGGCATGCAGCACGGCGACGCTTCGCGGAAAAAAACGCTCGTCGAGTTCGGTTTCCGGTTGCCATCGGCTATCGATAACCGGCCACTCACGTTTGAAGAGTTCAATGAACGTGTCGGCCAAATCATCTATACTTCGGCGACTCCGAGCGAATATGAAATCCAAAAAAGTCGCGAAGCGGCACAAACACGGCAGCTCCGACGCTTATCCGATGCGGGTGAGATCGGAGCCCCGACCTCCGACGGCGGAGCGTCGGGGATTGTCGAACAGATTATCCGTCCTACCGGATTAGTGGATCCGAAAATCACTCTTGCGCCGGTCCGTGGACAGATCCAAGATCTACTGCCACGCATTGATGATCGTGTCGCGAAAAAAGAGCGCGTGCTCGTGACAACATTGACCAAAAAGATGGCCGAGGACTTAAGCGCTTATCTTGAGGAGCGGAAAATCAAAGTCACATATCTCCACAGCGATGTTGAAACGCTCGAACGTATTCGGATTTTGACGCGCCTTCGAAAAGGAGAGATCGATGTTTTGGTCGGTGTAAATCTCTTGCGTGAGGGCCTCGATCTGCCCGAAGTGTCACTTGTTGCAATCTTGGATGCGGACAAGGAAGGATTTTTGCGGAGTGAAACGTCGCTCATTCAAACCATCGGCCGGGCTGCGCGCAACGTGAATGGCGAAGTGCTGATCTACGCGGACAACATCACGGGCTCCGTGGAGCGTGCTATGAAGGAAACCGAACGCCGCCGCAACATTCAAATTGCGTACAACAAAAAACACGGCATTACACCTCGGACTATCATAAAAGAGATCAGGGATATCTTGCCGAACGTTGACGAGATATTGAAACTCGAAATGAAACCAGTAGGGAAGTCGAAAAAGGCGATCGAAGAACTCATCAAAGACAAGGAACGAGAGATGAAAGAAGCGGCGAAGCAACTGGACTTTGAACTCGCCGCAATACTGCGAGATGAGATTCGCTCCCTTATCGCTTCACGGAACCGGCGTTCCCCCGACTCCGGCGGTCGGAGTGCACCTGCCGCTCGTTCGGCGGGTCCCGCCAAGGCGGGCACCAAGCCCCGCCGGACTCCGGAGTCCCGCAACTCTCCACGAGCCCGCGGGGCGAGTGGCTAGAGTTGGTGCGATCCCGCTTATCTCCGAATAGGATTTCAGATAGTCACTTGTATCGTGGAGAAACGGGATCCACGCATATCTAGCCTCGAACTCCGTTCCTCGGAGATGTGCGGGACTTCCGCGAAGCGCTAAACTCGCTTGATTGGAAGAAAAGGGCAAAAAAGCGAGAAAAATAAGCCAAAAAAGGGGAGAGAAGGGAGAGTGAGCCATTCCAA
>CAZWBU010000022.1:0-1735 GCA_964632585.1 uncultured Candidatus Saccharibacteria bacterium | reverse complement strand
ATACTCAAATTTCAGTATAATGATAGTAATGGATTATTCGGTAAGTACATCTATTTCTAATTTCTAATTCACGCCCACTCCACTGAATGTTGAAGACAAATACACAGTTCTATCCGCAGATTTATGGGAGTTATGAACGCGTTATCCACGGGTTATCAAGGTTTCGGGCTTGCACTTTTCTCCGCGAGTGGAAAACTGTAGGTAGGTTTTGCGCAGGGCGAAACACACTTCTGATCAAATAAAAAAACACAAAGGAGTCCAAATTGCCGCCATCTGAGGATCGCGCACCCGGACACCACCTTTACAACAGAGCAGAAGTCAAGACAACGCTCTGATGAATGCAAAACCAGGGAAAGCTCCGGTTATGGGCCGGGGCTTTTTCTTGTTTTTACTGACTACGAACTTTTTGTGTATTTTGTATATTTTCGACATAATACACGACGGTACAAACGAAGAGCCAAACAAACGGAGCCATAGAGGCGCGTCTGTGCATGACCTCTACGTCCCTCATATAGTAATTGCGCTTACAGCTAATTCGCGGAGCGCAACTTTCCAGGGCCGGTTCCTGTAGCTGGTTTTTGTGCACCGGCACGGTTGGATGCCTTGCGATGGTACTGGTCGTTGCGCGGGTTAACCCCCGTCCGGCCGGAGTAAAAGAGTGCGGTGAAACTGGTTGTAATCCACCCCCGCCTCTCTCTTCGCTCATCATGATGGCTCCGGCTTCGGTCGGAGCCACATCTTTTTGTTATAATAAGTCGCCATGCCTCTTTTCCACGCAGTCATACTCGGTGTTGTCGAAGGCATTACCGAGTTCCTTCCTATTTCTTCAACGGGACATCTGATTTTGGCCTCCAAACTGCTTGCAATTCCGCAGACGGAGTTCGTGAAAAGTTTTGAGATTGCGATCCAGCTCGGGGCAATTTTGTCCGTAGTGGTTTTATTTTGGCGAAAACTCTTTGTAGAGTGGGAGGTGATAAAGCGCGTCGCAGCGGCGTTCATTCCGACCGCGGTCGTTGGCCTTATACTTTATAAATTCATCAAACAATACCTCTTCAGCGATGTGATTGTTGTATGGACACTATTGCTCGGCGGTGTAGCACTCATCGTTTTTGAGGAATGGAGAAGGGGGAAAGAAGAATGGAGGATGAAATATGAGGACGGAGGAATGAAGAAAGAGGAAAGACAGATGACTTCAGAGGATTCGCTTGAGGCGATCTCATATAAACAAGCTGTTTTGATCGGTCTCGCGCAGTCCGTTGCCGTTATCCCCGGCGTCTCGCGCGCCGCAGCGACGATTCTTGGTGGCATGGCGCTCGGTATCAAACGCCAGACGATCGTCGAGTTCTCATTTCTCCTCGCTGTACCGACCATGGCTGCTGCGACCGGACTTGATTTACTCAAAAGTTCTGCATCATTTTCATCGGGGGAGTTCGGCGCTCTCGCCGTCGGATTTGTCGTTTCATTCCTCGTCGCGATCGCGGCTATCCGCTGGCTTCTAAACTTTATTGAGACGCACGATTTCACCGCCTTCGGGTGGTATCGGATTGTTGTCGCCGCACTTTTTTGGCTATTTGTCTTACGGTAAAATATTGTGCTAAACTTCGCTTGCCGGGCAGTGAAACTTCGGTTTCGCTACTCGCGCCGGGTATACCGAAGTTCTACTGCCCGGCTTGTGACCCCCTATGAATCGTGGGAAGGGGGCACTTTTGGCGTGTATGGCACAGAATAAAATCAT
>CAZWBU010000021.1:0-11717 GCA_964632585.1 uncultured Candidatus Saccharibacteria bacterium | reverse complement strand
TACGAATCGGCCGAATTACGAATAGAATATGAAAATCCAAGCATACCCCTCATCCATACGCGTGGACTCATTGTCGTATTCGTAATTCGTTTTCATTCGCATATTCGGAGACACTCATGAGGTTTGACGTTATCACGATATCTCCAGGGATATTCTCCGCCCGAGGCGGATCCGCCCTCGGCGGAGATTCTTCAATATGAGATTCGATATTGTTACCATTTTTCCCAAGATCTTTGATTCTTATTTGAGTGAATCACTCGTAAAGCGCGCTCGCGCGAATAAATTGATTGACGTTCGCGTACACAACCTGCGCGACTATTCACTCGATAAAAAACATCATAAAGTTGATGACCGGCCCTTCGGTGGGGGACCGGGGATGGTCTTAAAACTCGAGCCGTTATGGAGAGCGGTTCAAGCTGTAAGCTCAAAATTCAAAGTTCAAAACTCAAAACGACGGAACGAGCGGATAATTCTTTTCTCAACGCGGGGAAAAAAACTCGATGCGCGGGCAGCGAAACGACTTGCACGCTATGATCGGCTCATACTCATCTGCGGGCGGTATGAAGGCGTGGATGAACGCGTGGCAACTCATATTGCCGATGAAGAAATTTCGATCGGCGATTATGTGCTCTCTGGAGGGGAGTTGCCTGCGCTTGTTCTGATGGAGGCAGTGAGCCGCTATCTTAAGGGGTTTTTGGGAAAGCATGAATCGCTCGAAGATATCAATGGGTCATTTCCTACCTACACCCGCCCCGAATCATTTTCTCCCCGGAAAGGCGCTGCTTGGCGCGTGCCGAAGGTCCTACTCGAGGGAAATCATGCGAAGATCAGATCATGGCGAGGGCAGATGTAGTTTTTTACTTTGCGAGCGCGTTCATTTTTGGTACTTGGAGTGCGAGCGTGCGATGGCCTTTTGTCATCGCTTTTTTGATTCTCGGTGCACTCTCATTCATCATTGCGGGGCGGCGACGGCTGCCTCTCACCTTCACATTTATCATACTTTTTGGCTTTTCTTTTGGAGTTGTGTATTACCACGGATATCTCAATCTACGCGAAGCTCGGATGCATATCCCAGATGAAGAGCGTGTATCGTTTACCGGCATCATCACTGCCGAACCTCGCCGCGTTAAGACCTATCTTCGATTCCCCCTTGAACTTAAGGCACCCTATCACGGCACGATCGACGTTCTGACCGATGCGACGCTCGATCTGCAGTACGGCGATGTACTCTCGCTTACCGGCAGAGTGGAGCGTAATGGCGAACCTCAACCGCCGATCAGTTTCTTTCCCCGTGTTTCGATCATCGAACGGGGCGGGGGATCGTATCTTACATCTCGACTCATTGCACTTAAATATACATTCATCGGAGCATTTGATCGTTTCTTGCCTGCTGATTCCGCCGCGCTCCTCGCTGGACTCACCTTTGGAACGACACGCGACTTCACGGAGAAGATGAAGCGTGCGATGTCGGATTCGGGAACGACACACCTCACCGCGCTTTCTGGATATAACATCGTCATTTTGATTGACGGTATTCGCCGGAGCTTAGGAAGGGTGCTCGCTAGGCGGACGACGTTCTATCTCACCATTCTTATCATTGCGCTTTTTGTGATTATGGTCGGCGCCGAGGCATCTGTTGTGCGCGCGGCGATCATGGGATTTTTAGTGCTCCTTGCCGGAGAAACGGGGCGGCTCCATCAATTTAAAAACATCGTTGCGGTTGCCGCCGCTTCTATGCTCATCACGAACCCAACGCTTTTAGTTTCAAGTATTGGCTTTCAGCTCTCATTCCTTAGCTTGCTCGGCATGACGTATCTTGGCCCCGTTCTCGCGCGATTCTTGAACGTTGAGGGGCGAGGCGAGGGATTGTTTGCATGGCGTGCGCATCTCGGAACGACGCTTGCCGCCCAACTCGCCGTTATCCCCGTTATCATCGCGGCATTTGATAATTTTTCTCTTACTGCGATTGTCGCCAATGTTTTAATCCTTGAATTCGTGCCACTCACGATGTTTATCGGATTCCTACTCGCCGCAACGAGTGTCGTCTTTCCGCTTGCGGGCTTTGTTTGCGCGGCTGCGGCGGAGGTATTACTCACGTATATGCACGTGGTGATCAATCTCTTCGCCGCTATTCGACTGCCGATCAGTTTTGACGCAACGAATTGGATCTTCGCCGCGGCGTACTACGGCATTTTAATTCTTTTAGCTCTTAGAAATTTCATGCCATCTTCGCGCGCTCATGCCTCGGCTTAACCAGTTGTCCCTTATCATTCTCGTCGCCCTCATTGGCGCGGATTGTTTCTTGTGGACCAGAGTGTTTGCTCGCCCGATTGAAACGGGGATGTATGCCTTGGACATCGGCCAGGGTGATGCAACGCTCATCGTCTTCCAAGGCGGGGTAAAGATATTGACCGATGCCGGACCAGACGCCTCGATCGCCGGGCAACTTGAAAAACTCCTACCCGGTGGGGATCGCTACATTGATATCGCCGTTATTTCTCATCCTCAACTTGATCACTACAGCGGCTTCACCGAGCTCATCAAGCGTTATCGAATTGGCGCATTTATCGCGAACGGCCGTGAAGCCGACGATGTGAGCCCCGGAAGCCCTTGGCGAACGCTCCGCGACACGATCGAACGTGAACATATCCCGCTTATTACGCTCGCCGCTCGTGACCGCATCGTAAACGCCGACGAAGCGATCGATTTTCTTTCACCGGATGAGAGTTTTATTCAAAGTGCCGAATTAAATGACACGGGTTTTGTAGAGTTGGTACGCGGGGGGGGATGGCGCGCGCTCCTCGCGGCAGATACTGGATTTGTCGTTGAGGAATATCTTCGGAGCCACAGTGATATTCACGCCGACATCTTGAAAGTCGGTCATCATGGATCGAAGTTTTCATCTGGAGACGCATTTTTGAAGGCCGTTAGCCCGCGCATCGCGACGATTTCAGACAGCGCTCATAATCGGTACGGCCACCCCGCGCCCGAAACACTTGCGCGACTAAATGACGCGACCGATGCTAGGGTGTTTCGGACCGACACCGCAGGAACCATCAGCATTCTCCCGCATGATGGGGGGTTTACGGTACGAACGGAGAAATAGAAATGGAGCTTTATGGACTATGATTAAGTTACAATTGTAACTTAATCATATACATGTATTGTCTTACTGATTTGCATGAAGAAAATCCATACTCTTCCACGGCATAGATAATTAACTATCATTTACTCATAGGCGTCACCCGGTCGTAGATCGTCTCATGGTATAATTTGCCTATGACGCTCCTCATCAAAGGTGTGCATGTTCTTGTTGGCGACCGGCCGACCACTGATTTGGTTGATGTCTTTATAAGCGGGGACAAAATATCGGCCGTAGGGAACTTCCCGACCAAACCCGCGGATGTAACGATCGACGGAGACGAAGCATACCTTTCGCCCGGTTTTATTGATGTGCACGCTGAAACCGACCACTACCTGGAACTCTTCAGTTACCCGATCCAGGACGATTTTTTGAAGCAGGGGATAACGACGACGATTGGCGGCCAGGAGGGAACTTCTCTTGCACCGCTTATCTACGGGAGCTTGGAGTCATTCGAGGAATGGGCGAGTCCTGAGGGGGTAAACATTGACTGGCATACGATCAAGGAGTTCTTGAGCCGCCTTGATGAGCATCCGTTAGGCATGAACTTCGGGACGCTTGTGGGGCACTCGACCGTACGCCGTGCCTTGATCGGTGGACACCTCCGAGCGCTCACGAAAAACGAGATGGCAGTTTTTTTACGAGTCCTTGAGGAAAGTTTGACGGATGGTGCTTTTGGCATGTCGGTGAACCTCAAGAGCGTCTACGGCCGGAAAACACCCTATGCCGAGTTGAATCGCCTTGCAACTCTTGTCGCAAAGTACCACGGCTTTTGTTCTATCGGGCTGCGTAAAGCAACGGGGCTCACCGAGGCGGTTGATGAGGTCGTGCAACTAGCAAAGGAATCTGGCGTTACAGCCGTCATTAGCAACCTGTTGCCGATCATTGGCCAGCGCCGCGACTATGAACTTGCGCTTGAGAAGATCGAGGGGCTGAGCGACGATGTGCGGGTGCGCTTCGACGTTTCTCCTTTTGGCGCAAGCGTGCGGCCGCTCTATCGGTTCCTGCCCGATTGGGTACAGAGCGGGAGTTTGGACGACATGATAAAAAACCTTGAGGAAGAGTGGATGAAGCCGCGCATCTTGAAAGACCTTCCGCCCTTAAAACCAGATGAGTTCATTATCGTAAAGGCAACTCATAACGATTCGCTCGTTGGCTATTCGCTCCGGGAGTTCATGGAACTCTATGCGATTGCTCGACCAGCCGAGGCGATGTACAAACTTATGCGCATTACCAAATTGCGCGCCTTGATCGGCTATCATAATGTTGACCAAACACTCATCGGACGAGCGCTTACGCACCCGCGGTCGTTCGTCGCCTCGAAGGGTGTAAGTATCAGTAGATCAAGCCGGAGCCGAATGGCAAAATCAGATAGCAGCGATCATGCTTTTACAAAGTTCCTTACTTTCGTGACTCGGCATAATCTGATGTCTATTGAAAGCGCGGTTCATAAAATAACGGCGGCGATGGCGGACTTCCTCCACTTGCCGGACCGAGGACGGATCGGGGAGGGGAAGCTCGCAGATCTCGTCGGATTTCGAACGCGTGCCGGGGAGTTCGAAATCGCGTTTGTCGTCGTCGGGGGACGACTCGTCTTCGGAGACGGTCAGGCGTTGGGACTTCGCGCCGGACGAGTGTTACGCCATACCTAAAACAATTCATAATTTTCGATTTTTAATTTTCAAACGCATTGAAACACTGACGCAAACCATATGACTGCACAGAGATTTTTAAAAAGCGGACATCATCCGGACTATCTGCTTCTCGCAATCGTTGTGATGCTTACGATCATCGGGCTCGTCATTCTCGCGAGCGCCTCCTCCGACCTCGGCAAGATCAAGTTCAACGACAGCTACTACTACCTCAAACATCAGGCAACGAGCGGGCTTGTGGTCGGTTTTGTTGGGTTTCTTATCGCGTATTTCATCCACTACCAGCGGTTCCGTAGGTTCGCTCTCTTCATTCTTCTCCTCAATCTTGTCTTCTTGGGACTCGTATTCACCTCATTCGGTGTCAAGGCCGGGGGTGCGAGCCGGTGGATTCAGCTCGGACCGATTGGTTTTCAGCCCGCGGAACTCCTCAAGATCTCCTACATCATCTACATTGCCGCTTGGCTTGCGAACCCGAAGATTAACCGGACGAAGGATCTCATCTTGGGACTTGTGCCTTTTTTCATCATTTCAAGCGTTGTCGCGATCATGTTGCTTGCCCAACCGTCGACGCGTGTCGTCGTAATTTTGCTTTCAGCGGGTATCGTCATTTATTTCATGAGTGGCGCTTCATTCCGACATCTTGGGCTCATTATGATTATCGGTATGGCACTTGGCGGCATCGTACTTTTTGCTTCATACCAAGGTTGGATCTCCAAGTATCGCTGGCAGCGCATAGAAACTTTTTTAGACCACGGGTCGGACTCGCAAGCATCTGGCTTTCAGATCACTCAGGCGCTTATCGCGATCGGCTCGGGACAGGTAACGGGGACGGGGTATGGTCAGTCAACAACAAAAATAAACCGCCTCCCGGGGCCGATTGACGATTCTATTTTTGCCGTCGCGGCTCAGGAACTTGGCTTCATCGGAGCGGGGGGGCTCGTCGCGCTCTCGGCCTCTTGGTGTTCCGCCTATTATGGCTCGCGCGTCATTTACGCGATCGTTTCGGCACACTTCTCCTCGTCGGTTTTGCAACCGTCATCGCGCTCCAATCCATCGTCAATATGGGAGCGATCTCTGGGCTTATTCCCCTAACCGGAGTGCCTTTGCCCTTCGTGAGTTATGGGGGCACCGCGCTTGCCGTTTTTCTCACGATGTCGGGCATGTCGCTTAATATTTCGAAATATACATAAGCGAACTAGTGAATAGTGATTAGCGAGTAGAACAATAATCGTTACAAACGACCCTGGAACAAGATCAACATATCATCGTCACATCAACTGAAGCGCTCCAAGGAGCGCGAACGATTCGCATCGTCTTGACCGGCGGTGGAAGCGGAGGACACGTCTATCCGCTTATCGCCGTTGCCGAGGAAATCAGGAAGGCCGTCGAGGCGGCACATCAAAAGTTGGAGATCTCTTACTTCGGGCCCGATGAAACCTACGCTAAGGCCTTCACGGAGCTCGGCATTACTGAAGTTCACATCGCAGGACCGAAGCTTCGGCGCTATTTTTCATTGCAGAACTTTTTAGATGTCCCGAAGTTTTTCGTGGCACTCGCGCAGTCCTGGTGGAAACTCTTTTGGCTCATGCCGGACGTTGTTTTTTCTAAGGGTGGGCCGGGAGCGCTGCCCGTGATTCTCTCGGCGTGGTTTTATCGCATTCCTATTATCATTCACGAATCGGACTCACTCCCGGGGCTCACCAATGCCCTCTCGAGCATCTTCGCGTCACGTATCGCGGTAAGTTTTTCCGGAACCGCTACACTCTTTAGCCCGGGAAAGGTTGTGACGACGGGCAATCCCATTCGAGGCCTCATCGTGAACGCCCCAGCCGTTGCTCCGGACGTTGCGAAACGCGAACTCGGTTTTGAATCCGGTCGGCCTCTCATGCTCGTACTCGGCGGCTCCCAAGGGTCGAAACATATCAATGAATTTATCACCTTAAACCTCGCTCAACTTCTTTCTCGAGTTCAGATCCTGCACCAAACCGGCATGGATCATTTTCTCGAGATCCAGAAACTCACTCGCACCGCGCTCATCACGGGGGAGGGGAGTGCAGAGCAGAATCGGTATAAACCTGTACCCTATCTCGAAAAAGAATTTCCGATGGCGCTCACCGCGGCAGATATCGTAGTTGGGCGGTCCGGAAGCGGCGCCATCTTCGAGATCGCGGCCTTCGGCAAACCTGCCGTCCTCATTCCTCACAGGGGTGGGAATGGTCACCAGAGAGAGAACGCCTACGCCTTTGCCAAAAATGGCGCGGCGATCGTCATTGAAGAGTCGAATCTTTTGCCCGGCATTTTCTTAAATCAAATTGACGAGATATTGAATGACACAACTGTGCGCGAAACGATGAGTCGGGCATCGCGATCCTTTGCCAAACCCCAGGCGGCGCAGTTGGTCGCCGAGGAGATACTTAAACTTATTATCGGCAGTGAACAGTGAGCAGTTTGCAGCACAAGCCGTCCGTGGTTTGACTGCATAAGTTGTTACCTTTTGCGTGTGGGGGTAAAATGAGAGCGTGATGACCCCAGTTCAACAACCTGAGGTGCGTGTTCGTTTTGCTCCAAGTCCGACCGGCCATTGGCATGTGGGAGGTGTCCGTACCACGCTTTTTAACTGGCTTTTCGCCCGAAAACACGGCGGGAAGGTCATTTTACGCGTTGAAGATACCGACACGGCGCGATCAAAACAAGAGTTTGAAGTCGAGATTATTGAAGCACTTGCCTGGCTTGGCATTGACTACGACGAAGGGCCAAAATGGAGAATGGAGAATGGAGAATGGAGAATTGCGGGTTCGAAAGGGGAGTATGGGCCGTATCGCCAGAGCGAGCGGACGGATCTCTATAAGAAGTATCTCGAACAACTTCTTGCCGAACGAAAGGCATATTACTGTTATTGTTCCAAGGATGACCTTGAAGCCGAGCGCCAGGCGCGCGCGGCTGAAGGACTACCGCCGAAGTACGGCGGACACTGCCGCACATTGGAACGGCCTCCGGCGGGGAAGCTCCCTGAGGCGATCCGGTTCGCCATACCTGAGACGACGGTTGCATGTAAAGATCTGATTCGCGGCACGGTTTCTTTTGACGCTGGCCTTTTTGGTGATGTCATTATCGCCAAAAGCACAACCGCGCCGCTCTATAATTTTGCCGTCGTCGTGGACGATGAACTGATGAAGATCACGCATGTCATTCGGGGCGAGGAGCACCTTGGCAACACGCCGAAACAGATATTGATCCAGCGCGCGCTCGGATTTCAGACCCCTATCTACGCCCACGTCCCGCTCATCTTGAACCAAGACCGGAGCAAGATGTCCAAACGATATGCCGAGACCTCGATCCTTGGCTACCGCGATGAGGGCTACCTGCCGGAGGCGCTCGTCAACTTCCTTCCGCTCCTTGGCTGGCACCCCAAAGACGACCGCGAAATTCTAACGCTTCAAGAACTCACAGCCCAATTCGATCTCGCGCGCGTGCAAAAAGGCGGCGCAGTATTTAGCGAAGATAAACTGAATTGGACGAATCAACAGTATCTCAAAAAACTTTCGGATGTTGAACTTGCCGAACGCATCAAGGCGCTCAACGGCTTCTCCGCCGAGACGCTTCGGGGGTTCGCACCAGAGTTCTTCACGCGCGCCGTTGCCGTCATACGCGACCGCATGAAGACGCTCAAGGATTTTGAATCTCTTGCGAGCTTTTTCTTTTCGCTTCCGGACTACGAACCACAGCTCCTCGTTTGGAAAGATGATGCGCCGACGCGAACACGCGAGTCGCTTTTGCGAACAAGTGGAGAACTTAAGGCATTGCCGCCTCAAGAATGGCAGAAGGATGGATTTTTGACGGCGCTTGCGCCTCTTGCCGAAGAGCTCGGGCGGGGGAGCGTCTTCTGGCCGCTTCGCGTCGCCGTTTCCGGACAGGCCGCATCACCCGACCCGATGCAGATTATGGAGGTCTTGGGTAAAACCGAGACGATGAATCGCCTCGATCTCGCGCTCCGCAAGTTGAATATAGCGTAATTCACCATTAACCATGTTGTATCATTTTCGTTCGTTCATATTTCTTACCCTTGGCTATTTCGTCGTTATTGGTCTTTTATGGTGTGCCACAGCCCACACTGTTCAAGCGCAGTCAGTCAGTGGGAACTTTCAGGCGCCAGGACCGACGCGCGAAGAACTCGAGGCGAAGATCAAAGAAAAATCCACTGCCCTCGAGGCGATCAATCAGCAACTTGAAACGACGAACCAGAACCTGAAGTCAACCCAACAAGAGAAAACGACGCTCCAGAAGGAATTAAAGACGCTCCAAAATAACATCACCCAGCTTGAGCTTAATATCAAATCCGATGAGCTTACGAGCCAAAAACTAGAGCTCGAGGTCGACTCCCTGAATTATGATATCCGGGACATAACACTTACCGTTACGGATAAAGTGGCCGCCGTCGGGTATTTACTGCGCGAACTGCAAAAAACTGAATACCAGAACTTACTTGAAATCTTTTTGAAGAATGTGAGCTTGGCCGACAGTGTCATGGAGACGCAGTCCTTGAAAAACGTCCGCTCGCAACTCGCCATTGATATTGCGAACCTGCAAAACCTGCAAAACCAGATGAACCAGAAATTAGATCTCGTCTCCACGAAGCAGAGCGACATTGAACTGCATCAAAAAAACTTGAAAACCCGCAAGATACTTGTTCAGGACCAACAAGGGGAGCGAAAGGTGCTCCTTGACCAGACCAAGAACAAAGAAACCGTCTATCAGAAGCAATTCGAGGATCTTAAGTCCCAACAAGACAAGATCTCGGACGAAATATCGGTGTTCGAAGAACAACTCCGCGCATCGTTCGATGAGAGTTTGCTTCCGACAAAGCGTCCGGGAGTATTCGCATGGCCCGTCCAAATGGTCGCGTCCGGCGGCAAAGGGCGCATTACCCAACACTTTGGCGAACGATCGAATCTTTACCGCGGGAGGCCGCATAACGGACTCGACATCGGGGCGCCGATCGGCACGCCCGTCTTTGCGGCAGCCGACGGCGTCATAATCGCAGTCGACAATAATGACCGAAGCGCCTGGAGCAAATATCAATACGGCAAATATATTATCGTCAAACATAACAACAATCTCTCGACGCTCTATGCGCATCTTTCGAAACAATATGCCTCGGTCGGACAGATCGTCAAAGCCGGCGAGGTGATCGGCTACATCGGTTCGACGGGCTATGCAACCGGACCACATCTGCACTTCGGTGTGTACTGGTCGGCAAGCATTCAGATGAAGGCGGTTCCACCGGCGGCGGGCCGAGTACCGATTGGCGTCGTGATCGCGCCGGAGGACTATCTCTAGGAGTAATCGCTAATAATGCAAATATTGGCAAAATAATGCGAATCTATTATTTGTCGACATATATAAGTGGCGTAAAAGGTATATTGTCCGACAGGAGATATATCCGAAAATAGAGGCTTTTAACCTCTACTTCTCCCCTACTAAGTCCTAAATCCTAAGTTTTAAAGCTCTCATGAAAGTACACTTCATCGGTATCGGCGGCATTGGTATGAGCGCGCTGGCCCAGTGGTTTGTTGCGCAAAAATGGTCTGTAACGGGCTCGGATCTCACGCGGAGCATCATCTCCGATAATGCCCAAAAACACGGTATAAGGGTCAAAATTGGCCAAAAAGCGGCTCATATTCCACGCATGGCCGATTTGGTCATCCGAACACAGGCGATAAAGCCCGAAAACCCTGAATATCATGAGGCGAGACGCCGCGGGATTCCGGTACTTACCTATCCGGAAATGGTGGGACGGTTGACCAAGGATTACCGAGCGATCGCGATCGCCGGCGCGCATGGCAAATCAACGGTGACTGCGCTCACCGCACTTGTTCTTACCGCGGCAAAATTCGACCCAACGGTTATCGTTGGAACGCTTATGAACGAGTTTGGTAAAAATAATTTTCGCAAAGGCGAGGGAGATTGGCTTGTTCTTGAAGCAGATGAATATGGCAAAGCATTTTTGAACTACACTCCCCTCTTCACGATCATCACAAACATCGACGCCGAACACTTGGATACCTACGGCTCGCTTGCGGGAGTGAAAAATAATTTTTTGAAATTTATCGAGCGAACGCGCGAAGGCGGAACGTTGATTCTGAACCGTGATGACCGGAACCTGCGCATATTGGATGCGCGCATATCGCATATCGCCAAGGGCAAATCGCTGAATGTTATCTGGTATTCGCTCCGTGACCCTGATGCGAAGAAAAGTCGGCGCGTTATTAAAATCCCCGGCGATTTCAATCTATTAAATGCACTCGCCGTTTTGAAACTTGCTCATGTTCTGAAGATTCCGGAAAACATTGCCCTCAAAACAATCGCTCACTATAAAGGGTCCTGGCGGCGTATGGAATACCGCGGCGCCTTCAAGCTCAAAGCTAAAAGTTTACCCCGTATGACCTCGGAGAGGTTCGTTCGGGGCTATAAGCTAAAAGCTCTCGTCTACGACGACTACGCTCACCACCCGACCGAAATCAAGGCAACGCTCAAGGCCTTCCGCGAAAAATACCCCCACTCCCCTATTGTCTGCGTTTTTCAACCCCACCAGGTTGAACGACTCAAACGCTTGTGGCGAGAGTTCCAAGACGCGTTCGGCGGAGCTGATGTTACGCTGCTTACTCCAACCTACCGCGTAGCCGGACGCGACAAAGAACACCCAAAATATAACGCCCAGGAACTCGTACGGTCTATCCAGAAAAAACATCCGAATCAAAAGATTTTCTATCTCGAAAAACCAAAGAATTTAAAGAGCGCGATAACTATTCTGCTCCAAACCCTCGGCAATGATTTCTGCATACCTCTTCCCGTTCGTTCAGAACCCCTAAAAGCTAAAAGTTTACCCCGTATGACCTCGGAGAGGTTCGTTCGGGGCTATAAGC
>CAZWBU010000020.1:648-12048 GCA_964632585.1 uncultured Candidatus Saccharibacteria bacterium | reverse complement strand
AGAAGCAGGCGGCGGTTCGCCGCCCTCTGGGTCTCCGACTCATAGGGTCGGGGACTGGAGCAAACCGAACGCCGGTTCTCAAAGGTCTTGTAGTGAGCGAGCTCTACTTCTTCCCGTTCACGTTATCCTCCCTCTCCACCGCCTTCTCAATCGGACCGTTCAGTTCTTTGATAAACTCGTTGTGATCCCCGTTCTTGCCGTTCCCGTTTTCCATATTGAACTTTTTAAGCCGACTGGTCAAATAGTTGTCGAAGCGCATCAAAGCGATTTTGAGTTTGCGAAACGTCTTACCAATAACGTTATTGAGCGCCGTATCTATCTTGTGTGGAATATCCGACATCACGATGCGCTCGAAGATCGTCTGCCGGTCGGGCGAAGAGCCATTCGAGTCCGTTAGCCGCGGCAAAGTCCGCGCCACAAGATAAAGCAACGTACCAATGGAGAGAAACAGAATGTTGGTTAAAATAAACTGCAACATATACGAATGAGATGATACTAATATACGAATAATACTAATGATACAAATAATACGAATGTGATTCTTGAATTTGTATGATTCGTATCATTCGCACGCATTAGTATATTGGTATTACGTTTTCTCAAACTTCAAGACGGGAAAATCTACTCACCCTAATATTCTCCCCTACCTTCGCGATGACCTCGCCGATCAACTGCTCGACGGTCTTTGAGTCGTCACGGATATAGGACTGTTTCAAAAGATCTTCAACCGTCTCGGGCGCCATCGCCGAAATCTGCATGGCAATTTCCTGGGCGAGCTCACGGAATGGTTCTGAGCGGACGACAAAGTCCGTCTCCGCGCGCAGTTCGACGAGCACGCCGATGCGGTCGCTATGCACGTACGCCTTGATCATCCCTGCACCCGTTTCGCGCCCAATGCGCTTTTCTACTTTCGCAAGCCCCCGCTCGCGGATGAGCTTTACTGCGCTCTCAAAGTTGCCCTCAGCATCTTCAAGCGCCTTTTTGCACTCCATGACACCCGCGCCCGTCATTTCGCGCAACTTTTGAACATTATTCTTATCCGCAACCATATAATAAAAACAGTAAAACCGGGTTATTTCGAGACAAGCTCTAGTATATCAAGCTTCGCGATATCGGAAAAGTTCCTATGATTTTTTCGCTATTCTCTAATTGCCTGTTGCCCTTTCGCTATTGCCTATTCTCTGCTGCCTTTTCTAACCCTTTTGCCTGCTCACTATTCTCTGCTGCCTTCTCGGACTTGTCCGCCGTCTTGTCCTCCGAAGTTTTAACGGAGGAGGAAGCTTCAGCGGAGGCGGATCCCATCGCCTTGCCTTCTGCGATCGCGGCGCGCAACTTTTCGATAAACCACGTAATACTCATGCGGGCCTTGTTGTTGCCCACCACGGGAAACTGCGCAAGGTCAGGGTCGCTGTCGGTATTCATGAACGCGATGACGGGAATCTTCAAAAGCCGCGCCTCATTCATCGCCGTTGTGTGGAGATTGGGATCCACAACGACTAACACCGCCGGCCGATCTATAAGATGTTCCAGCCCTCCCATCAGTTCGGTGAGCCGCGCGAGCTCCTTCTCGAACATCAAGCGCTCTTTCTTCGTGTACTTTTCAAACGCGCTCGTGCCGAGGTTCGCCCGAAGCGTTTTGAAGTACTCGATCCGCTTCGAAATGATCTTGAAGTTCGTAAGCGTGCCGCCGAGCCAGCGCCGCGTAACGAGCGGATATGAATAGTCGTTTGCAAGTTTGGCAACGCTTTCGGCCGCCGGCTGGGTCGCCACGAAAAAGATCAACTTGCCATTCCGCGCCTGGTCGCGCAGAAACGCGCACGCCTCGTCGAGCACCTCAACGGTCTTCGCAAGGTTCACGATCTCGATGCCGTTGCGGTTCGTGAGGATATACGGCCGCATCTTGGGGTTTGTACGGCTCTTTTTCCGACCATAAAACACCCCCGCTTCAACCATCTCTTTGAAGCCCTCATCGGGATACAGATCCTCCGGTTTAATAGCTACCGCTGGTTCTTCTGCCATATGAAATAAAAACGGCCGCCTTCGCTGGAGCTTCGGCGAGCTAAACCCGCTGAAAATCCAACCCTGCAAGCACGAGGAATAGTATAGGAAATCTAGAGAGAAATGTAAAGGTTACACCCACGGCGCCTATTCGTAATTCGACCAATTCGTATACCTGCCCCGCACCGAACTTGTTCTGGTGCGAGGTTCGGGAATACTCCTAAAACTCAATCCCTAACTTCGCTAGCTTCAAGCAGGGGTTTGAACTATGGGTTAACGGTAATCAATTATATGCGCGGTCAAGAAATCGCGGATATTTTCAATCGATCTTTGACTTTCCTTTGCTTTGGTTTTAGCAATTCCTTTTGCAAATTTGTACAGACCCTCCTTATCTACATCAAGCCACTTTCCATTCTTGTAGAGGAAATAAAGCAAGCTCATAACGGCTATACGTTTATTGCCATTCAGAAATGGGTGATTTTTTATTAGCAAATAAAACAACCTACTTCCCTTCCCTATTAAACCCCTGTATAAGTCCTTCCCGCCAAAACCCATAAAAGGTTGCCCCAGACAACTTTCAAGAACGCCCGGGAAACGCGATCCAAATTCAGGGATCGGCTCGTCCCAAGTCATAAACTTTTCTGCCAAACTAAACGCAACATACTCAACCTCCGCGATACTAACTGGCTTCGGCCTCATTCTTTAGACAGCCTCTTGAATACATCGCCATAATCTTTCATGGCCCTGTCTACGGCGCGTTCAATCTGCTCTTTTTTCTCCGTACCTATTTTCTTACCAAGAGCTTCAAGCACGCTTTCCTGCGAGACAATGAAGTTTCTTCCGACCTTACTGGCCTTAATTTTCCCTTTTTTAATACGCTGAAAAATGGAAACTCGACTCAGATTTAAAATCTGTGCGACTTCTTTCGTTGAATAAAATTCTTTCCTCATATTCTGTATGTTAACATATGTTAACATACAAGGAAAGGAGGAAAACACTGCACAATTGCCGGAAGGCCCAATGCTTCTCCATGTGTCGTAACACTAAAACTCTATCCCTAATTTTGCCAGCTTCCCGTCGTTAAACGGGTGTTTCAGCTCACGCATCTCGGTCGCCAGATCGGCGCGATCGATGAACTCCTGCGGCGCACCGCGACCGGAGAGAATTAATAGCCGCTCCTCCGGATAATCCTTGATCGCATCCAAAACTTCCTGCACCGTGACAAGCCCAAGCGAAACGGCGACATTTACTTCGTCCAAAACGATGAGCCCCCACTCTTTTTTACTCGCCTCTTGTTTAAACAATTCCAGTGCTTCATGCGCGGCCTTTGCGTGTTCCTCGCGCGGCAGTTTGTCTCCCAAAATCCCCACAAACCCCTTCCCCATTTTCCGTATTTGAAATTTGTCATTGAGTATTTGTCCGCCGGAGGCGGATCCGCCTAGGGCGGAGAATTTATCCGCGAACTCATCTTCGCCGCTCCTCCACGGTCCTTTAATAAACTGGATCATCAGCGCCTTCTTTCCTCGTCCCGCAACACGCACCATCTGCCCGAGCGACGCCGTGGTTTTCCCCTTACCATTTCCTGTGAAAACTATAATCATAGGTCTTGCCCTTTCTTGCCCGCCATAGCTTTAGCGAAGGCGGGGCCATTTCCCGGTAAAAACGATAACCATTTAATATAGTGAGCTTACTTGCACTGAGTATAAAATCGAAGTGTCGAATCTATTGTTCAAAAATTGTAGCATAAAAAGAACGAGGGGCTTGTCCGCAGCAAAGCAGACAAACCCCCACCTAAAGAACCGACCGCCCGGCTAGTGGAAGTACCCGGGAACCGGCTCGATCACGAACCCCCACCGATCCACGTCGCGATAGTCCGTGAAGCGGTATGGGTAGGAGATCCAACGCTTGCCGAGCGCTCGAGATCGTTCGACTGCGGCGATTATGGTCGCGAGGTCGCCCAACCGGAGCCCTGGCCCGTCCCCTGTCGCGGTGTCCAAGATCACCATTCGGCGAAAACGGTCGGGCGTCCCCCTTGCGCGGCCGATGGTTTCGGTTATGTGACCGAGGTATGTACGTAACCCCTCTTTATCGAGTGCAGGCGGCACATCGGCTTGGACAAGGAGATCCTGACTGAGAATCTCCCGAAGTCGACGGTCGACCCACTGCTCGTAGAAACGCTCCCGCTCTTTGGGATCGCACCCCACTTTCAAATGACCGCTGTCCATCCCCCTTCGTTGCACGAGCCCCCTCTTTCTAGCACCAAACGAAATGCTGCCGACTACTGTGCCATAAAAACGGCACCTTGACAAGCTATCCCAACTCGACTATAGTGACCCTAGCTATACTCCAATTCGGGATCGTGGGTGAGGTGTGGTTTGAGCTTTGTCTGCACCAGAGAACGGGCGCCGCGTGCGAGAACCCAAACATCGATACCATGAGGGTGGCCCTCCTTTCGCCAATCGTGCCCTTGGCCGTCACCACCCTTAGGAAATCACTTCACATCCTTGGAACATCAGACGCGACAGGTTGAGCGGGCGTTAATCCTTTCCGCCGAGTTCCCTGCCCGGCTTGCTGCGCCTCACCCCGATCCCGGCCTATAATCGCCCTCGTGGACTAACCTCCACGAGGGTTTCGCATTTTTACCCAGCAATCACCCCCCCGACGAGCATTTCATTTCTCTACCTCTCTACCGCGGAAGGCCGCCCCTCCGCACTGGTATGCTATAGCATACCAGTGCTCTGGGACACTGCTTCAACCGGTCTAAAAATCAGACATATAACGAGGAAGTATCAAGCAATGATGATTCCTCCGCCCAACATTTCCATTGGGCTCGCACCTGCCTTTGCTAAAGCTCCCGCCTTCGGTAAACCTTTGGCGGACAAGTTGGCGGACAAGTAAAACACCGCCGACTGCCCCGGCGCGACGAATTTTTGAGGATGGTCGAAGACAATACGATATTGACCAATTGCGGATTTCGAATTGCGAATTTGGGTGAGCATCGCTAGGGACAATTTCTGGCGGTAACGAACCCGCGCGTAAATTCGTAATCCGACATTCGCAATGCGCAATGGATGTGTGAAATGGACGTCGCGGAGTGTGATTTCCTTTTTGAAGAGCGTTGGATGATCAGAACCTTCGGCGACCGTGAGCGTATTCGTACGCACATTCTTCTCCGCTACATAGAACGGCTTGAAATCCTTCCTGTCACCTGCCACCTGTTTACCCGCCAAAGCTTTAGCGACGGTGGGCAACCTGTTGCCCAACCCGATATGCCTCTGGCCGATGGTGTAGAAATGCGCTCCTTGGTGCACACCGATTGGATGTCCTTCAATCGTAACAATCTCGCCTCGGCGCGCTGGAATATATGTCTTCAAAAAATCCGCAACGGAAACTTTTCCCAGAAAGCAGATGCCCTGCGAGTCCTTTTTATCCGCGGTCGGCAAGCCCGCGCGCCGAGCAATCCGCCGCACCTCGGGCTTTAGATACTCGCCAACCGGAAATAAACAGCGTGCCAGCTGCTCCTGCCCAAGCGTCCACAAGAAATAAGATTGATCCTTCTGCGCGTCCCGAGCAGTATATAATCCGAATGATACGAATTTTTGACGAATATTACGAATGGGTCTGATATTTGTAGTATTCGTCGTCATTCGTAGATTTGCATTGTGGCGGCGAAGCCGCACATAGTGTCCCGTCGCCACATAATCCGCCCCCAGCGCCCGCGCGCGGTCAAAAAACAATCCGAACTTGATCTCACGATTACACTCCACGTCCGGATTCGGTGTCTCCCCGCGGCGGTAGCCCTCAACCATATATTCCACGACGCGCCGCTTGTACTCCTCCTCAAAATCCCAAACGTAAAACGGAATGCCCAAATGCCCTGCCACACGCCGCGCGTCTTCCGCGTCACGCTCGGCACAGCCATCGAGGTTATAACACCGCATAAAAACGCCGACGACATCGTAGCCCTGGTCACGCAACAACAACGCCGCGACGGAAGAGTCAACACCTCCCGACATTCCGACGAACACTGTTTTTTTCTTGCGTACCATTTTCGTTTACACAGTATGCTATTCTGAACCATAGAACAAGGAAAGGGGTATCGGAATTGACGAATGCATAAAAAAACCGCGCCGTTTGAACGACGGCGGAGGAAAAATAAATGAGATGAGCCCTAAGCCGTGAGGCCCACCTTTCGCTCGAGAGCCTCGATTCGCCGGGCATGCTCTGCAAGAATCGAGTTTTCAATACGATCAAGCTGCTGACGGATCTCGCTTAATTCCATGTCATGATCAGCGAGTTTTTCATCGATCTTATCAAATCTCACGTCAACTTTTTCAAATCCGGCATCAACCTTGTCGAAACGGGAGCCAACGGCCCCAACAAGGCCGTTGAGCGTATCGAGGATTTCGTCTTCCTTAGTTGGTTTCTCGGACATGGATTTAGGGTAGCGCGCTCGTACTCCTCGTCAAGGGGTATAGTTAAGGATATATGATAACAAAAAAGTGAAGTTCCACGGCTGTACAGCCGTGGCCTCTCCGCACGCGGGGTTCCTGGAGCGGAACCCCGCACCGAAAGCCATTCATCCTCGAGTTCATACTCATGGCTTTCTGGTGCGTGGGCGAAAAAATCTCCAAACAAGGGCGTTCAACGCAGGGAAACTACTCCACCCGAAAGCAGAATAATCGTTGAACGCCCATGTCTGGAGATGACATGGGCGCAAGCAGGAGCTATCAATGAAACGAGAGGCCGCTACGAAACGGCTATAGAGTAAGTGATATTTGATAGGAGGTCAACCCCGCACCTTTGGAAGACTGAGACTGCGCCAAATACGACGTTTCAAAGGTGCGAGGTCAAGTCCTTTAGCCATCTTAAAAATGGAACGGGCCCGGGTCCTCGAGTAGTAGCGTCGCTAGGCGACATTCTCGAGGACCGCGGGCCCAATGGTCTGCCAGTCCGCCCGAAAGCGGAACTCGGCCGTCCCACGCTGTCTAGGGTGGGACTTCGTTCGTTACGAAGGTGCGGTTAGTTGTTGGCGCCTGCGCCGGGCATCTCAGCCAAACGTCTTTCTTAAATCGGCACAGGTAGCACGTCTTCCTACAGAGGTGGACCCTCGCTCACTTGCATGAGAGAGTGCCTCCTTTCGCTGTTGAGTGCCGGGGCGAGAGGGAACGGCGGGACACGTCCAGTGACGCTTCAGGGTCACCAACGACGAACTTCGGGAGTATAGCATGTTCAAGAACTCTCGTCAAACTCATTCATGCTAACTTAACCAGTTATCTAGTCATGACTAGATAACTGGTTAAGGGACCATAAAAGCCCCGAGGTTTATCGGAGTCGCCTTGTTCCTTCTTTCTCCTCATTATGTGCCGTTCTGAAGAAAAAATGCTTCTGATGTCTCTTGAGGAAGCTCACGGAACCCCGCCAAGCTCGGTCTTGAGCAAAGCGAAAGTTGGCGGGGCGAGCGGCAGCGGCAAACTTCCGTCCTCCGGCCCTCAGGCCCGAGGGCCGGAGGCAGGAGAAATTTGACCGCGGTTCCGAAAGAAACATCAGAAGCGATGAATGGCCTCACTTCTTTTCAAGCCGTTCCACGTACTCCCCCGTTTCCGTATTAATCCGAATCACATCGTCTTGATTGATGAAGAGCGGCACGTTTACCACCGCGCCTCCTTCGATCGTCACCGCCTTCGATCCGCCTTGCGCAGTATTACCCTTAACCGACGGCGGCGCCTCGAGCACCTTGAAATCCATCTTGATAGGCATCTGAACTTTAACCACTTTTTCATTAAACACAAAAGCAATAACTTCTGTTTGCGGCTTCAAAAACTTGGCCTGATCGCCCAAAACTTCCGCGCTCAACTGAAACCGGTTCTTCGGATTTCCTTTTTCGTTAAACCAATATTCTCCGCGGTTCACATATAAAAATACGGCAGACATGTGCGTTACCTCCGTTTCCTCAAACTCATCGGATGCCTGCCAGTTGCGGTCTAAAATCTTGCCCGTAATCAAATTGCGGATCTTCGTCTGCACCACGGCCTTCCGCTGCTGCATGCGTAAAAAAGCCATCTCGATGACTTCATACGGCTGGCCCTCATAGAGGAACATCACGCCCTTTTTAAGATCGGTGTAGCTCAACATACTTTGAAGTCTTTTTTCTACTAGCAAATAAAGAGGTGGGGGAATTTTTCCTTTTCGAAACCCCGCAGATACTTCAGCTTGGTCGCCTTGCAAAAAGCGAGGCGTGAAGCATCGAGGACAAGACGCGCTCGCCGCCGGAGCGAGCGAGTCGGGTTGAGAAAAGAAAAAATCCTATACCTCTAAAACTCGCTGTCTCCGCCGCTGTGGCCCTCGCCGCCCATTGGTCGGTCCATCGGTGGCCTGTCGTGAGCCGCGTCGAACGGCCGCCGCACATGAGTCGAACCCTCGGGCTCCTCAATCTTCAGGTTCACGCGGGCGTTATTCTTGACGCCGACGATCCGAAGGAGCGAGCGGATGGCCTTTGCTGTCGCGCCCTGCCGACCGACGACCTGTCCCATATCGAGCGCATTCACCTTGAGCGAGAGCAGAACGCCCATCTCGTCCACCTTGCGATCCACCGTTACATCGTCCGGATGATCAACCAGATTCTTTACCAAAAACACCAGAAATTCCTTATCAGCTCCGTCTTGCATGATGTTCTAATCTATACGACCTTTCGACTCTGAAATGACTGAAAAAATCTTTAGCTTGAGTATAGCAGATTCGTGAAAAAGGTAAAGTCCACCTGTGTTATTCTCATGTTCTCAAGAACATGAGAATAACACAAAAGAAAAACTGTCCGCATAAAAATGTTCGAGGGGCGCATGCGCCGTAGCGCATGGCCCCTTGTTCGTCACCGACGCGGCGAATCGTCGATGACATCGAACGGCCCAATGTGGATGTTCTGCCCGATGAAGCCCGGCGGAATCGCCCGCACGTGCTTCACCTCGGAAAGCTCCACTGGCCGGCCGTCGGCGAGCGAAAGGTCGTTCGGACCATAGGACCAACCGTGATGAGCCGTAAACGTAAGCGGGTCACAGGAGAAGTACACGTAGAGCCTCGCCCCCGTGTATTCACCACTGAGCATGGTGTCGTAGTTGCCGACCGGACATGTGCCGTCCTTCTCGTTCTTCTCAGGCACGACGACGGTCAACGTGCAGTCGAGCACGATGTCGGCCGGGCACGTCACGATCGCCGGCGGATTCGCGGCTTCCACGATTCCTGTCTTCTTGGCCTTCTGGGCTGAAAAGTCGTGCAACGCCCAGCCGAGCACAAACAAGAGCGTGCTGATCATCACAGTGGCCACCAACCGCGCTTTCCTCACTTCTATGTTTTTCAACTCTTTTCTCCTTTGAACTCAAAACCGGAATAGCCCGGTCATGATTACCGGCTGCAATTATAGCAAATCCACAGCAAAAGTCAAGCCCGATTATTTCCTTATTTTCCGTACTCAAACTCGAGCTCAAGCGCCAAGTGGTCCGACACCTCGTCGGGCAAAACTTCGAAGTTTTTCACCTTAATGTCCGGAGAGACGAACGCGTAGTCGCTGATGTAATCTTTAAACTTTTCCATGTCTTTGTAATTATCGTTGCGCGTCGTCTCGACATCGAACTCTTTGATAAGGTTCCGCAGCCCATCCTCTTCGAACATACGAATGCTTTGTGTATCGGGGTAAACATTGAAGTCACCGCAAAGCATTTTCGCGTGATGAACATTGTCTAAAAACCGCTTCACGCCTCGAAACTGATCCAGCCGGAGAACGGTATCCCGCTTCTGGCCGTCGTCGAGAAGCCCGTGGAAGTTAACGATGGTAAGCGGTCTATAATGCGATGAAATGATCGTAATGTACTGCAAATTTCGAGGCACTGCGTGGGGATAGGTAGCGCTTGCACCCTCCGCACCGTCGGCCACCACAAACATGCTTCCCGTATCCCGAACCCTAATACCATGGCGAACAAACATGGCAAGTCCAATCCGAAGCGGGAAGTGAATGGTCTCTTGGAAGTCGGCTCCTTCCTTCGTCAGAGCAAAATAACCCCGAAAACCTGGAAGTGTCGCGCTGATGCGACCATAAAGATCTGCACGCCCGCCACTTTCCAAAACCGGCGGCGGGTCGAGGTCTATATCAAACACTTCCTGAAAACAAAAAATGTCGGTGTCGGCCGATTGTTTTTTGATAAACTTAATGAGCGGTTCATAGAGCTTCCCGCCCCAGAGGTTTAGAGATATGAGTTTCACGGATTACCTAAGGATTTTTCTACCAATCAAATCTGGAATTACTTTATTCCGTATAATGGGCGACACATTTGGATTCATTGCATCCTCTCTCCCTATCCAATGCAGCGCTCCGATTTCCGCTGATGGCCGTGGTATGCCAATCAATTTTCCTCTATACAATCGTATCATGACATCCCGCCCAGTCGTTGCGGCCGCATCCGTGTACTCTCCAATCAACTTGAGGCTACCTTCATCAACACCGCAACCCAACTCCTCTTTGATTTCAGCTTTGAGACATTCGACATCTGACTTTTCTTCTAATTTCCCACCGGGTATCAAGTATTGTGTAACTGCTTTTTCTGTATATTGTTCGCCCGGCTCACAGACTAAAAACTTTGTTTGGTCTGCGCTCAACACCAATAATCCAATCTTATTGTAATAAGCCATCTTTGGAATTTGACAAATTAGTTTTAACTCGCTACTGTATGTGTCGCGCAGAGGCGGTTAGAACCCGTCCTCACGGCTCGCCGGGAACGGTGGACGCTTCGCGATCCACTGCCAACCTGGCGATTTTTTTATTTGCCATGGCAATTTTTGTACTTCTTCGGCGACCCATCCGGATTCTTTGCTCCACATGGACAGGGATCGTTGCGGCCCACCTTCGCTCCTTGCGGAGCTATGGCGGGCAAGCCGACTTTGGAACCACTAGCCACTAGGGACTTGCCACTGGGGTTTTGTTGCGGCGTGGATCGAAGTGCTCCATTTGAGCTTTGAACTTTGACATTTGAACTTACCAACCTGAAAAGGTTGGTAAATATCCATCCGTTATAGTTCACCCAAAAATCCCTGTAGAGCCGGTGCGCTTCGCCTCGATATTCAACAAGCGGATCGTGCTGTCCGTAGGCGCGAAGACCCACGGACTCCGAAAGCGCCTCGAGATTTTCGAGGTGCGTCATCCAGAGCATATCGAGGATGCTCAAGAGCCGATTCGAGGAAACCGGATCATTCGCCGCATCCGCACTCCGCTTCTCGAGTAATGTTCGGAAGTCATCTTCGGTCGGATGATCGGGCAACACGTCATTTTTCGTTGTAATCCCCGCCTCCGCAAACTGTTTCGCGAGCTCCTCGGCCGGAAACAATTCCAGTACTCGGCCGCCGGCTTCGAGGTGC
>CAZWBU010000020.1:0-638 GCA_964632585.1 uncultured Candidatus Saccharibacteria bacterium | reverse complement strand
AAACCGGCTGCCGCCTCAAAGTGACCGATGGCCGCGCCGGTGATGAGCTTCTGGAGCTCCTCTTTATTCAGCGCCGTCAAAATCTCTTGCCGCCGTTTATAGACCGCACTGCGCTGTTTATTCAACACATCGTCGTACTCGAGCAAGTGTTTGCGCATATCGAAGTTCGCGCCCTCCACCTTGGATTGCGCCTGCGCCACGGCTTTTGACACAAACCCCACGTCAATCGGTATGTCGTCCGGCATGTCAAAACGATCCATCATACCTTTGATGCGGTCGCCCCCGAAGATACGCACGAGGTCATCCTCAAGCGACAAAAAGAACTGCGACGAGCCCGGGTCGCCCTGTCGCCCCGCACGGCCACGAAGCTGATTGTCGATGCGCCGGGCGTCGTGCCGCTCGGTGCCAACGACATGGAGACCGCCGAGTTCTATCACTTTCCGCGCCTCTTCCGTACTCGGTGGATTGCCGCCGAGGATTATGTCCACGCCCCGCCCGGCCATGTTCGTCGCGACTGTTACGCCCTTCATCCGGCCCGTTTGAGCGATAATCGCGCCTTCGCGTTCGTTATTCTTCGCATTCAACATCTCGTGCTTCACGCCCGCCTGCGACAAGAGCGCCGAGATGCGCTCATTCTT
>CAZWBU010000019.1:842-12532 GCA_964632585.1 uncultured Candidatus Saccharibacteria bacterium | reverse complement strand
CGCGATCTACTATATGGAGCTCGCGAAACTTGGTGCGAACATCATTCTTGCCGATCCGCACCGGGTCTACATCGAAGGACCGACGGAGTTCCGGCCTGCGGAGATCATCTGCCCACCTGCGCTTCGTCCGGCGGTCATCATTATGATCGCGATGCTCGCCGCCCGCGGCACGTCGATTTTGCGGAACGTTTACTCGATCAACCGAGGATATGAAAATTTGGTGAACCGGTTAAATAAACTGGGAGCGAAGATCAAGATTTTGCATAGCGCGTAACAGAAGTTCAAATTTCAAAATCCAAATGTCAAATCAAACCCAAAGCCCAAAATTCAAAATAATTTCTACAACCAATCTTGATTGACAAAAAATATAGAATAGTGTATTCTGTTTCGCAGTCCGAGCACTAGCTGCTCGAGAAAGGTTTCTATGGTCCGAAGCAAAAAGAAGAAGGGGCCTTACGCGAGGCGCAACGAAGAGCTGGGACGCTTGCGGGCGGAAGTTCTCTTTCTTCGAGGATTGCTTGGAATAGCAGTCGACCGCGCCAATCGAGCGGAGGACAAATTGCGGAATATGACCCACTGGGGATTCGCGCCCCATACCCCTCTTTTCGCTCGACGAGCGCGGTGATGCGTGGGGCCACAAAGCTGCGCGGCCTCCCTCCGATGAAGTCGGAAGGAGGCCGTTCGTATTTTTACTTGCACCGAAGTCGGTTTTGCTCTTAAATGGGGGAGTCCCGGATTCGCATATTTAATCAACATTCGTATATTCCCTCCTTCGCTCAAGCTTCGGCGGGCGGGCGGGATTACTCTTTAATGTTCACTCGTAAAATCGGCATCGATCTCGGCACTGCAAATACGGTGGTTTTTGCTCCCGGGCGGGGGTTCATTATCAATGAGCCGACGATTGTCGCGCTCCGTAAGCCGGGAAACACGGTGATGGCGGTCGGGATCGAGGCCAAGGAGATGATCGGCCGGACCGCCGAAGATATCGTTCCATACCGACCCCTCAAAGACGGGGTTATCGCGGACTACTACATCACAAAAGCACTCCTTGCGTACTTCATCGGGAAGGCGGTGGGGCGTTTCAATATCTTCAAACCAGAAGTCATCATTTCGGTGCCGGCTGGTATTACGCAGACCGAGCGGCGCGCGGTGATGAATGCTGCGGTCGAGGCCGGTGCAAAGAATGTGTTCATCGTCCGCGAACCAGTTTTGGCCGCGCTTGGTGCCGGTATTCCGATCAATGCTCGCTCGGGACACATGATCGTGAACATGGGAGGCGGAACATCCGAGGTTGCCGTCATTGCGCTCGGCACCATCGTTTCGTGGTCTAGTTTGCGCGTGGCGGGCAACAAGTTTGACCAAGCCATTGCTGATTATGTGAAGAAGAAATATGCGCTGGCGATCGGCGAGCAAACGGCCGAGCAGGTGAAAATCGAGATCGGTTCGGCGTTGCCGGCAAAAGACAAGATGGAGTTTCAGATCCGCGGGCGGAACTTGGTGAACGGTTTGCCCAAAGATGTAGAGTTAACCTCAAACGAGATCGCCGAGGCCTTGAATGCCTACCTTATCGAGATCGCGAGTTCAGTGCAAAACGTTTTTAATACCACCCCGCCGGAGCTTGTGGCAGACATCATGGGAAAGGGGATTATTCTTTCGGGCGGGTCAGCACAAATTCATCACTTACCCGAGTTCTTCGAGCGCTTTTTGGGCGTCGCGGCCTATTTAGCCGAGGACCCTTTGTTCTGTGTCGCGAAGGGGACAGGCCTCATTTTGGACCATTTGGATACATATAAGCAGACACTACTGAACAAGCGATAGTTTAAAAATTAAAGATCAAAGTGTAAAATGACAGTGTAAAGTGAAAAAATTTTATAACTTTACATTGTAATTTTGATTTTTGATATTTACATTTTGATCTATGTTTATTGGCCACGAACAGCTCGTCCGAGATTTTAAGAAACTCGTAGACCATGGTCGCCTCGCGCACGGGTATATTTTTTTCGGACCGCGGCGCGTGGGGAAGGCAACGTTCGCGCTCTCGTTTGCCAATTTCTTAGAAACCGGCGTGTTTGATTGGAATGGAGCGCATCGCCCGCCCTTGGGAGATCTGCTTCATGTCGAACGC
The DNA here is from genome assembly GCA_964632585.1 of uncultured Candidatus Saccharibacteria bacterium. GTDB lineage: Bacteria > Patescibacteriota > Minisyncoccia > UBA6257 > 2-01-FULL-56-20 > DATJQA01. The sequence continues at coordinate 10,407 of CAZWBU010000019.1, read as the reverse complement.
GGCGCGGGTCCCACCACAATTGGTATAGATGATGTGCGGATGGTGAGAGATTTTTTACTTCGGGCGCCAAATCGAAGTCCGTTACGGACCGTTGTAATTGATGGAGCGGAGTTTTTGACAACAGAGGCAGAAAACGCACTCCTCAAAATTGCCGAAGAGCCCTCGCTTCGTGCGCTTATTATTCTTGTCATTGACGATCCCGAGCGGCTCTTGCCGACACTTCAGTCACGACTGCAGAAGATACATTTTGGTTCGGTTCGCGAGAGCGATATCGTTTCGTGGCTCCGGACCGCGTTTAACGTGTCGGCGAAGGTAGCTCAAGGCGCGGCGCGCTCCGGGCACGGTGCGCCGGGGCTTGCCTGGGGCATGATCTACGACGAACGTTTGAAGCGATTATTCGAAACCGGACGGCGGTTTATCGAGACAAACGATTCCATGCGAAAGGAGTTTTTGAAAGAACTGGTGGACGATGAATCGTTTGTTTTCGGTGAATTTCTCGACGCACTTGTTGTTACGCTTTTTCCAAATACCGGAGCGGCGCGGCAGCGTCCTGCGCTCTACCATCGTGTGCTCGAGTTGCGGCGACAGGAAAATTCATTTAATCTGAATCCGCGATTGCAGTTAACGGCGCTTGCGCGGCATTTGTGATGCCAATCTATAGTCTATAGAGTGCATATGAGATACCAATCTACGAATAACATGCGAATGATACCAATAATACGAATCAGAAAATATTTGTATGATTCGTATCATTTGTACGAATTCGTATATTAGTATCACGCAAACGAATGGACCCTTATCTCAAAGAACTTCAATCGGCCCTAGCCGGTGCCGTGAACCATTTTCAAGAAGAGATTCAGGGCGTGCGGAGCAACCGGCCAAACCCCGAGCTTGTTGAGAACATCCCCGTCTCTGCTTATGACCAGACACTCACCGTTAAGGAGGTTGGTTCGATTTCTATCGCCCCGCCGCGAACCATTGAAGTCAGCGTGTGGGATAAAAGCATCCTCTCGACCGTCGCGAAGGCGATCGAGGACGCAAAGTCGGGGTTTTCGGTCTCGAATGACGGCACGACGATTCGCGTGACCTTGCCGTCCTTGACGGACGAACGACGAGCCGAATTTTCAAAACTTGCGAAAAAAATAGCCGAGGCGGCGCGTATTTCTATTCGAAATCACCGTGATGATGCGATGAAGAAGGTGAAGGCAGCGCAAGATGCAAAAACACTTTCCGAAGACCAGGCGTTCAAGGGCAAAGAGCAGCTTCAAAAGGCGGTGGATGCGGCGAATGGCAAAGTGGAGGACACATTGAATGCGAAACTCAAGGAATTGATGGAGTAACAACGTTTTTAGTTACCACCATGATGATTTTGTATTCACTTTTAGTAATCCTATACAGCGTGATTATTTTATGGCCGTTCGCCATACTCGAGTTTTTCACTGGAGATACTTTTGTTTCAGAACGCGCTGATTTCTTGTCTCTTACTATTCCCAATGCGTATGGTTTCATTTTTGTCCTGATATTTTATGTTTTCTTTGGCTACTTTATTCGTTGGATGATGCGTCGTTCGGCGAGTCGAACCTCCGTGATATCACGGATCATCGCTGTCTTTACAGAACTGCCGGCGTACATGAAAGCACTGTTGATTTTCTTATTTTTATTCGCAGTCATCGTTCTATTTCCTCAAATCTTTGGGTGGACTCCCGTAGGCGAAAAGGGCCACGATTGGTTTGCCGATCCTTCGAAAATTGAGTAGAGTGGTGGGGTGCTCACCGGATTTATCGTCTTTTTCGGTCTATCGTTCTTGATCCTTGCTCACGAGGCGGGGCATTTTGTTGCGGCGAAGTGGTTCGGACTTGATGTCGAGGAGTTTGGGTTCGGTTTTCCGCCGCGGATATTTTCATGGAAATCCAAACTGAAAAAAGGGAGGATCCCTCGACAAGCTCAGGGTGAAACTGAGTATAGTTTGAACTGGTTACCCTTTGGCGGTTTTGTAAAGATCGCCGGCGAAAACGATCGCATCCATGGCGATATGAGCCGTTTTGCACATCTATCGAAGGCAGAGCAACGTCGCGTTTTTATGTTTCAGCCAGCGTGGAAACGAAGTATTATCATTTTGGCGGGCGTTTTCATGAATTTTGTTATTGGATGGTGGATCTTGTCGGCTGTTTTTATGATCGGAACGCCGACGCATCTCTTTGTAACGGGCGTCCAGTCAGCTTCGCCGGCGGAGATCGTCGGTTTTCGGGCCGGGGATATTCTCAAAGATTTTAGAACCTCCGAGGAGTTCATTTCGTATATTGACGCCCATCGAGGAGAGCCGACATCGATTGTCATCCATCGAGATGGAAATGACACCGTTCTTACGGTAACGCCTCGCCGGGAAACAAAACCGGGCGAGGGCGCGATTGGCGTTCTCTTGGGCGAGTCCGGAGTTCTGCGCCGCTCGTTCGGCCAAGCGTTTGTTGATGGACTGCTCCAGGCCGGAATTCTCTTTTGGCTCACGATCGTCTCCTTTGGAGATTTGCTCAACAACCTCTTGCTTCACGCACGAGTTCCCGAGGGCGTTGCCGGTCCGATTGGTATTTTTTCGGTGGCGCAGGAGACGGGCAGACTTGGTTTTGTTTATCTGCTTCAACTCCTTGCGCTCATATCCATCAATCTCGCGGTTTTGAATATTCTGCCCTTTCCGGCTCTCGATGGAGGAAGATTTTTCTTCATTCTTATCGAAAAACTTAAAGGTTCGCCGCTTTCGGTGCGTGTTGAAGGACTGATCAATGGCCTTGGTTTTATTGTTCTCGTCGTGCTCATCATCGGTATTACGGTACATGACATCGTCCAATTATTTTAGGAATTAGAAATTAGGAATTAGAATTTAGCACGAGTAGTACAGTTGGCTTTTTGCGTTCTCACGACTGCGTCCTCAGTCACGTCCTTGTGTTATACTACATGGTGTGCGCGACTTAAAAACCGTCAAAGCGGATATTGAAAAACAACTCAACGGGACGCCGAATGAGGTGTCGATCATTGATCTTGTTGATTCCCTCGTGGAGTATGGCTATCGGGCACGTGCGTCGGATATTCATATTGAACCATCCTCCGACAAGGTGATCGCGCGCTTTCGGATCGACGGTATTTTGCATGACGCCTTCGGTCTCGTTAAGGATCTTCAGCCAGAGGTCATTACTCGCATCAAGGTGCTCTCGGGGCTGAAGACCGATATTCACCATATTCCCCAAGACGGGCGCATTCGGGTCAAAATTAAAGACGAAGGAGAGATCGATGTGCGCGTCTCGATCGCGCCGACCTACTACGGCGAAAATTGTGTGATGCGTATTTTGGCCGAAGCGAGCCAGATCTTTGGCGTTGAAGATCTTGGATTCACGCCTGATCAGCTTGAGATGATGTTCCAGGCGATTCAAAAACCGTATGGCATGATCTTGGCGAACGGTCCGACGGGTTCGGGGAAGACGACGACGCTCTACACGCTCCTTAAGAAACTCAACACGCGCGACATATCCATTATTACGATCGAGGACCCGATCGAGTACTCACTTGAAGGAGTTACCCAGATTCCGGTAAACGTCCAAGCGGGACTGACGTTTGCGACGGGACTGCGCTCCATTTTGCGACAGGACCCAAATGTCGTCATGGTCGGCGAGATCCGCGACGCCGAGACAGCAACCATTGCGGTAAACGCCGCTTTGACGGGCCATCTGATGCTTTCCACCATTCACACGAACGATGCCTCGACGACCTTCCGCGCCTCATTGATATGGGAATTCCGCCGTTTCTCGTGGCTTCAACGGTGAATATCGCGATCGCACAGCGCTTGGTGCGGGTCGTCTGCAAAACCTGCCGTGTTCAGCGTGAGGTGAGCGCCGAAGACCTCAAGAACCTGGGTGAGATCTCAAAGAAAATAAAGTATGATAAAGTATATTCAGCAGGCAAGGGTTGCAATGATTGCGATGGCATCGGTTACCGAAGCCGTATCGGTATTCACGAGGTGTTGACTATTACTGAAGAGATTCGGTCGCTCATCATCGCGCGCGCTGATGCCGGACAGATCAAGGCGGCGGCGGTGAGGGCCGGAATGATCACGATGATCGAAGACGGCGTCCGGAAAGCGTGGGAAGGAACGACGACGATCGAAGAAGTGTTTCGCATTATTCATGAATAAAGGATCTATTGCATTGTTCTTTCACCGATTGTGGTCTCCCGTTTCAAATCAGGAGAAGATTAACTTCGCACGCCACCTTTCGGTCACGATCAAAAGCAGTATGCCGGTGCTTGAGGCGCTGCGGCTCATTCGAAAACAGACGGCCTCAAAAGCGTTCGGGGCAATTATCGACGACATCATTGCCGGCGTGAACAATGGTCAGTTTCTCGCCCAGGCCATGGGGCGGTACGACTATGTTTTTGGGGAGTTTTTCGTGAACATGGTCAAGGTCGGTGAGTCGAGCGGCAATTTATCACAAAGCTTACTGTATCTTGCGCAAGAACTTCGCAAACAAAAAGAGATGGCCAGCCGAATTCGTTCGGCGATGATCTATCCAGGCGTTATTTTCTTTGCGACGCTTGGCATTACTGGCTTCCTCACCTTCTTTATCTTTCCAAAGATCTTACCGGTCTTCGCATCGCTCAAGGTTGAACTGCCGATCACGACGATCTTTCTTATCAAGACGCTCGCATTTCTCCGGAACTACGGCATCATTTTTGGCGTGGGCGTGGGTCTTGCGATCATCGGCGTGAGGGTGCTCTTGTCGCTTCCGCGCGTTCACTTTCTCTTTGACCGATTCGTCCTTGCCGTTCCGGTTCTCTCGGGGGTAACGGTAAACGTCACGATGACCAATTTCACCCGATCACTCGGCGTTCTCTTAAAGAGTGGCATGACGATCATCGACGCGCTGAACATAGCGCAGGGAACGTTTCACAACATGGTCTATCGCGATCTTGTACTGAAGATGGTAGATAGCGTAAAGCGGGGGGAGTCGATGACGCGCTATCTCGAAGGATTTCCGGGGCGTTTCCCCGCGATGATGGTGGGTATGATTCAAGTTGGCGAGCAAACGGGAAACCTCGAAGAAAACTTGGCGTATCTTGCCGAGTTTTATGAGGGCGAGGTGAACGAATCGGTCGGCAACCTCACGACGATCATTGAACCGCTCCTCCTCTTGTTTATGGGATTTCTCGTGGGATTCGTCGCGCTTTCCATTATCACTCCGATCTACAAGATTACGCAGGGGTTGACGGTATAGGTTAGGATTTAGCACTTAGACGTTTAGAACTTAAGAAAAGCGGGTGTAAGTAACTTACGCTAAGTCCTAATACCTAAGTTCTAAATCCTAAAAAAAGTCCTAAGTTCTCCCGTGATTAACAACTCATGATGATGGTAGTGAACAATCTGAACAATAAACAATTAGTGCGGCGGCACGGTATGACTCTCATTGAGGTTCTGATCGGCACAGCACTTTTTGGTCTCATTGCCCTCGCCATTTATTTTTCGTTTGCGAATATTCTTGATATTACGACTCAAACCAAGCTCATCTCCTCCGCTACCGCGGCGATCGAAAGTCAGATCGAGATCATTCGCAATATGCAGTATCAGGACGTTGGTATCGTGGGTGGCTGGCCGGCGGGAAAATTGCTCTCGAGTCAGACGACGACATATGATGGAACGCCGTTTGTTCTTTCGACCATCGTGCGCAACATTGATGATCCATTTGATGGCATCTTGGGAGGCGCGCCGAACGATACCGCTCCGGCCGATTATCGGCTTGTCGAAATTCAGGCGAGTTGTCCGGCTTGTGGGCATTTTAACCCTATTCGTTTGACCGCCCGTGTTGCACCCAAGGGACTTGAGACGGCGTCCAACAATGGCGCGCTTTTTGTGAACGTCTTCGATGCCGGTGGAGCGCCGATCTCGGGAGTAAATGTGACGGTCACGAATAACAGCACGACCCCGACCATTATTATTAACGACACGACAAACGTCGCCGGTGTCTTACAGCTCGTTGATACGCCGACTTCAACGAGTAACTATCAGATTTCCGTGTCGAAGTCGGGCTACTCGTCCGACCAAACCTATCGCATCGGTCTTCCGGCGAACCCCAACCCGGTACATCCCCACGCAACGGTCGCGGTGGGGGCGGTATCACAGGTGAGTTTTGGTCTTGATCGATTGAGTTCGGTAACTCTCTTTACCCGCGACGCGTACTGTGCGAGCGTGCCGAATGTGGCATTCACGCAAGTCGGATCGAAGCTCATTGGCACCTCGCCTGATGTATTGAAATTTTCGACGGCGACCACGACCGGTGCAGCGGGAACGAAGGTCATGAGCGATGTCGAGTGGGATACCTACACCTTCGCGAATAGCGACGGCGCGAATCATATTGCCGGATATTCTCCACCGTTGTTCACGCTCACGGTGAATCCATCCTCGAGTTATTCGATGCGGTGGCTCGTGGCGCCCAAGAACCTGTCGGAACTTCTGGTTACGATAACGGACGCGAACGGAATGCTCGTTACGGACGCCACGACAACGCTCACGAAGGCGGGTTTTTCTTCGACGCTTTTTACGGGCCGAAAACCGATCGATCAGATTGATTGGTCGGGGAGCGGGGCATCGGGATATTCGAGCCAGAGCGGGGGATTAGATGCGAGCGTTTCGAATCAATTAACTCTGCTCCTCAACGCAAGCGGGACTTACACCACCGGGATGCAAGAATGGCTCGTTTCGAACACGTTCGACTTGGGCACATCCTCCGCGAGCGTCGCAAGGATCTCATGGACTCCAACCTCGCAGCCGGGAGGGGCAGGTGGAGAGGCGCTTCTTCTGCAAGTGGCCGGCAATACCGATGATGCGACGTGGAACTTCGTCGGGCCGGACGGAACGGGAGCCACCTACTTTGGAGAGAGCGATGTGCCCGTCGTGAATATTTCCAATGTTCGCTACATACGGTATAAAGTTCTTTTGCAAACCGCGGATGAAAGTGTAACGCCTTCCTTGACGAGTGTTCGACTATGGTTCGGTTCGGGTTGCATCCCTCCGGGCCAGGCGTACTATGACGGGCTCTCGACGGATTCATATACGCTCACCGTCCTCAAGGCGGGATATCAGACGACGAGCACCGCCGTTTCGATTGTGGGCGGTTGGCAAGAACAGCGTATGACCCTTCTACCCTAAAGTTATGATCTTTACTAAACGATATCTGCGGCTCCACGAGGGCTTCACCCTCATCGAATTTGCGGTGGTCATGGGGCTCTTTTCCGGCATCATGACACTCGTGCTACTTTTTAGCTTAGACATCGCCGATTTTTCGGTTCAGTTCCAACAAGATCTTTTCGCGAAGCAAGAGATAAATCTCACCTTGACTTCGCTCTTGACCGAGTTGCGTTCCATTGCGCCGGCCGCGAACGGAAGTTTTCCGTTGGTCGCCGCAAGCTCGACATCCTTTACTTTTTATGCGGATACGAACGCCGATGGTATTACCGAGCGAGTTCGCTACTTTTTTTCAACCTCGACGTTTCGAAAGGGAGTTATCAAGGCAACAGGCACTCCGGCGGTGTATGCCACCTCGACCGAAGTTGTGAACCCGTTAATCTCGAGCATCGCGACGGGTACGTTTCAGTATTACGACGCGAACTATACGGGAACTCAAGCCGCCATGACCTCGACGGCGGACATATCGCTCATCAGGGCGGTAAAATTTCAGGTGACGGTCGATGTGTCGACGTCGACGCGTCCCGGGCCCATTACGTCGTCCTTAACGGTAACCATCCGCAATTTACGCAACTAATATGAAAACCACTCTCATGCAACGAAGAGGGCAGATGACGCTGCAGATCTTATTGATCGGCGCGCTCGCCACCATTCTCATTGCCGGTTTTGCGCTGTGGGCCGACACCAATATTAAAGCGGCGTATCGAAGTTACAACAAAGGCGTTGCGTTCGCGGCGGCAGAGGCCGGAATCGAATACTATCGCTGGCATTTGGCCCATGCTCCTTTGGATTATTATGATGGCCTCGGTGCGACCTCAACGGGGCCCTATGTCCATGTCTATTACGACAAGAACGGTATTCAGTTGGGGACGTTCTCCTTAGAGATCACCGCGCCCCCCACCGGTTCGACGGTTACTACCATTAAATCCACCGGCAAGGTGGACGCGGACGCGACTGTTCAACGAGCGATCCGGGTGAAACTTGCTAAAGCGTCATTTGCAAAATACGCCGTGGTTGCTGACGGGACGATGCGATTTGGTTCTGGCACGGAAACGTTTGGCCCGCTTCACTCAAACTCCGGGATCCGCTTTGATGGTTTTGCTCACAATATTATTACGAGCGCGGTGTCTTCGTATAACGATCCGGATCACTCGGGTAATAATGAATATGGTGTGCATACGCATATAAATGCGCCGCCCGCGACGGGGATGAATGATGCCTTCCGCCCGCTTGAGGCGCCGACTTCAACACTGCAGGCCCGCACAGACGTCTTCGAGGTTGGCCGTCAGTTCCCGGCGGCTCCAGTTGATTTTGCTGGATTGACCGTGAATCTTTCTCAGATGAAGGCGGATGCCATATCGGCGGGGGTGTATGTGCCGAGTTCAAGCGCTGTTGGATATGAAGTTACCCTCATGACGAGCAGTACGTTTCTGCTTCGCAAAGTGCTCACCTCGAGCACCCCGCCCGGCGGATGTACGAATACTCTTAGTCAGAGCGGGTGGGGAACGTGGACGGTCGGGAACGCAACAACCGTCGGTACCTATGCGTTTCCGGCGAACGGGATCTTGTTCATCGAAGATAATGTTTGGGTGAAAGGGCAGATTAAGAATGCGAGATTGACGATCGCGTCGGGAAAATTTCCCGATAACGCCACGACGCGAACGAGCATCACCTTCGCGTCGAGCACGCTCTATACGTACTATGATAGTCAAGATGTGTTGAGCTTCATTGCGCAGAATAACGTCAATATTGCCCTGTGGAGCGAAAACACCGTTCGTATTGATGGCGCGATGATTGCACAGAACGGCCGTGTTGGTCGATACTACTATAGTTCAAGTTGCGGCGCCCAGTATATTCGTCAACAATTGACCTCGTTCGGTATGATCGGTACAAGCCAGCGTTACGGATTTGCGTATACCGACGGTACCGGATACCAGATTCGCACGCTCATTTATGATGCTAATTTACTCTACTCACCCCCCCCGAGCTTCCCCCTTACGACCGACCAATATGCGCAGATTTCTTGGCAGGAGTTGTAGCCCGGTGTTACAACCCCGAATACAAGAGCATTTACAGAGGTTAACGTTGCAATCAAAGAATACTATCTTCAGTCGGTTTATTAGGGTTGTAGCACCGGGTGGGGATAACTCGGCTCGTCATTATGGTATAATTATTGCTATGCAAGGTCGAAAACTACTCACGAGTATACGTTTCATCATGCTTACACAACGAAAAGGTTTCACCCTTATCGAATTGCTCGTAGTTATCGGCATTATCGCGATCTTGGCCGGGATTGTTATCATCGCCATCAACCCTGCTCGACAGTTCGCTCAGGCACGCAAT
>CAZWBU010000019.1:0-832 GCA_964632585.1 uncultured Candidatus Saccharibacteria bacterium | reverse complement strand
CCCAGCGCACCTCGAACGTCCGAGCGCTTCTCGACTCCATTGGCCAGCGCATGGCTGACAATGCGGGGGTGTTTGAGAGTGGATGTGCAACGGCGGGTCCAATCCCGGCGTCAACTACCATTATTGGTAGCAGTACGTACAACATGGCGGGATGCGTCGTTCCGACCTATATCGCAACGTTGCCGTTCGATCCAACTGGCGCGTCCATGGGGTTCGTGTATGTGGATAACACCAACTACAACACTGGCTACACGGTCTCTAAGGATTCAGTGACTGGTCGTGTTACGGTTGCCGCACCGCAGGCGGAGTTGAGTTCTACCATCGCTATTACGCGGTAGGGAGATCGATTACGGAATTACCCCGTAAATAAAAAAGGACCAAGCTATATGGCCCTTTTTTATTTTTCACTCGCAAGAATACCCGCCCGCTTGCGGGCGGGATGAATTGCGACAGCTGAAAAATAAACCCCTCCCCATTTGTGACAAAGATTGAGAAAGAGTATTACTAGAGCCGCAAGGCGACTTCGTCTTCATAGGTTGTATGTGCATGGTCTTTAGAGCAAATGGAGAGGGGTGAATAACCGGCAACCCTTGAGCGGTGGATACCGCACCGCTCTGCGGCGCGGTTATTCATAGTCCATCTCGTACGCGTCACTGCGATAATTTCGATTTCCTTTTCGTATCTTAAAGCGTCAACCCCACACCTTTTCTCGTAGAGATTGTGCCAGTCATTTTTTGGAGCTGACAAGCGGCTACGCCTTTTATTTGTTGCATACCCAATGTTTCTATTCGGAAAAGGTGCGGGGCTGCGCTCGTTTTTCGGTATTCGTCAC
>CAZWBU010000018.1:9023-13276 GCA_964632585.1 uncultured Candidatus Saccharibacteria bacterium | reverse complement strand
TAGGGTTTAGGGGATAGGGTGGCGATAAGGGTGTTGAGCATTTTCATAACTTCCGTAAGCAACTGTTCCGCATTTTCAAATCTCTGTCCTGAGACAAGTTCAAGCTTCTTTGCGATGATCAGCTGTGTTTCTAATTCAGCTCCTGAACCAAATGCAATTTTTAAGAATTGTACATATTCGGGGCGGTGATTTCGTGAGTATCCCTCGGCAATGTTTGATGGAATAGACACGGCCGCTCGTCGCATCTGGCTTGTGAGGCCATAGATTTCTGTTTTTTGGAATTGTTCGGTGAGTCGGTATATTTCAATAACAAGATCGATGCTTTTTTGCCAAACTATAAGCTCTCGATATGACGTGAGCATATTCTCGTTGTAACTATACCCTAAACCCTATACCCTAATTACTAGCTTGTCTCCCACCAGAATCGCAACATCTGCATTCACCTTAACGCCGCATTCGTTGCCTTCTGTAACTTGCGCGGCGTCTTTTTTCTGCTGTTGCAAGTTCGTCACGCGGCCGCGGCCGACGATTGCTCCGGCACGCTCAATTTCGATCGCCGCGCGATTTTTAAATATCCCTTCCACCACCCTGCCGCCCACGACTTGTTTTTCGAGCTTTGCCTGATTGAAGACGGCAAGCACTTCAAGCGCGCCGGCGGCCATCACCTTTGCCGAGATCACAAACTCTTCAATGGCCTTAACAAGATGATAAATGACGTCCGATGAGAGGATGGTGACTCGATTGATCTCTGCCAAACTCTTCGCTGCTTTGTCGATGCGCGTTCCGAACGTCGCAATGATGGAATTCGTCGAGATGGCAAGTTTCACCTCGTTATCCACGACGTCGCCGACCGACTGGGCGACGATCTTTATCGGTTTTTCCAGTTTCAGAGCGCTGACGATCTGAACGAGGGCCTCGAGCGATCCGGTATCAGCGGCTTTCAAGATGATGTGCGTTGTATTCTCGCGCTCGGAATCTGTTATGTGCGTGAGGGGAGCGCCCTGGCGGGCGATAGGAGCATTTGCGCGATCTTTCATAGCAGATGTTACCGAAGACCCCGCCGTAAATACTTCGCCGACCTGGGGGAGTTTTTCAAAACCGATGACGACCGCGGGAGCAGAAGGTTCGAGCGTCTTCATCGCTTGGCCTAGAAAATTCTCGAGGATCTTTACCTTGCCATGCGCTGTTCCGGTCGCAATCTCGTCGCCAAATTTGAGCGTGCCGTTCTTTATAATAAGCGTAGCTTCGTTGCCTCGCTGGCGGTTCATGCTCGTTTCGAGTACGAACCCCTCGCCGGGAAGCGCAGGGTCGTAGGTGAAGTTTTCGACGTCAGATGCAAGGAGGAGGTGATCGAGGAGATCACTCACTCCTTCGCCGGTTTTGGCCGAGATCGCCTGATAGCTTACCGAGCCGCCATATCCTTCGAGGAGAACGCCTGCGGACGTCAGTTCGTTTTTCACCTTCTCCACGTTTGCGCCGGATTTATCGGTTTTCGTGATGGCGACTACGAAGGGCGTTTTGGATTCGGTGAGGATCTTTATCGACTCATGCGTCTGGGGTTTCAGTCCCTCTTCGGCCGAAACGACGAGGATGGCGAGGTCGGCGATCGAGGCGCCGCGCGAGCGCATGGCGGAAAACGCCTCGTGGCCCGGCGTGTCGATGAAGGTGATCTTCTTGGCTTGCCCTGAGCTTGCCTGCCCTGAGTCCGTCGAATGGGTCGAAGGGTGTTCTATTTCATATGCTCCCACGGACTGGGTGATGCCACCGGCTTCTTTTCCGGCGACATTCGATTTGCGGATGTAGTCGAGGAGCGTCGTCTTGCCATGGTCAACATGGCCCAAGACGGCCACGACGGGCGGTCGGGGCTTTGTTCCAGTTGGTTGTTTTACTTCTTTTGCCATAAACGTTCATACAGCATAGCCGAATTGCTCGATAAACTCAAGCAGGAATGAGAATCACAACTCTGTCAACTCGTTATGTTGTGATGTTATTCGCTTATTCGTACGAATAAGCGAATAAGGGGGGGCGATGGAGTTGGTTTAAGTTGAAAACCCCGGAAAATTCAGTTATTGTTTGGATTGCGGAGGAGGCGTGCCAGAGTGGTTGAATGGAGCTTCCTGCTAAGAAGTTGACCGGGAAACCGGTCCGAAGGTTCGAATCCTTCCGCCTCCGCAGATGAGTGAGACGCAGTCGCTCGTGATATTTTAATATCACCGAGGGGCGAGCTATAATGATTTTTGATGAGCTCACCATCACGCTCGAACAACTCGCTTGTACTGTCGTACCTCGACCTCCGAAAAGCCATCGGTATTATTGGGATCGCCCTTCCATTCGTCCTGGCGTTCGGAAAAATCATTTTCGAAAATCCCGGAATTCAAAGCACGATCAGTAGCTACTATTACACTGGGATGCGCGATGTGTATGTCGGTAGCTTGTGCGCAATTGCGGTATTCCTCATGTCTTATCGCGGCTACGAGCGGCAGGATCAAATTGCCGGGCGCCTTGCGTGTTACTTTGCGCTCGGCACGGCTTTGTTCCCGATTGCACCTGACGCGAATGCCACGGGGCGGGATGCGGTCATCGGGATGGTGCATCTGCTCTCCGCAACGTCTTTCTTTTTGACACTTTCCTTTTTTGCACTCTTCCTCTTTCGAAAGACCAATTCGAACAAACCGCCGACCGAGAAGAAGAAACAGAGGAATAAGGTGTATACCGTTTGCGGCTATGCCATCATTGCGTGCATCGCCCTCATCGTCCTCGTTCGGTTCCTGCCAAGCGGCTCGCTGGTGCAGAAGCTCGCCCCGGTTTTTTGGCTTCAATCGGCCGCCATCTTCTCATTCGGCGTGTCATGGTTCGTGAAGGGCGAAGCGATACTGAAAGACGAAGAGATCAAAGTTTCCCAAACTAGATTGGAAAAACCCCGCCACCACAGGTAGCCCTTCGTTGAAACACGAAGCGAGAGCCGGTCGTACTAAGAGAAAATTGGTTCTAGGAATTTGACGTTATTTAGTCTATTGTTGGATATATCGAGGTGCGAATACTACAAACAAAATGAATAAAACAGTCATTTCGGTTCTCTTTATCGTACTACTCGCGGTCAGCGTTTGGCTCTTGGTCGGCACATCTCCGATGCCTACGCCGGAGCAGGATCTTTCTGCAAACACGGGCGCCGTCCAGCCGCCCGAGCCCCCGCCTATACCTGCAGATACAATCGTAAGGCCAGTGGCTCCCACTCCGTCTCCGGATCAGTCGGCAGCTCCACCACCTCAATCGGGAAGCGTGAAAACGTTTTCGGTAGATGGAAAGAGCTTCTCGTTTTCGCCTTCAACTATTACGGTCACGAAGGGCGATCGGGTAAGGATCACGTTCAAGAATACCGGCGGCATGCATGATTTCCGGATCGACGAACTCGGTGTTGCGACGAAAAGGATCGGCTCGGGGCAGGAAGAAACGGTTGAATTTGTTGCGAGCACCGCCGGAACATTTGAGTACTATTGTTCGGTGGGCAATCACCGGGCTATGGGAATGCTTATCGTAGAGGAGTAGGGCGTCCGGTTTGGTATAGTAGGGTGGATGATAGTTTCCCTGCGGATTTTGTCGTGTTCCTTGCCGGTATCACATATGTATACTGGCATGCAGTGAAGCGTCCCGTATAGAAAGCATTTGCACAGGCCCGTTTTTGTATCGTGTATACTGAACTCAGTAGGACGCGCAGGGAATTCTTTTGAATATTTACTTGATTGTGAGAGGAGGGACGTATGAGATTCGGACCCGTCGTTTCCGTCACGTACGCGGCGGTGTTCGCTATACTCCCCGTGGATGCCGCTGAGTATCGGGTGAAGAAGCTTCTTGTTATCAAGACGTCGACCACAAGTCCGTTCACCGAGGACAGAGTCGCCGCCTATGTTGCGGGTGTGCGGAACAAAAAGGATGAATGGGACCCGCTGGAACGGCCCTCGCGTGCCGCACACGCAAAGGAACGAGCTTCCATTTTCGTTCCGCAGTTCGACACCACACTTGCGCCATGGGTTTCGTTTGGCTCACCGCAACTCATTCGCCCGCCGGAAGGGGAGACACTTGCCGAAATCGAGATAAGAACGGGGACGACTCAGGGCGAGCTCCGCGCGATGAATGAGTGGCTCACGTATTTCCATGAGAAAGACCGCTTGCCCGTGGATGCCGTGGTTCAGTTCATCAGCTTCGACGACATTCGCCGTGCCCGTCTGCGCATGAAAGGACTCGGCATTTCACTG
>CAZWBU010000018.1:6234-9013 GCA_964632585.1 uncultured Candidatus Saccharibacteria bacterium | reverse complement strand
CATTTCCTGAATCGTTTGGTGAAGATGCACTCGGTGGTGGTGTGCCATGGCACGACGTTCTCCATTTCTCCAGCGAGTGGGTGGATCGGCTCCCCTTGGGGCGGCGCTTCGATATGTTTCTCGATGCACCTCCTCCCGCCGCTCACTCGTCAGGGTTGGATGAGGTGCCATAAGTGCTGAAGACACTTCTCAGCTTTGCGAGGCCCGCACCGATTCGTTCGGACGGGCCTCTCCTTCTATAAGTTGTGTAGCTTCTAGATAAAGAAAGAGCGGAATTTCTTTGCGGATTCGGTTTTCTTGTTGTGCGCGAGGTCCAGGTGAACTTTTTTTGTGCGAGATCCACTCTTCAAGCTTCGTTATTGCGAAACCATTCTTGGCGAGTGCCTTCATATAGGCCTGTAAAGGCCGGTGGAAGGAGATGGTGAATGATGGTTTGTCTGAATGTTTTTGACTCGGACGCATATCTATCTTCGCGCGCGACTCGGAGAGGTACGCATCCACTCTTCGATATTGTGAATTCGTTTTCTCATCCCATGCCCAGCTCGTGTGTTCAGGGATACGGAAGGCCGGATGGTTCATGACGATATGCAGCCGGCCGGAGGGTTTTAGGATGCGGCGGCATTCGGCGAAGACATCCGCGAAGTTTTCTATGTTTTGTATCGCGAGTACGACGATTACCTTGTCCGCACCCCCCGACGCGATGAACGACATCTTATCACCCGGGGCAACGTGGAATTCGATGTTTGGCGGGGATTTCTTTTTAGCGAGCGCGATGAGTTCTTTGCTGATATCCGCACCGATCACTTTTGCGCCGGTGTGGGCAAGCGCGCGCGAGAAAAATCCCTGGCCACAGGCGATGTCGATGATGGTTTCTCCGGGTTGGGGGTCTACGAGGCGCAGGAGATTGGGCAGGATGACCCGGCCCTGGTAGGTATCAAGGGATTCTTCGAGTAGTTTGTTGTACCACTGGGCAACACCACCCCACGATGTTTTCGGTTTTTTCATGTTTATAAGTTCAGCGTTGTCTCCGCGATATTCAAATGATAGTATCAAAGATATGCCGAAAGAAGAATTGCCGCCAGTTTCTCCCGAGGGGATGATAGATGCGGGAAAATACAAAGCCGAAGAAATCCTCAAAAGAGTTCGCGGTGGGAAGGTTGTTAAGTCCGAACCGCTTTCTCGTGGGAAGCGCGAGAAAGACCATACTCCGCCTCCGCTCCGAGCTCCACGCTCATCCGAAGGATTTGTAGATTACTCGGGTACCTCGAAGGCCATGCAGGAGTTTAGCCGAGAGGAGATTGATAAACGTTTGCGAGAAGAAGAAGAGAAGAAAGCAGAACTAGAAGCCCTGGGGAAACATATCGAAGATTTAATGGGAGAAGTGAAGCCAGAAGATAAAAAATAATATGCACCGTCACTATTGGTTCCGTCCGGCACGATTCGGTATCTTCGCCGGATACTATCCGGTGAATGCCGCCGGCTGGACCATAACGATATTTACTTTTTTCGCGCTTTTGTTTGTACTTATGCTTGCCGATGCGACTTCTCATTCGATTAGCGACACGCTCATAAGCACCGCGCCCTCGGCCATCATTATCTTGCTCATCTTCGATCTTATCTCGTTTCGTACTGGCGAATATCCACATTGGTGGCGGAATTGGGGGCGGGGGAAGAAGTGAGCAGTGGGCCCTCCTTCGTCCCGTCATGACGGGACTACGGACGGGCAGGCAGTTTGCAGTGAACAGTGTGTTGACTAGTACCACTCTTGCGCGTACTGGCTCCTTTTGTGGTGTTGTGGTACAATTCTTAGCAGTATCAATCGGAGGGGCTACGCAGAGGCCAAGGTCGGGTCCGTAGTAGGTAACCCGAGGTGGCACTAACCTCTACGAGGAAACGAGCACTGCTGTGCTCACGCCGAAAGGCAAAAACAAGCCCTTGACTGGGCACTGGGATGGGGTTGCGGCGATAGAAGCCGCGTCGGTCCATGTTGGACTCTCGTATCTGTTGAGGACGGAATTCACGGCCAAGCGCCAATGACCGTCGCACACAAGAACGGGTCTGGCACCCGGCTCAACGGTTGGTCGCCGCAACCCCAAACCGAAACAGGGCCATCTCTCCGGAGCGGCCCTTTTTCAGTGTTTTTTTGACTGTTTTTCTGGTTGCTTTTGGGGGTTGTTTTGTGCTACAATGGAGCTATCGGCGGGGCCGTTTTTTCTTGATTTTACAATACTTTTATGGCTAAAAACGTGAAGAAGGATTACGCATCGAACACCCAGGGTTCGGCTTCCTACGGCGCGAAGGATATTTATGTTCTCGAAGGCCTTGAACCGGTCCGCAAACGGCCAGGTATGTACATCGGTTCGACGGGAACCGACGGGCTGCATCACTTGATCTGGGAGGTCGTCGACAATAGTATTGACGAGGCGATGGCGGGGTTTGCGAAGAACATCACGGTGGAGCTTTTGCCGAAGAATATGGCCTCCGTTGTGGATGATGGCCGCGGCATCCCGGTTGATATTCATAAGCAAACAAAGGTTTCGGCGCTCGAGACGGTTTTGACGACGCTCCATGCCGGAGGAAAGTTCGGCGGCGAGTCGTACAAGGTTTCGGGGGGACTGCATGGCGTCGGCGTCTCCGTCGTGAACGCACTTTCCGAGTGGCTCAAAGTTGAAGTGGAGCGTGACGGGGGGTTATATGTTCAGGAATATGAACGCGGTAAGCCAAAGGCGAAGGTCAAAAAAATTGGCGCATCCAAGGAACATGGCACGAAGGTGACGTT
>CAZWBU010000018.1:302-6224 GCA_964632585.1 uncultured Candidatus Saccharibacteria bacterium | reverse complement strand
CCGACAAAGAAATCTTGCAAGACCTCGAGTTTAACGAAAAAAAGATCCTCGACCACCTCCGCCAGCAGGCATATCTCACGAAGGGTATACGCATCAACATTTTGGATAAGCGGAAGACGCCGTTCGAGTGTTACAGTTTTTATTTCGAAGGGGGGCTCAAGTCGTTTGTGAAATATCTTTCCCGTGACGAGCGTCCATTGCAAGAAGAAGTTTTTTATGTCCAGAAGGAACACGATAAGATGGACGTCGAGGTTGCCTTTACCTATGTTGACGATATCGAAACGCGGGAGCTTTCATTCGCGAATAACATCTATACGCCCGACGGCGGTATGCACTTGACGGGCCTTCGCTCGGCCTTGACGCGATCACTCAACAACTATGCGCGCACGGAAGGGTATTTAAAGGAGAAAGATGAGAATCTGACGAGCGAGGACACGCGCGAAGGGCTCGTGACTGTTCTTTCCGTTAAACTCCGGGAACCGCAGTTTGAAGGACAGACCAAGGCGCGCTTGGGGAACCCCGAGGCGCGCACCGCAGTTGAAACCGTGGCGAATGAAGCGCTCAAGGAGTTTTTGGAGAAGCGTCCGCAGGAAGGGCGGCGGATTTTAGAAAAAGTGATGCTCGCGGCGCGGGCGCGTATCGCGGCGAAGGCGGCGAAGGATACGGTTTTGCGCAAAGGTGCGTTTGAAGGACTCACACTGCCCGGCAAGCTCGCGGATTGCAGTTCGAAGAGCGCCGAAGAATCGGAGTTGTTTATAGTTGAAGGCGATAGTGCCGGAGGGTCGGGCAAGGCCGGGCGCGACCGCAGGACCCAGGCGATTCTTCCCGTGCGGGGTAAGATCTTGAACGTCGAGAAAGCGCGCATCGACAAGATGCTTGGTAATGCCGAGATCCGTTCGGTTGTCATTGCCCTCGGCACGGGCATTGCCGACAATTTCGACATCTCGAAACTTCGCTACCATAAGATCGTCATTATGGCGGATGCGGACGTGGACGGCGCGCATATTCGCACGCTCTTCCTCACTCTCTTTTATCGTTACTTCCCGCAGATCATCGAGCAGGGCTACATTTATATTGCCCAGCCGCCCCTGTATCGGTTGCAGTCCGGCAAAACCGTTCAGTACGCCTTTTCGGATAATGAGAAGGATAAGATCATTGTCGAGATGCAGAGGGAAAAATCGGCAAAGAGCAAAGAGCGTATCGCGAAAAGCGGCAAGGTTGCGGATGAAGAAAAAGTTGCGGGCGAGGCGGAGAGCGAGGGCGCCGTCATCGAAAGCGAAGGAGGGGAAAAGATAGCGGGTATCAACATTCAACGTTACAAGGGTTTGGGCGAGATGAACGCGAGCCAGCTTTGGGACACAACGATGAATCCTGAAACGCGTACGATGAAACAGGTGACGGTAGAAGACGCCGAGAAGGCAAGCAAATTGTTCAATGTGCTGATGGGCGATCAGGTAGAACCGCGTAAACAGTTCATCCAAGCGCACGCCGCGGCAGTGAGGAACTTGGATATCTAGCGATCTCATTAGGGGTTTTTAAATGAGGGGCACGTTGCTTTTTAGTCGCTCTTTTGGTACAATACTCATGAAGCTTCCGGGCTTTTTTTAATTAATATGTTCGGCCGCATAAGAAAGTTTTTCGAAGAGGCGCGCACCGAGTTCCGCCATGTGAACTGGCCAACGCGCGATGAGGCCATCCGTCTCACGAGCGTGGTTATTTTCTTGTCACTTGTTCTGGCGTTTCTGCTTGGCGCCTTTGATTATCTCTTTGCGGAAGGCATCAAAAAATTCATTTTGAAGCTATAGATCATGACCGGAGTAGAGAATACATCGGGGACTCGAGAGTGGTATGCGGTGCACACCTACTCGGGCTACGAGGAGGCCGTCGCGCGCTATTTGAAACAGCGTGTTGAGTCGTTGTCTATGGAGGATAAGATCTTCAATATCATCGTGCCCAAGGAGAAGAAGATTAAAGTGAAGAGCGGACGGCGCACCTCGATCGAGGAGAAGATCTATCCGGGGTATGTGTTAGTTGAGATGATTCTTGCCGAGGACTCATGGTATGTGGTGCGGAATACTCCTCGCGTAACGGGTTTCGTCGGTTCGGACAACACAACTCCGACGCCGCTCTCCAAAGAAGAGGTGGATTCGCTCCTCTCGCGCATGGGCAAAGAAGAGAGCCGGTTTAATGTGGATTTGCGCGTCGGCGACCTCGTGAAGATTACCGACGGTCCTTTCAAGGACTACGACGGCAAGATCTCCGAGATAGACGAAGAGAAGGGGCGCGTGCGGGTCATGGTACCCATCTTCGGCCGCGACACGGCGGTGGATCTTGACTCGTTACAGGTACGCAAGATGTAGCGTTTCTCGCTCGAATGATAACCGAATAAAATCGAATGTTGAACGAATATTGCGATAAAAATTCGGAGATTACTCGTGTATGGTTTGAGCGATAGACCGATTCGCTTGCAATTTGTTTAAATTCGAGTATTATTCGGGCGATATACGATGGCAAAGGAAATTAAAACGACACTGAAGTTACAGTTAGAGGCCGGCAAGGCGAATCCCACCCCGCCGGTTGGCACGGCTTTGGGTCCTCACGGCATCAACATTGCCGAGTTTTGCAAACAGTTCAACGAGGCAACGAGGGGGATGACGGGCGATGTGATTCCTGCGGAGATCACTATTTTTGTTGATCGCAGTTTTACGTTCCGTTTGAAGACGCCTCCTGTTGCTTCGCTCCTCAAGAAAGCAGCAGGTATTGAGAAAGGCGCGGCGAACCCCTTGAAGGACAAAGTGGGGAAGGTGACGAAGGCTGATGTGCGTGCGATCGCCGAGCGGAAGATGCCGGATTTGAATACCGACGATATAGAAGCCGCAGAGAAGATCGTCGAGGGGACGGCACGCAGTATGGGAATTGAAATACAGTAATTGTTTTGCGGCGGATATATTTCCGCTACCGCTCAAACTCCCAGCGAGAGTTTTCGCTGGCGATGCTCCCTCGCTCGCCCTGTGGGCACCCTGCCCGCTCGGTCGCATAGCCGCGCGGAAATATATCCGCCGCAAAACCACCCGACATCTTGAGATTCATGGCCGTTCTGGTTGAGAGAAGGAGAAAAAGGAAGTAGGTAACGTAGCGGCTTTCTGATAACATTATCGGAAAGCTGCTGCGTTACCTATGAATACGAGCCCTGGAAAATTCATCGTCATCGAGGGCCCCGATGGGAGCGGAAAGTCGGAGCAGGCGAAGCGGCTCGCGGCATACCTGCGTGATAATGCGAGAACGGTGGTTCTCACGTGTGAACCGACCCTCGATGGACCTCTTGCGCCTAAAATTCAAGATATTCTTAAGCATAGAGTTGTCGCATCGGTTGAGGAGATCCAGCGGCTAATCAGCGAAGATCGAAAGGAGCATCTTGAACGTGTTGTTTTACCTGCAATCTCACGCGGGGAAATCGTTATCTCCGACCGTTACTATTATTCAACGTATGCCTATGGATCGCTGACAACTCCTCTCGAACGGTTGATTGATATGAATCGCGGTTATCCTGCCCCGGACATTGCGTTTTTACTCGATGTTCCGGCGAAGATTTGCATGGAGCGCATTACCCAGCGCATAGATAGCAAAGAACAACGGGCGGAGTTTTTCGAAAAAGAAGAGAGGATTGTTCATCTAGTGGAGAATTACCGTGCACTTGTGGCTCGTTTTCCCGAGTTAGTATTGATTGATGGCAATCGTGACCCTGTCGGGATTCACGCCGATATTGTAGGAAAGCTTAAAAGTGTCTTAGAATAGCGAGATATGGCCGACTATAAACCTACCATCGGTCTTGAGGTTCCCACCTCCGCCAAAGCTTCGGCGGGCAAGCATGCTTAGATTTATGCCAAATTACACACCCACAATTGGATTAGAAGTTCACGTGGAGCTTAAAACAAAAACTAAAATGTTTTGTGACTCTCTTAACGACCCCGATGAAAAACATCCGAATGTGAACGTGTGTCCGGTGTGCCTTGGCCATCCGGGAACTCTTCCAACAATTAACAAAAAAGCCGTGGAATATGTTATTAAAGTTGGCCTCGCGATTGGCGCGAAGATCAACCCGATATCTCATTTCGACCGCAAAAATTACTTTTACCCCGACCTCCCGAAGGGATACCAGATTTCGCAGTCCGGCGAACCTATCGTTGGTTCGGGTACGTATGGCGGCGTGCGTATCAACCACATTCACCTTGAAGAAGACGCCGGACGCTTGGTTCACCAAGCGTCTCGCGCGAATGATTCGCGAATTGAATCGAATGAGAGCCGAATATTCGAGAACGATTCGATTTCATTCGACAAGTATTCGGGCGAAAGCGGAACGCTCGTGGATTTCAACCGCGCGGGCGTGCCGCTTATGGAACTTGTGACAGAGCCCGACATGCACTCGGCCGAAGATGCGGTAAGCTTTATGAAAGAGATTCAACTACTTCTCCGTTATATCGGCGTATCAGATGCGGACCTTGAGCGCGGGCAGATGCGGGCGGACGCCAATGTGTCCGTTGCTCGCTCGAATGACGAACGAATGGAAACGAATAGCGATCGAATAGTTTTGAAAGATGAAAGTTATCGGCTGATGGGATTGCTGTTTGAAATCCATAATAAGCTTGGGCCAGTATATAAGGAAAAGCACTATCAAGATGCGATTGAGGAGATTTTGAAGCGTGAAAAGATTTCCTATGAGCGAGAGAAAAAACTCATCCTGCAATTTGAGAATCTCCCTGTCGATAACTTTTTTGCCGACTTTATTGTCGACGGGAAGATTCTTCTGGAGGTTAAGGCAACGAAAAACATAACCCAAGAAGACATTCGGCAAGTATTACGCTACTTACGGTCAGCGGACGTACCGCTTGGCATAATTGTCAACTTCCGTAGTGACAAGTTGGAATCCAAGCGTCTGGTGAATCCGACATTCGAGAAAGATTCGGCCTTATTCGATAGCGATTCGAGCGAGCCGCTTGGCACGCGGTGTGAAGTGAAAAACCTGAACTCCTTCCGTTCGGTCGCTTCGGCAATTGCGTACGAAATAAAGCGGCAAACAGAAGTTCTCGACTCTGGTGCCAAGGTTCGTCAGGAGACGCGCGGATGGGACGAGGCGGGGCAGAAAACAACCGTTCAGCGTTCCAAGGAACACGCCCACGACTATCGCTACTTCCCCGAACCGGATCTGCCGCCGTTTGAGACGAGCGCGTTCAATCTTGAAGATCTCAAACGGCATTTGCCCGAACTTCCGCGCGCGCGACAGGCGCGGTTCGTAAACGAATTCGGATTGCAGGATGCGCAGGCGAAGCTGCTTATTGAAAACAAGCCCGTCGCCGAGTTTTTTGAAGCGGCTGTTTCGGAATTCGCGACCCGCGATGAGGATACGAGCTCAAAACTTGAAAAAGAGCCGCAGGAACTTCTCTTTAATTATCTGACGAGCGATCTGTTGGGGCTTACAGCGGAGTTCGGCGCGCCGTTCGAAGACATAAAAATAAATCCCGAAGAATTCGCGCATCTTGTTGACCTCATCGCGGACGGTAAGATCATGAGCCGCCAGGCAAAGGACATTTTGCGGAAGATGTTCGAGACAGGCGAGGATCCCGAGACAATTTTGAATACCGAAGGCCTGCATACGGTCTCGGACGAGGGCGAACTTGGAAAAACGATTGAGGAGGTGATTGCCGAAAACCCTACTGCCGTTGCCGACTACAAAAAAGGCAAAACGGCGAGTTTGCAGTTTTTGATCGGGCAGGCAATGCAAAAGATGAGAGGAAAAGCCAACCCCGAAGTTCTGAAGCGTCTTTTTACGGAAAAGCTTTCTTAGTAGTGATGCGGAGGCGAGCTGTGCTCGCCGGAGTCCCGCACCGAGCGGCGTTTATCCCGCATAATGCGAAGCATCTGTGC
>CAZWBU010000018.1:0-284 GCA_964632585.1 uncultured Candidatus Saccharibacteria bacterium | reverse complement strand
AAGGGACGGGGAAATCCCGGAACGCTCAAGACGCTATTTGAGAAGCATCTGACAAGTTAGTCGATATTTGGATTTTGTTTTGACAGAATTTTCTCTCGCGGATATACTCTCCTCCAGCAAGGGCGGAGAATCCCTCTCCGTTGCAATCGGTGGAGAAACCGATCATGAAGAAGGAAACCGCGTTACTGTCGGTCTATCACAAAGATGGCATCGTCGATTTCGCGCAGGGACTTGTAGATCTCGGATGGGATCTGTTTGCCTCGGGGGGTACGGCGAATGCCATC
>CAZWBU010000017.1:8885-13757 GCA_964632585.1 uncultured Candidatus Saccharibacteria bacterium | reverse complement strand
AGGAGTACGGACCGTGTCTCAGTTCCGTCGTTGCGGGTCAGGCTCTCACCTCCGCTACCGGTCATTGCCTTGGTAGGCCGTTACCCTACCAACTAGCTGATCGGACCTAGGCCGATCTTTGAGCGGATTGCTCCGTTTACTGGTAACTGATCTCTGTTTGTAATCCGCTCGCAATGATCAATTTTCAAGCATCAATTTCCAAACAATGTTTGAAAATTAAAAACTGAAAATTGAAAATTTAGAACACGATTCTAAGCACAGATCAGCTACCAGACCATTGGGCATTACCTACTCTTTCGAATAGCTATTCCCATCTCAAAGGTACGTAACCAAGGTGTTACTAACTCGTTTGCCGCTATCGAGCACATAACTTCGCAAAAAATCCATATTGCTACTTCATTCCTACGGGTTATGTGCTCGATCGCTCGACTTGCATGCCTTATCCACGCCGCCAGCGTTCATCCTGGACCAGGATCAAATCCTCAGTAAAAATCGCGCAGTGCCCCCTCCATAGCTTTTTTAAAAGCGACGGAGGGTTTCAACACGCGAGCTTAAGCGCATCCCTGCCCGCCATCGGCTATGCCGAAGGCATTGCAGGCGGGGATAACGCCCAAACCCGCGCATCTCATTTGCATGAGTTCTTAACTGCGATTGATTTACCCTCTTAAATTTCTTGATGAAATTTTGGAGGGTTGTTTATTGTTTTCTGTTACCCACGCATCCGCTTGCGCTTCTGCGGGGTACTCAGTTTTGTGATTCCGCTGATGCGGAAACAAAACTGGTATTGGGACAACGAAAAAACTCTCTTTTCGTTTCTCGCCCGAATTTCAATCGAATTGTTTCGAATGCGTCACGAATAGGATTCGAAAAACATTCGCTTTCATTCGATAGTTATTTGAGCGAAAAACGTTTTACCAGTTACTAACTATTCAATTGTCAAACATCAGTCAAAGAAACAACGCGCACCGCCCCAAAGGGCGTGCGGTCATTCCTCCCAAAGTCGCAGGGTCTATTGTATACGGGTGGACAATGGTGTCAACCCCGCACCTTTTCCAAATAATGACCTTTATATATGCAACAAACAAGAGGCGCAGCCCTGCCTGCCGGCAGGCAGGCGCCTATCGGCTCCAAAAGGATAGTTGGCACAATCTGTACTAGAAAAGGTGCGGGGTCAATCCCCTCCAATACCCAACAATTTCGAACAATTCGTAATTCGGTGGATTCGTACATTCGGGATGACTCCAAAAAAGACGGCCTCCCGAGTCGAAACCCAAGAGGCCTCATGTCTTTTTCTTCTGCTGAACGAATGGGATAAACTCGCCGTCTACAAATGTACCTCGCCACAAGCCGCTCGGCCGAGGATACAGCACGATGGGCTCACCGTTCGCCGTGTGGTCTGTGTGACACTCGGATGCTGTGCAACGATAGCGATGGTACCTAACAAGCTTGATGCCAGCTCCATTCTGTGTCTCTCGCATCTCTCCGGTGAAGTAGCTTGCTTGTTCTCTATGCTTGTCCGCCTGGACCACCACAGGCAACACAACACCCTTGCACGCAGAGCATTCCATCAGCACCTCCCGCGAAAACTAACTATCTATAATCTAACGCTCGTAGGAAACCCTTGTCAATTTTCTCTTTATGAGTACAATGAACTGGTTATGAAAACAGGAATTCATCCCCAATACTATAAAACCGCGATCGTCCACTGCGTCCACGCACCAAAGCCCAGCACAGATGTTTCGCATTGTGCTGGATAAACTCCGCTTGGTACGGGACTTCGTTACGCTTTAATCAAAAAACGTAAATTAATGAAAACCGGAATTCATCCGCAATATTATAAAACTGCCACGGTTCACTGCGCCTGCGGAAATACGTTTACCGTGGGAGCAACCCGCGCGGAAATTCGAGTAGAAATCTGCAGTAAGTGCCATCCACTCTATACCGGTGAGGAAAAACTCATTGACACCGCCGGCCGCGTCGAGCGATTTAAATCGCGGACTGCACAGGCAAAACCGAAGGGGGCAAAAAAAGTGCGTGTGAAGAAAAGCAAAATAATGTAGGAAGTTTCCGCCAGGGGCGGATTGCGGTTTCTTGACGAATCAAAGATTCGTAGAAACCGGGAACAAGGCGCGCCGCACGAAAGCAGTTGTGTGAAAACCGAAAAAAGTTCGCGCTCGCAAGAACAAGATTAAGGAGCTTTAACCAAAAAACGCTCGCCTTAATGAATAACCGCAGAGCGGTGCGGTATCTACCGCTCAAGGGTTGCGGTTATTCACCCCTCCCCATTTGCTCTAAAGACCATGCACATACAACTTATGAAGACGGAGTCGCCTTGCGGCTCTAGTAATACTCTTTCTCAATCTTTGTCACAAATGGGGAGGGGTTTATTTTTCAGCTGTCGCAATTCATCCCGCCCGCAAGCGGGCGGGTATTCTTGCGAGTGAAAAATAAATACCTTAGTTAGGATATCTTTTTGATCGTCACAAAAAACGCGCTTCCTTTCTGGAGGCCTTTGGACTCCGCCCAAATACGCCCGCCGTGGGCCTCGATGATCTTACGCGCGATATACAATCCCAAACCGGTGCCAAGGATCTGTTTTTTCATGCGTTCATCGCGAACAAATTCTTCGAATAAGTGCGGTGCCATCTCCGGCGCGAAGCCAAGTCCCGTATCGCGCACGGCGAACATCACGGCGTGGTCCGCCTCGTAAAGCTCCACCGCCACCGATCCTTTCGGCGTGTACTTGATGGCGTTATCAATCACATTCTGAATCACCTGCTTTAACTTCTGCGCATCGGCGTTTACCCAGAGCACGCCTTTCGACGCCTTGAGCGTAAACTCGAGCTTCTTGCTCATCGCAAGCGAGCGAAGCCCTTCCACCGTTTCACTGACTAGCTTCACCATGTCTACCTTTGCCATCTGGTAATCCATCTTCCCCTCTTCCACTTTGCGCAGATCAAGAAGCGTGTTGATGAGCCCAATCAAACCATCCGCGGACTGTTTCATCTTCGTAACGGCCTCCTTCGCCTTCGCCGAAACATCACCATACGAACCATCAATCACCAGTTGAGCAAATCCCTTAATCGCCGCAAGCGGCGACCGTATCTGGTGCGACGCGAGAGAAAGCAACTGGCTCTTGAAGCGGGACAGGTCGTCCAATTTCACATTCGCCGCCTCGAGTTCTTTCGTCAGCTTCTCCAACTGCTCCCGCTGTTCGACCTCGCGATGAACGCTCTGAATAAGCAAAAATCCGAATGCCATAAAGAACATAAAAAGTCCTACCCGAAAAAGGAGTATAGAGAGATTGTCCGAGACTATAACCTCGATCAAGATAACAACAGCTAAAACAAATGTCAGGATTTCTGTGGAAATTATTTTTACATTCAACAACTTGTGTCGCACGATCGCATAGAACGTAAAAATGGTAAATGGGAGGATAAATACTGGAGCAAGAGGGACAAACCGAGCGTTATTAAGCAGTGCCGGTAGCACAAAGTTAAAGACGAGAATCAGCGTAAAGGTAATACAGGTTCCGACTAATATAAGCCGGAACTGCTTTTTTTCCACGCCGGATGCGTGCAAGGTCTTTCGGAAAAGCAGGATTAAGCTCGCAAGGACGAGCGCAACGACCGTTATACCGAATAAGGCAATCCCTGGACCATTTTCAATTCGGGCGATCCCTCCGGTCGCAGAAAATGAGCCTATCCTTTGAAATACAAATGGAGTGAGCGTTGCAATTGAAGTGACCGAAACAAGGGCAACAAGTGCGCGGCTATACCATTTCGGAAATATTACATGTTCTGCCGGAAATACATAGAAGAGTTGGAATAAACTGAATGCATGCCAGACAGCGAAGAAGATTGCAATCCTGATAAGCCAGAGCGCGGCAACCGGTGACGTAGCGTAGTAGTAAAGATAATTACTTACACTATAAGCGATAGTGAGCCCGGCAAAGAATAAAAATGTTTTGCTAGTGATACTACGCCGTGCATTCAAGAAAATAATCAAAGCTAAAATACCCGTGCTTGCCGACAGCACACCGACTGCCAAAAGATCAAGGTTGGTAACTATATTCATGCTGGTTCAATAGTAACAATATTTGGTGGAAGGCGCGACGACCTGGCTGACGGCTCGCCGCCAGCTCCAAAACGGAAAACCATAGCAATCGTCTCCGAATCTCGCAGTGTAAATATCCGTCGCAACGTCTGATCTGCAACATTGAGAAGTTTAATGTGATTTTCTGAAAACCCTTCCCGGACACCCGCGCGAAGTTTATTAATCAAAAAAACAACTCCCGTCACTGGCTGAAGCGACAATCCCATTCGCGCAGTTTCAAGCCAAATCCGTTGCATCACCCGACCAGCAAGAACGAATTGAGAAGCGTCGGTGGTTTGTATAGTCACTGCGCCAATAGCGGCACATTGGGCGTACAGTTTTGCGTTACCTTTGGCAACAAGCCGTGAGAGGCCAAAACGGTTTAGAAATCGCGTTGTACTCCAACTCCGAAGCTGTCTAAAGACAAACGCGACGGGCGGAGGAAACTCCATTGTTTTAAGATAGAGCCCCGACTTTTTATTGCGTTCCTCATCTTCTGTCCAAACAATATGGCCGAAAAAATCATCATGGAGTTCTTGGGATTCAAGCGCAATCCGCTCATTGAGTGCCGAGGCGATTCCAATATCAACTCGATCATTTTTTTCATGAACCATGTGGATGGCAACGGATGGTACGCCACGGCACGCATCAAGCAACACTTGATTCTGTTCTAAAGAAAGCGCCTTCTCCTCATACGGCTTGCGATTCGTCGCGCGGCGGGGAATGAATGTATAGAGGGGCTCGTGCTTCTTTTCTGCTTGGCGATCACACGCCCGC
>CAZWBU010000017.1:0-8875 GCA_964632585.1 uncultured Candidatus Saccharibacteria bacterium | reverse complement strand
AGTGCAATATCCATGACATATCCAAGTGTAGAACTTGCGATTGCCATATTCTCGATAACACCACCGTGAGACACAAAGGAACCGCGCTGCTCAAAGTTATAAAACGGCAGATCGCGATCGGGGAGGTTGTAGAGCTCCACGATATTCCTGCGAATGCGGAATTCCCACGGCTGTGAATTATCCCCCGACGGGGCATACGTCCCAGCAGTGATGATAGTTTTAAGGTCGTCTACGGAGACCGCCATAGGATACATTAGGAAATTGCAGGGTCGACGATGCGGGATTTTTTACCGCCGACGTTGAGGAGTCCTCGAACTCCTAGCACCCGAATCCCCGCTCCTCCTGCGGGAACAAGACGTACCGAGGGCAACGCGCGATCACCGATTGACGACCGCAATTTCCGGTATTCGATGCTCACCCGGCCAAGAACGTCGGCGATGGCTAGTTGCATACGCTCGCCGAGCCGTTTGTGCGACTTAACTCCCGGAGCCAGTTCAATATTAATGCAAAGTTTCTGCCGGCGGTTGTGATCCACGCTCCTGTTAAACACGAAGTACTGCCCGGAAACAAATTGTTTAATGGACGATTGGGCCAACGCGGCTTTGATATTTTCAGGATAGATATTCAATGCGTAAAAGGTCACCGCAACATCAGTGCGACCACGCTTTATGATAAACGGCAGCTTCCATTTGAGCAGCCCTCGCCGCTTCGCTTCACTGCGCAAACCAGATCGCTCAAGCATCTCCTGCACGTCTTCGAATGAAAGGAGTTTTCCTTCGTCATGAATGCTATATCGAACAAGCGGGAGCGCGATTGCGGCTGTAAAAAGAAGTTCTCCCTTCTGCTCTTCGAAATAGATGAGGCGCGGGTTATATTGCACAAAAGCCGGCAGATCATTCCCTTCGCCGAAAAACGTGTTTCGAACTCGCGAATCTTCTGCCGCTCTCTGCCGCACAAAAATCGAAAGCGGGGTCTCGTACCCCAGCACTCCGGCGTCGGCAGATCCGTAAATGCTCACGATATGCGCCGGATTGCGAATGCCGGAGAACTTCATCAAATCATCACGCCAGGCCTCGGTAAATTTGTCTCCAGCTGTGAGAACATACAGCGACCCGGGCAAGGGTATATCAGCTTTTTTTGCATGAACGATGACATCCATGACAAACGGCGGATAACCGGTCAAAACGACATGCCGAAATTGAGGCGCGAGCATCCGCAAGACATTTAAAATATCTTCCCGCTCAATGCCAGGAGTAACCGTCGTTATGCGAAATCCACGGCGTGCAACTTCTCGAAAACTTGCAGCGGTATAACTACCCGCAACCCAAAGACCCATTGCAAAACAAACAACGACGAGTGTCGGCTCCGATTTCGGAACCTTCCACATATCGCGAAAAATTATTTCGTGAATATCACCTCCCCTGCGTTCTTCCACATCGGAACGAAACCAAAACGTCGGCTTTCCCGATGACCCGGAACTCGCGTAAGCAAATGGGGGGATCTTTCCATCTGGAAAAAGATGCGCAGTCGCATATCGATACAAATAATGCTGCTTATCCATAATCGGCACACGCGCAAAATCCGCATACGAACGGACCGTTCGCGCGCGAAACCCGTGGCTCTTCAAAAAATCACGGTATGCCGGAACGCGTTTCGCGGCCGATCGAAACACGTTGAGTGCTTCTCGCAATCCCAACTCCATAAGCTTTATTCTATCACGCTCGGCTTCCGAAGTTTTTCTTAAACGCCTCGGTCTGCTGTGCGCGTCGCGCAACCTCCTCGGGGTCGTTATAGTGAGGAATAAGAACTCCTTCGAGGCCAAACGCATATCGCCCCGAGGGCATTTCGAGGCCATTTGCGATGCGTCGGGTGGCGAAGGCCAATGCCGCGCCAGCGATACTTGCCGTCGGTCCTAGTTGAGGAACCGCCGCAACCGTTTTTCCTATTTCGAGCAGCGATTCTTGCATCCGTTCGGTTAAGTACTCAGGGCCAACAACTTTCGTTGCTATCGCAAGCCACTCACGGAACGTGAGCTTCTCCAAGCTCGTCGGATCAAGATTTCCCAAAGACCCATGAAAAATCTCACGCGCGGGTTCCTCGTCGAACCGTTCGACATCTATTATCACTCCATCGCCGTTGTCGGTCGCCATCAAGACGGGTATTCGATGAGCACGCGCGATCAGGCGAACGCGGATCTTCAGATCGATACTGTCCATCTCATCAATGAGAACGGTGAGTGCCGGAGGTCGAACAATGAATTCTTGGAGTGTGTCTTTCGTAACTCCCTTTGGCCACGCATCAATTTCTGCCCATGGGTCGAGATCCCACACGCGCCGAGCGGCAACAACCGCTTTGTTTTCACCAACATCAGCTAACGTTGCGCGGAGTCGATTCAAATTTGAAATTTCTAGCGTGTCGAAATCCCCTATTCGTAAGCACTTCGGCCCTCCGCTCATCGTAAGCGCTTCAAGCACCCCCGATCCAACCGAAAGACCAATGACGCCAAGGATGCACGCTCGATATTTTGTTTGTTCTTCCGCAGTAATAATGTTCCGGTTGCGTGCCGTGCGCAATCGAAAATAGTCACTCTCGGAAATGGTATGCACCGCAACATTGCGCCAGGGATAATAAATCCATGCATCTTGAATATCGTGTTCTTTGAGATACGCGGCGCACGCAGCGTCTCCTTCTGGAGTGCCGTGTTTCAGTTGCGGATGGTCAATGAAAAACAGTTCGCTTTTTGTGCTCGTAAAAGCATCGACGATTCGTGCCTGTGGAGGCACCTTATCCCGAGAAGAAAAAATGGTCGGGGAATTATTCTGATCCATAAAATGGTTACTCCTTTTGCACCAACCACCGAATATCAAGGTCTCTCGAATGTTTCAGCGTTTCAATAAGTTGGGGCAACTCTTCAACCATCACCCGGTCCTCAACAATCACGGGGACCGTTCCGCGCAAGAGCATATATAATGTGCGCGCCGCGGGGGATAGTTTCTTTTCGATGTGGAGGACATCAACGGCTTGTGCCGCGGCGATAAGCTCAATGGCAAGTACGATATAAGCATTCTGCATTACGTCAGCGGCAATAAGCGCGGCATCGGCACCCATGCTCACCACGTCCTGATTGTCAGCATTCGTTGAAATGGAGTGAAGATATTGGGGAAACCCCAACGTCTGGCTCCGCGCAGTCGTCGACGTCGCCACAAATTGCAGTCCTTGAAGCGCGAGGGTTAAACCCGGCTTCTTCAAGTTTAAAAATGGCGGAAGACGACGATTGATGTTTTTATTCAAAAAAAAGTTCGTGCGACGCTCGGATAGTATGATAAGTTTGGTTATAGCAATCTTGAGATAATCAACCGAGAGCGCAACGCAGTCACCATGAAAATTCCCACCGTGCAAGAATGTTCCGCGGGTCTTGTCGACCGCAGGATTATCGGTAACCGCATTCATTTCGATCTCTACCGTCCGAAGCCCACTCGCATACGCATCAAAAACAGGCCCCAAGATCTGCGGTATGCACCGCAACGAATAAATTTCCTGCACGTCCTCTGGTATGGTGTGGACGTCATCGCGGTGCTGAAGTTTTTTTTCGAACGCCCTTCGGCTCCGCAGGCGTTTTGCGCCACGCAATAGGCCGCGCATCACGCGAGCGACTTCTCTTTGGCCGGGATGCGGGCGCAACGCATGAAGTTGTTCAGTGATGCCGTCATCGAATCCTTCTACAATTTCAAGAGCGAAGGCGCCGAGCCGCGTGGCAATGCTTAATAATCGCTCGGCGTGGGCAAGATTAAGCGCGGCAACGGATGTCATAAACGACGTTCCGTTTATGAGCGCGAGGCCTTCCTTGGGTTGAATGCTATACGGCCGAAGGTTGGCAGCCGCGAGCGCTTTTATGGCACGCTGACGCTTTCCTTGATAAACCACATCACCTTCTCCGATCAAGGCAAGCGCAATGTGGGCAAGCTGGACAAGGTCGCCGCTCGTACCAACGGCGCCATGTTCAGGAACGATCGGAACGATGCGATGATTCACAAACGACGTAAGATGTTCGATAAGCGGCCACGAAACGCCGGAATAGCCCTTGAGCAAGACATTCAGGCGCACAACCATCGCGCCAAGAACATACTCCGAGGGAACCGGCTCCCCCATGCCGACCGCATGGCTCCGAATCAAATTTTTCTGCAGTGCAATCAAATCTCTGGCGCCGATGATATAGGACGCCATGGGGCCAAATCCGGTATTAATACCGTATATAATTCTCTTGTCGATTTCGCGCAGCAAAAAATCGTGCGACTCCTTAACACTCTGTTCTGCGCCATGAGTAGTCGTTACAACGACGCGGGGGTCGTGCACGATCTGTTCGAGTGTGCGCACCCGCAGACCACTCCCCGCAAGAACAACGCGGGTAACCTTGGGCCGTTTGGGTGATCCTAATCGGTGTGTGTTATTTGACGCTCTCATTCTCCGTGGAACGAAAGAATGGAGTTACCCTGCTACTCCTAAATATTCCTTCACTCTCGCCAAAATATTGTCGAGATCATCGGTCTTGCGAATGAATCCGACGGCGCCGATTTCTTTCGCGAACTTCGTATCCGTATCAATCGCATCGGGTCGGGAATCGGCAAAACTCGTCAAAAAGACAACTTTTATTTTTTTTGTCTCGGGCTTTGCCTGCAGTTCGGCAACCGCATCAACGCCGTTTTTGACCGGCATCTGAACGTCCATCAAAATCAAGTCGGGTTTCAGTTCTTTTGCTTTCTTCACGCCAATGGCGCCATTCGCGGCAACTTCGACGCGATAGCCAGCAGTGTTGAGCTTGATCGAAATAATCTCGAGAAAGCTCGGTTCGTCATCCACAACGAGAATAAGCGGAGTGGTGTCCATCCCGTTAGAGATAGGAAACGTTAACGTTTCCGTTGATGCAACGTAAGACCTTTAGTTGATGCATGGGCACTGGGGACATATTTTGTTTCATTGGTAATTGGGACATCTCTAACGGGATCCATGTCAATACAAGTATTATACACTATTTATTTTCAAATGACAGCAATCCTAGATTCGGGGGGGATCCCATGCTATTCTAGGCAAATAGCAAATGGCGAAGGGCTAAGAGTGAAAAGGGGGCCTACCAATAATCATGAATAAACTAATCCTCGAAATCCGGGCCGGAGCGGGCGGTGATGAAGCGAGTATTTTCGCGGGTGATTTGGCCAGAATGTACCAGCGCTATGCCGCACATCGGGGCTGGAACTTTAGCGTTGTCGACGCGAACGAGACGTCGTTAAACGGGTATAAAACCCTCATCGCCGAGATTTCCGCCCGAGGCGGATCCGCCTGGGGCGGACGCGGCCCATACGAATCGCTAAAACATGAATCCGGCGTCCATCGCGTCCAGCGCATTCCCAAAACCGAAAAATCCGGCCGCGTCCACACCTCAACCGCTACCGTTGCCATCATGCCCATCGTCGAAGCAAAAGAGGTTGTTATCAATAATAATGATCTCGAAGTTACCTTCTCTCGATCGGGCGGCCCCGGTGGGCAGAATGTGAACAAGATCGAGTCCGCCGTCCGCATCCTTCACAAGCCAACTGGTATCATCGTCTCATGCCGCGCCGAGCGCACCCAGCACTCGAATCGCGACAAGGCGATGGAGATCTTACGCTCGAAGCTCTATGAAGCGCAGCAGCAGGCCGCGCTTCAGGACGCCGGAGCAGACCGCCGCGCCCAGATCGGGAATGCCGACCGCTCGGAAAAGATACGAACGTACAACTTTCCGGAAGATAGAATCACGGATCATCGCATCGGGAAGAAATTCCATAATATTGAAAAAATCCTTGACGGAGATTTAGATAAAATAGTTGCGGCACTTTCGAAAATGCCGAAATCCTGAGCCGGGTCGAAGGGTGAAAACATTTCAAAAATAAACACAAATCTTAAAACAATGGAAGGCACACAAGAACAATCTAAGACGGAAGACGTCAAGGAGCATCGGATTGAAGTAGTGCTGACAACGAACATTGTGCACGAAGAAATTATCCGGGCCTACCCGACCAAGGAATTCGCACCATCTGACATCTTGAAGATCATCGTGGAGAAACACCAAGGAATGAAACTACGAGAAGGCGACACCATAATGAACCTTCTCCACGAGCTCGAAAAACAGAAAAAAATTAAGCAGATTTCTGGTGAATCGAATGAGGAACCGATACGCTATCGCCTCCTCTCCCCTAGCGCCTAGAGCTCGCGCAAGTTCTCAAAACCCCGGGTCGGCCAAAAGCCACCCGGGCGTTTTCTTTTCTAAATTTCTCCCCGATGCTTATTCTCATATTCTCCCTCCTTCGCTAAAGCTATGGCGGGCAGGTAAGAATATGAGAATAAGAACACCGAACGCTATGACATGTCATAGCGCTAATTCCCGCCTACTATGAGGCCTCATAGTAGGCGGGAATCTTGAGTTCCAAAACTCAAATTCCGAACGCTGGGGGCTTGAAATAATAATTAATAATCAGGAAACAAGCTTCGCGACGTCGCGAATCTCATCCGCAATGCCCTCGATGAGTTAGCGATTTGCCCTTTGCTATTTGCCTCTTGCCGCTCTACTCGTCCACCCCGTGGCGCTTATACGAATGAACTTTAAAGTTCTTCCCAAACCAATGCTCAATTTCGTGCTCGGCTTCTTCGGGCGTCTCTGACGCATGGAGTAGATTTGCCACCGCCCGTTTTTCCTTATTCCCCAATACGGGTGAATCGATCGAAAAGTCGCCGCGGATGGTTCCAACTTCCGCCAAGGCCGGAATGGTTGGTCCGGCGATCTTCCGCACAATATCAACCGCGTGGACTCCCTGCACCGCCATCTTCACAAGCGGCGCGGAAAGCATGTAGTCGAGCAGCCACTTGCGAACTGACCTTCCAATTTCGAGATCATCTTTCGTTCCCATCTCTTCCATGGCGTCGTAACCATATTTCTCATAGGTCGCGAGTGTCTTTTGGCCCAACCTGCGAATCCACGTTTCGTCCTTCGGATAATGATCATCAATATTTTGGTGAGTTGGTTGGAACATATCGAGCGCCACAATCTTCAATCCCCGTTGCTCAAAACGTTTGATAATTTCTCCTATAAGACCCTTCCGAACCCCATCGGGCTTCACCATCACGAAGGTAATTTCTTCTTTTGGATGCTTTTTCTGCATTTGTTTTATCCATCCCCCACCCTTCGACGCGGCTCAGGGTGATTTTGGTTTGGCCAAAATCAATCCTAACTCGTCGAGCTGCTTCTTGTCTACATCGCTCGGCGCGTCCATCACCGAGGTCTGACCAGACGAAGAAACCGGAAACGCAATCATCTCACGGATATTTTTCTCGTTTGCGATGATCATTGCAAGCCGATCGAGACCGGGCGCAATGCCCGCGTGCGGCGGCGCGCCGTATTCGTAGGCGTGAATCAAGTGACCAAAGCGCTTCTCAATCTGCTCATCGGTCAAACCCATGATTTCGAAAATTTTGCGTTGAATTTTTGGATCGGAGATTCGCACCCCGCCGGAAGCAAGTTCATGACCGTTACACACCAAGTCATACTGCTGGGCGCGTAACGCTCCCAAGTCCTCACCACGCAGAAGCTTGTCAATGTGTTCCGGTTTCGGAGCAGAAAATGGATTGTGCGCAAACGTATATTTCCTGCTTGCCTCATCTTTTTCAAGTAACGGAAAGTCGATAACCCATGCAAAAGCAAGCGTATTGTTATCGTTTTTGTCTTCACGCAGATCAAACTTATCCGCGCCAAACTGCTTTACTGCCTCGTCGTAGGTAAAGACCGGAAAAGGTTTTTTCCATACCTTTTTCCCGCATGCTTCGGCAATATGAATCATCATTCCTTCAGTCATTTCTCGCACGCCCTGCTCACCCACCCACGACATCTCCATATCAATTTGCGTATGTTCAAGCTGACGTTCGCCGCGCAAGTCCTCGTCGCGCAACGCGCGCGCGATTTGGTAGTAGCGATCGAAACCGGCGATCATGAGCAATTGCTTGTACTGCTGGGGCGCCTGCGGCAGAGCGTAAAACTTACCCGATTGAAGGCGCGAGGGTACCAGAAAATCCCGCGCGCCTTCGGGCGAGGTTTTAGTGAGCATCGGGGTCTCGATCTCCACGAAATCGTTTCGGTTTAAATACTCACGAGCGAGCGTCGTTATCTTGTGGCGAAGACGAAGATTGTTTTGCATCCTCTCACGCCGGAGATCGAGGTAGCGATATTTCATACGCACCTCTTCGTTCGTATCGTAACCGTCGCCATCCACTGGAATCGGCAACGCCTCGGCACGGCTTACCAGGTCAAGTGTTTTTGCCTCCACTTCATACGCGCCATTCGGTTGTTTATCGTTCACCATGTTCGCCGGGCGCTTTTTTACCAGTCCGGTCAACTTCACCACATACTCGAGCCGAAGATCGCTCGCAAGAGGCAACGACGGCGTGAAAACGATCTGAACTAAACCCGTATGATCGCGCAGATCGATGAAGATAATCTTGCCGTGATCGCGGCGCGCATGAACCCAGCCGCAAAGTTCGATTTCCCTTCCTTCCGACTCTCGAATATTTTTAACTAGTGTTCGTGCCATTGCTTTTTTAGAGAGTATTCACCCCCTTGATACGTGATACATGACTCGTGGTACATGTCACGTGGTATAATAATTCAATGCTCGGCTTTTCACAAATGCTCTATCGCCTCATCGTGGCCCTTTTTCTTGGCGGACTCATGGGCTTCGAACGCGAAGCGGCGGGCAAGGAGGCGGGTACGCGAACTTCGATGATGGTCGCTGGTGGTGCGGCTATGTTTTCGATCGCCGGTCTCATGCTCCCCTCCATCATTTCTCCCGACGGT
>CAZWBU010000016.1:5107-14472 GCA_964632585.1 uncultured Candidatus Saccharibacteria bacterium | reverse complement strand
GTGATACATCGTGTCGTATTGCACTTTTTTGATAGTATCCAAAAGATATTGAGATTCTGATATAAAGACGCCGCCTGGTTTGAGGAGCGTGTGGACG
Organism: uncultured Candidatus Saccharibacteria bacterium; assembly: GCA_964632585.1. GTDB lineage: Bacteria > Patescibacteriota > Minisyncoccia > UBA6257 > 2-01-FULL-56-20 > DATJQA01. Next base: position 14,375 of record CAZWBU010000016.1, on the reverse strand, counting down.
CCTTTGACGAAAGACGCGAGGTTGTTGACGTGCGCGAAGACGTTCGTCGCGATGACGAGTGAGGCCTCGCCGTGCTTCTTCACGATGTCGCGGGCGGTTTCTTTCGTGAAGAATGCGTTAATCGTTGGGATACCGTCTTTCCGCGCTATACGGTACACGTCGGTCGGCTCGATGCCGAGGACGCGCATGCCCTTTTCTTTGAACGGTTTGAGCGCCGTGCCGTCGTTCGAGCCGATATCGATGACGAGAGAACCAGGATTGAGCTTGAGGCGTGGCACGGTCGATTCGGCGAGCTGCCTGAAGTTGTCGACGAGCATTTGCGTAATGCCGGTTCGATACGGATATTTTTTATGAAATACTATCTGCGGCGGGGGAATGAAATTTAATTGAACTAATCCGCACTTTGGGCAGCGGACTACATTGATTGGGTAATGAATTTCTTCTTCTTGAATTTCCTTCGCATTTAACAAGAGATCGCAAGGCGGCTGATGGTCGAGGTTAATTATGTGTTCCAGGCGTTTAGAGTGGCAAATTTGGCAAGCGGACAATTTTCCCAAGGGACTTTTTTCTACCTTCGCTTTTGACATATCGGCTAGATTATACATAGGCAATATTTTTTGGCAAGCTGCATGGGTCGCACATTGACATTTTTTTGGGCAAGCATAGAATGAAGGAATTAAAAAAACCGACACATTTCCCAACAGCTTTTATTTTTTGCATCTTACCCGCAAGATTATACAAAAGAGATGATATGCGGCTTAGTAAGAAACTCGAAGACCTCACTGTCTCCTTGTGTCGATAAAAACTAATGAAAATCCACTACTCTACAACTGTTTGGCACGCAGGCTTTACTGAGTTTTTTGGCCGAGCGCTTCAATCGCTTGGTCACGAGGTTATTTTTTTTGATAATAGAGGCACAAAACTTCAGAAACTTTTTGATCGTATCGCGACGAGGTTCCCTAGATTTAGTTACAAAGGTGACGACCTGTTTCGAGAAGCTGTAAGTCGCGACTGGGTTAGGGCTGTTCATGACGCTAACCCCGACTTAATTTTGCTTCAAGACGCAATTAATGTTCTTCCTGAAGCGATCTGTGAGGCAAGAAAATTTAAAAAACCAATTTTTTATTGGGTGCATTGTGCCGTTGGGAGCGGAGCCTCTAAAGCTGCAATCGCGGGGTTGCAGTATGTTGATAAGATTTTTACACTTGACCGTTCAGAGGAGTTTATGTCAATTCTTTATCTTAACCGGCAGCATAAGACGGAATTTTTGCCGCTTGCGGGCGACCCGGACTTTTTTCATCCGCTCACTCCGCAGCCAAAAAAAGAATACGACGTAGCATTTATCGGCAGTTTTCCCCCTCAAAGCGGCGATGGATATTTGCGCGCGAAGATCATCAACGATATTCCGAAAAAGTATCGTGTTGGTGTATCAGGTGCCGGGCTTGAGTACTGGTATAAATATTTTCCAGACCTCGCGGGTCGCAGAATTCGTAATGGAGGCAGATTGTCTCCTTCAGTCCTGAACGAGACATACAATAAAACAAAAATACTTCTTGCTATTCATTCTACGACCCACATAAATTCCATTTCGGCGCGGACATTTGAAGCGGCGCTTGCGGGTATCTTTCAGATCGTGGATTATAGGACAGATCTTGACGAACTATTCCCCAAAGATACATTCGTTACATTTAAATCTGCGGACGAAATTATGCCACTTATCGATCGATGGCTTGCTCCGGGAACCGATGAAGGGCGAGAGCGTTTTATCACGAGGGCTCGCGAGCACGTGCTCGCGCACCACACCTGGCGTCACCGCGCAGAGGAGATGCTGAAGCACGTCAAGGATATTGCGTCAAGTAAAAACTAAGAGAAAACACCGTTAGATTAAAATGAACAATTCAGAAGATAGTCCATTTGTAAGCGTTGCTCTTATGACTTATAATCGAGCTCACTACCTGCGCGGCGTGCTCGACTCTTGGCTTGCGCAAACATATACGAATTTTGAGCTTATCATTTCCGATGATGCCTCAACCGACGATACACAAAAGATTTGTGAAGAATACGTAAAGAAAGACAAGAGAATCAGGTATATTCGGCAGCCGAAAAACTTGAACGCCCCAGGTTGTTATAAGGCCATTCTTCGCGAAGCGCGAGGAAAATATTTTATATGGGCCTCTGATGATGATCTTTGGGATAAGCATTTTCTCGAAGAATGCATAGATGTATATCGCGAACACCCCGAATATATTATGGTTTTCGCAGATATGGTTTATATTAACAAGAAAGGAGAGGTGATAGAAAAATATAATCCGACAGATTATATGCCGTTCTCCAAGAACACCTACGAACGTCTTAAAACTTATACCTTACTATATTTTTGCAAAGGGAAAACGCAGTTAATTTTTGGATTATGGAAAAGAGAAGTTTTATTGGACGATCCGCTCTTCGGTTTTCGCGCCAAAGACGACCGCTTTCCCTATTACTGGGGATTTGATCCGTTTCTTATTTTTCGCGACATCGGGAAAGGTCCTATCGGCTTTATAGATAAAGTCCTTTTTTATAGAAGATCGCGATGGAAGGACCCAGAGTATATTGTCGTTAAACACCGCTCGTTTTTGCCTCGGATAGCAGTTACATTCTATCATCGGCTTGGCAAGGTATTCGGATCCCCTTATTTTTGGCACAACATGAGGTGCGTCATTGGCAATAAAAATTTATCGTCATTTGAAAAAGTTAAACTAATATTTTGGATCTTTTTCGTCATGGCGCGAATATTTTTTGTGCGAAAGATATAGGGAATTGGTTGGGGGAGTCGAGTGAACGATCAAAGATGGCAACTCGGGTACGAGATCACGTGTTGCAACATCACACGTGGAAGCACAGGGTGGAGGAGATGCTCAAGTACGCGAAGTGAATAGCGAATGGTGAGTAGTGAATAGTATAAACGGAAATCTCAATGAACTACTACAGAGGTAACTTCTATCGAGAACAAACCGACCACGACGGATGGCTCGCGGGTCATTTTATGCCTGAAGGCGACGAGCGAAACACAGACAAATTCGAAGTAAAATTTTTGACTTTCAAGCGCGGAGAAGACACCAAGCACGTCGCCAAGTATCAAAAATTAGCCACCGAATACAATTTTTTACTGAAGGGCAAGATCAAGGGAACGGTAGGATCTGAAGATGTAACACTTGAAAAGGGGGACTACGTGGTGTTGCCGCCCGGTATGGTCAGCAATCTTCCCACAGAAGTTTTAGAAGACGCAGAATTTTTCACCATCAAGTATCCAAGCATTCCCGGAGATAAGGTGAAGGTTTCTTCTTGAGAAGTTTGGATTGTTGACAAAAAAACAGCTCGTATTATAATGTAGCGCAGTCCTCATTCGGGCGCTTTTGCCCAATGATTTCGATAAGGAGGTGTGCTGATGAGCACATTTGAGGAGTATCGAAAGCGTTTTCGAGGTCTCTACGATGCGGTCAAGCAGTTGCACGAGAGCTCTTCTCATCCGCATCAAGGGCATGGTCTCGATCACGACGTTACCGTCGCGATGTTCGGAGTCCGCATCTCGCCCGACGCGCGTACCGCAGAGAAGGCGTTCTGTGTCGGGATGATGCACTCCACCGATCGGATTGTGGAGCAGACCGAGATTCCGCGGACCCTCATAACGTGCCTCGACCATCTTCCAGCTCACTACTTCACGCCGGGGGAACTGGACGAGATCTACAACGCCGCCTTCGAGCATGAGGTGCCCCAGGATGACGACTCGCTTGTGAAACAGGTCCTGATGGATGCCGACCGACTTGCGAACATCATGCTCTCGGGTGCGTTGCGAGCGGCGCAGTGGCTGAACGGCAAGCCAGTTGTGGAGTTTGAGTATCTCGCGGGTGCCCGGAATCCGGCCACGACGTGGGACGCGCCTTGTTCGGCGCTCGATGGCGTGCGCGTCGTCTACCAGATGCTCCATCCGATGCGGACGCCGAAGGGCATCGAACTTGCGAAGGTCCACGTCGCCCAGATCTCGGCCTCGTCGGCATCACGCTGTAGTCACGGGCGCCGCGCGGAACCGTTGTTCCGCCCGGCGCCTTGTTGTTTATCCTGAGCACGGCCGAAGGGTTTTTATTGATTTGCTCCCGTGTCCATACTAAACTGTTTGAGTTATGAAAGATCAAAAAACGGTATTAGTCACCGGCGGGGCGGGCTTTATCGGAAGCCACCTCGTGCGCCGGCTTTTGAAGGATGGGTATGACGTTGCGGTTTTGACCAAAGAAGCGACAGATATGCACCGCATCGTAGATGTTTTGCCTGCCCGCCATGCTTCGCAAGGCGATGCGGGCGGGCCGCGAATCACGGTTCTTCATGACGATTTGAGTGATGGCGAACGGCTCAAAAAAGTGATGAGCGAGCTCCGGCCGTACGGCGTATTCCATTGCGCCGCCTCAAACATCAAGCAGGGCGTCGCCGCTCCGGAAGATGACTTGATCAGAGTAAATTTCACCGGTACGGTCCATCTGGTGCAGGCACTCCAGCATGTTGAGTATAAATTCTTCATCAATTGTGGGACGTATATCGAATACGGCATTAAGGACAACCCACTTACCGAAAGCGACCGCTGCGAACCTGGTGAAATCTATGCGCTCACCAAGCTTGCGGCGACATTGTATTGTCAGTCGGTTGCACGAAGCGCCGGTAAGCCCATCGTAACCTTCCGCATTTTCAGTCCATACGGTCGTGATATGGAAAGGGGCAGATTGGTATACGAAGTCGTGAACCGCGCGCTCCGAGGTGAAGAGATTACCGTTGCTAAGCCGGAAACGAGCAGAGATTTTATTTTTGTCGAGGACCTTGTTGATCTCTACATGGAAGCCATGGATAAAGCCCGTGATTTGAAAGGCGAGATATTCAATATCGGTAGCGGCAGGGCGATGACACTCAAGAATCTTGTAGAACGTACGTTGCGGCTTACCGGGTCGCAGAGTCATGTTGTGTGGGGCGGAATGAAAGATCTTGCCTATGATCGCGGGTGCCAGCAGGCAAACATGGAGAAAACATACTCCGCGTTTACATGGAGACCGGGGCGCGACCTTGATGCGGGCATCAAGAGCATGGTTGATTGGTTTGCGTCTCGTAAGATAGAATGAGCGAATACATGAAACATAAAGAAAAAAATATCAGGGTTACTTATGCGAGAGCGGTATACGGAAAGCAGGAAATTGACGCGGTCCTGCGGGTCCTTAGGAACCCGGAAAAGATAGTTGCCGGGCCTAATGTAAGAGAGTTTGAGGCCCGAGTGGCAAAGCTATTCGGCAAGGCACACGGTGTGATGGTAAATTCTGGATCTTCGGCGAATTTGATCGCGCTTGAAGTGCTCGGTCTGCCGCCGGGCTCTGAAGTTATCACTCCTGCCCTTACCTACTCGACCACGGTTGCACCCATTATCCAGAAGAACTTGAAACCCGTTTTTGTGGATGTGGAACTCAATACATACAATATTAATGCAAGTCAGATAGAGCGCCGGATCACGAAAAAGACAAAAGCTCTCATGATCCCGTCCTTGATCGGTAACTTTCCCGACCTTGCGCGGATCCGCCGCATTGCGAAGAAACACAAGTTTTGGTTCATCGAGGACTCGTGCGATACTATAGCTGGGAGTTTCCACGGGAAACCCACCGGTTATTACTCGGATATCTCAACAACCAGCTTCTATGCCTCGCACATCATAACTGCGGCGGGCGGTGGTGGGATGGTATGTTTTCATGACCCCGTGCTCGCACGCAAGGCGCAGGTCATGGCGAATTGGGGGAGACAGTCAACGCTCTTCGGATCGTATGAAAAGTCCGAGGAGATGAGAAGAAGGTTTTCAACCAAGCTTCATGGCATACCCTATGACGCCAAGTTCATTTTTTCCGAAGTTGGTTATAATTTTCAGCCGCTTGAACTCGCGGCGGCATTCGGTCTTGAGCAGCTGAAGCGCCTTCCGGAGTTCGCGAGGCGTCGTAGGCATAATTTCGACGAACTTCTCAAATTTATGAAGAACTACGAGCAGTTTTTTATTTTGCCGGAAGAATATAGCAACACGAACATTAACTGGCTTACGTTTGCGCTTGTTATAAGGAAGGAAGCACCGTTCACCCGGTTTGAAATCACGAAGTATCTCGAGGAGCGCAATATCCAGACGCGGCCTGTTATGACGGGCAACATTCTCATGCAGCCGGGATTTGAGAGGGTCCTTAAAAAAGAAAATATAGATGCGTATCCGGCGGCAAACTACATTATGGAAAGAGGATTTCTTCTGGGCTGTCATCAAGGATTGACCGTGGACCAGTTGCGTCACGTCGAATCATCACTCGCGGAATTTTTGGCGTCGTACATCTAGCCATGATGAAAATCGAAGAAACAGTTTTGGAGGGACTTTACGTTATCACTCCGGAGATGATTGAAGATAACCGGGGGTATTTTGCAGAGCTCTTCCGAAAAGATTATTTCGAGACACTCGGAGCTGATATCACTTTTGTCCAGCAAAATGTTTCGTTTTCAAACAAGGGCGTTGTTCGCGCCCTGCATTTTCAGTGGGATCCGCCACTAGGAAAACTTGTGCGTGCTGTTGCGGGCAGGATTTTTGCGGTTGGCGTAGATATTCGCAAAAAATCGCCCACGCTCGGAAAGTGGTTTGGTGTTGAGTTGAGCAAAGACAATCGAAAAAGCTTATATGCTCCGCCCGGGTTTGCCTTCGGTTTTTGTGTACTCGATGATCCCGCCGACCCCGTTAGTGGCCGCCCCGCCGGAGGCGTGGCTACGACCGCCACGGGGCGATCTGCCACCAGCGGGGCTGAGGTTCAGTACCTCTACACGGTACACCGGAATGCGAATACAGAGTCGAGTTTTATGTGGAACGATCCGACAGTCGGGGTTAAGTGGCCAATCGAAAACCCGATCCTTTCAGAGAAAGACGCAACAGCCCAAACGTTTAAGGAGTGGCTTGCGCGCCCAGAGTCGGATCTTTTTTGAGGACGGCTGGTTCACTTGACCCCATCATGCTTTTGAGTTATATTTTTGTGGCTTAAGATCATGTCTTACTACAAAGGGAAGAAAGTGCTCGTTACCGGCGGAACCGGTTCATACGGCCAAGCCGTAGTGCGGCAACTGCTCCGCGAAGACCCGAAAGAAGTCAGGGTTTATTCGAGGGGTGAGAATGCGCAGGTAGAGATGGCGCGGGACTTCGCCGATCCGCGCCTCAATTTTTATATTGGAGACGTTCGTGACCACGAGCGCCTTATGGAGGCGATGCGGGGCATGGACGTTGTTTTTCACCTCGCCGCCTTGAAGCATGTTCCGGTGGGCGAGCAGCACATCTGGGAATTTGTGCAAACGAACGTTGGGGGAACGAGGGCTGTCATTGAAGCAGCGAAAGCAAACAGCATTCCACTCGCCGTCTTCATCTCTTCGGATAAAGCCGCAGATCCTATGAATAACTATGGTTATACAAAAGCTATCGCCGAAAAAATGTTTATTGCGGCGAACACGCACTCGCCCCACACCAAATTTGTGTGCATCCGCTCCGGCAACCTTACGGGCAGTCATGGCAGTGTTGTGCCCCTTTTTCGAGAGCAGATTAAACGTCACAATAAGGTTACGGTAACCGACAGGCGGATGACAAGATTTCTTGAAATCCCTGCCGGCCTGGCCGCTTTTGTGTTGCGAGCGGCGGCGGAGGGAAAAGGAGGGGAGATCTTTATTCCGAAAATGGCCGCAGTTGATATTGGGACCTTGACTGACGTGATGGTTAAAAACCTCGGTGACGCAAAAACGAAAGTGGAACATATCGGCGTGCGACCTGGAGAAAAATTTCACGAAGTTCTCGTTTCTCAAGACGAGCTGGGAAGAATCATCGAATTCCCCAAGCACTTTGTTGTCCTCCCATATAAGTTTTTGCTTGATCAATTGCCACAGTTGGCTTCGTATAGCGAATCCCCAAATCAACACGCCACGCACGAAATCTACAGTTCCGAGAATGCAAAAAAATTAAGTCATGAAGAGCTTAGAAAACACCTCCGCGACCTTGGGCACTTCGATTAAACAATCACATAACACAAAACGTTATGCCGGGTAGTAGAAATTCGGGCATACGCCATGTGTAAACGAAGAAGGTTATTGTAACCACCCAAGCGATATAATTGATGATAATTTCAGAAAACAGTCGAACTATATAACCCGAGTTTTCACTACCCGGTATGATTATAGATAACTCAACTCGTTTGCTTGTCGTTGCCCCTCACCCCGATGATGAGGCCGATGGAGTCGGCGGTCTTATTGGGAAAGTAAAAAAGGAAAATGGCGCGATTATGATCTTGTACATGGGTGTCGGAGACAGCCGGCAGCTGGTTACCGGAAGAACGGAAGGAAACACTCGCTTACAAGAGGTTGAGGCCGTCAAAAAGCTCACAGGAGCTCAAGTGAACGTCATGTATGTAGAGAAAGATCATGTGTGTCTCGATACCGTTCCGCAGAAGGACATGGTGGAGAAATTGGACGATATCCTTGAGCATTTCCGGCCCACCATCATAGCGGTGCCGGCCTCTTCAAGCTACAACCAGGACCATCGCGCGACCTTTGACGTCTGTGTGGCCGCCCTGCGGCCCACGCCGAGGAGTGTCCGACACCACGTTGATCATGTCTTGGAATACTTCGAGCCATACTTTTGGAGTTCGCGGCCACAGAAAGAACCGAACGCGTATCTCGACCTCGGCGAGAAATTCGGCGCGGGAAACCTTTTTGATTTTAAGATCCAGCTCTACAAATGCCATGCCACGCAGGTGCGAGAAGACCCGTTCCCACGCAGTATTGAGAATCTTGAACGACTAGCCCATATTTATGGGAAAGAAGCCGGAATAAAACTTGCCGAGGCATATCATGTGCTCCGAACGGTAATCTAGCCCGCTTACACATTATGGCCGAAGATATGACCGTTCTTACCGCTTCGGAGCGAGAGCCGCTCGTGAACATTCTCCTTATGACCTATAATCGAGCCCACTATCTCCCCGTTGCGATAGAGACATGGCTCGGGCAGACCTATCGGAATTTCGAGTTGATCATTTCGGACGACGCCTCGCGCGCCCGATATAAACTTCTTCGCTTGCATCGACACAAATCATGAAAAACAAACTTCAAGAAGCATACATATTTCTTCGGCGGCTGTTGCGCGGAAGGGGATTGGCGCAGTTCAGATTTCTGAGAAATCTGGATTATCGCATCAAGCAGATCATCTACG
>CAZWBU010000016.1:0-5097 GCA_964632585.1 uncultured Candidatus Saccharibacteria bacterium | reverse complement strand
GAGTTCATTCTTGTTCGTGGGCTGAAGCTGTATCTTGATCCGAAGAACAGCATTCAAGCAAGCACTATTGAACACATTGAAACGAAACTTGTGGAAGCGTTCTGGAGGCCGGGAGATGTTTTTGTGGATGTGGGGGCTCATCTTGGCTGGTATACCACCCTTGCTTCCCGTGCCGTTGGAGATGCGGGGAAGGTGTTCGCCTTTGAGCCTAACCGGAAAAGCTACGAACTGTTGAAGAAGAATCTGGCGGAAAACAAGTGCTTTAATGTCGTTCTGGAACACGTCGCGGTATCCGACAGTTCAGGAGAGTGCTCGGTGTACACGATAGGAGACCTCTGGTTTGGTAGCTCGCTCATTGACCCACGGAAGGACCCAGGTTTTTATATTGAGCCGAACCTGTCCGATTATGATGATAGGACGATCATTGAGTCAAAGGTCCATAAGACGTCCTTGGACGATTACTTCGGAACCCGGAAGATCAATTTCATCAAGACGGATACCGAAGGGAATGACGGCAAGGTCTTTGCCGGGATGCAGAATATCTTGAAGAACAACCCCGATATCATCATCTATATGGAATTTGCTCCCTCACTGCTCAAGAGATTTGGGACTGATCCGGAGGAACTAGTGCAGGAAATTCATAGGATGGGTTTCAATATTTTTATGTCGGATGGCCGTACTGTGGAACCCTTCAAGCCGAACCCCCGCTTCAGCGGCAATCTGTTCATCACGCGCAGGAACGTGCACAAGGAAATCGCTGCGATCGGATGATAAGGAGCTGAATATGCTGTCGTGGATGCCTGCGAAGTTGAACCAGGTCTGACACTCTGTTAGTATGGGCAAGCGCATCGTTATGAAAAACCCAATAAAAAAAGCCGCCGACATCATCGGTATGTACAAGAACTGGTTCCGGCTGGGCTTGTATCGCTTCGACATCATTCCCGGCCCGATGACGGTGGAGCTTCGCGACGGTTCGAAGTTTATGGTTCGAGATCGGAGGGAACAGGAGTCGGAGGTCTATGTAGTTAACGAATCGTTCCTCTACGGCATTCATAATGGCATGCTTCCCTACATGGCGAAGGCGAAGGTCGGACTCGATATTGGCGCGCACATCGGCACATTTTCGGTCTTCGCGGCGAGACGTTCACCGGCAACCATCTATGCCATCGAGCCCGAGCCGGAGAACTTTGCTTTGCTAGAGCAGAACATCCGCCTCAATGGCCTCGAGAAGCGTATCATCACGACCCAAGCGGCGGTCTTGAGCAAGTCGGGAGAACGGCCGTTTTATACATTTCAAAATCACGCATTGAGTTCTTTCTATACCGATCACGCCGCGAAGTACACATCGGAGTATGGTTCCACCGTGACGGGAACAAGAACCGTTCGTACCACAAATCTCGAAGATTTCTTTGCGGAGCATCGCATCGAGTTCTGCGACTTCATGAAGGTTGACGCAGAAGAGGCGGAGCGGGATATTTTTTATAATCTTCCGCAGCGAATGTACGACCGCATTGGCGTCATCGGCATGGAGATCAGCGGCATGGACGATGCTGGGGATCGCAAACTAGTCAACCACATCACGGGCATGGGGTTTTCAATGAGTAGACCCTTTGGCGAATACTTTTTTGTGAGCAACCGGCTGGTGAAACCCGCGGCTGTTCGCGAGAGTTAGTATGCCTACTTTCTACTTTTCTTGATTTGGGAAATAGGCCGGTGTTACCATGGGAAGACAAGCTATGTACGATGCCGTTGATCGATTCTCTCGATCTTTGTTTGCGCTCGCATATCGTATCGGGCGTGCGCTCTTTGGCGGCATGCATTTGCGGAGGCGGTTCCCTTTGATTGCGAAGATGCAGAATTTTTTGAGCGAACATTCGCGTGATGCGGCGATTACGGTGAATGGTTATACGTTATATCTTGACGTCCATGAAGGGATTGATGCGTCGGCTGGATTTGAGGAGGCGACGACAAAACTTTTTGAACGCGAGATCCGACCGGGAAATATCGTGCTCGATATCGGTGCCGATGTCGGCTACTACACCTGCCTTGCAGCGAAGCTCGTCGGGCCGACGGGTCACGTTTTTGCTTTTGAACCGAATCCGCGCAGCTCCGAATTTTTGAACAAGAATATTGCGACGAATGGTTTCCGACAGGTAACGCTCGTCCACAAAGCGCTCTCGGATGCTCGCGGGACGCTTCCATTCTTCGACAACGGCCCGCACAGTTCGCTTGGGTATGACCGCTTTAACGAGGGGAAGGCGACGCTCACGGTCGAGGCGTTGCCACTCGACGAATTCTTCGGTGCGCAGATTCCGTGCGTTGACTTCATCAAGATGGATGTCGAAGGTTCCGAAGGCCACGTCTTCCGCGGCATGCAAAAGCTTCTTACCGCGAGCCCGAACGCGCGGGTGGTCGTGGAGTTCTATCCACAGCTCTTGGTGAAGGCGGGAGAAGATCCAAAGAAATTTCTTAACGCGTGGGAACGGCTTGGATTTACCATCTACGACATCGATGGCGACTTTGGTCTGCGAAGTCCCGTAAGTATTGATGAGCTTCTGAAACGTTACCCGCAAGAAAGCGAACGGATGACGAATTTGTTTTTACGGCGATCGGGTATTCTATCAAAATGAAAATTGCGCTTGTGTGTTTTAACTTGAGTTGGCAAGCGGGCGGCGTGCGCTTGCTCTATGAAGAAGCACATGCCCTGAAACGTCTCGGACATACCGTTGTGCTCTATGCGCCGGAGTTTGACGAGAAGGTTTACTCACATCTCCGACTAGGAATTGACATCCGTGTTATTCGACCACCGGAGGCGATTGTATGGCAGTTTAAAAGCAGGAATCTTATCGCCCGGATCTTTGAAAAGTGGGAACGTGAACGCCAACTTCGCCGTGCGGCTCGGCACATTGCGGAGGCGATGGATACGGATTTCGATATAGTGAATGTCCATGACTTCGCGTACCGCGTTGCTCGATGGTATCGCGCGCGGAATCCGCGCGCGAAGATCGTGTGGTACATGGCCGACCCGCCGTATATGTATCTGCCGAAGGCGAATGTTTTCTACGATTTCGCAAGCCGACTCTTTAACTGGTATGCCGATCGTGTGGAGCGGCGATATTTCAGATATATCGACGTGGCGGCAGTTTTGGTGCGGCGGAATAAGGCATGGCTTGAGGAACGGGTGGTTCCTGCAATGATTGTTTGGACGGGCATCAACTTTGACGCATTTTTTGCTTCGGTGCGATCTGTTTTTAAGACGAAGCCAATTACACTCATGAGCGTCGGTGCTTTGAATAAGTATCGCCGGTTTGAAGATGTGATCGATGCGGTGAAGTTGCTTCGCGACGAAGGTTACAATGTGTGGCTTACGGTTGTCTGTAAAAATATCTGGAGACAAGATGATTATCTACAGAAGCTCCGGACTTTTGTTGCAGAGCGGAAGCTCGCGGCATATGTGGAATTGCGTTCAGATGGTGCGAGCGAGGAAGAACTCAAGAAGCTCTACGCGATGAGTCATATTTTCGTACTCCCGATTCATCTTCCGCCACCACGGAACGGTTTCGGTTGGCAGATGGTCGCTTTCGAAGCGCTCGCGGCGGGACTTCCGCTTATCGTCTCTCGCAAAAATGACGTAGTCGAGGTGCTTAGAGACGATGAAACGGCGCTTTTTGTTGACCCGATGCGGCCCGACCAGATTGCGGCCAAAGTAAAAATGCTTATCGATAAGCCGGAGTTCTATAAAAAGATCGCCACCGCCGGACAGGAATTCATCCGCACGAACATGTCGTGGGAGAAGTTCGCGCAAGGGATCATTGATGCTGCGGGGAAGTGAATAGTGGGTAGTTTGTAGAGAGTAGGAAAAGTTGAAAACCGCTCCCCAACGACTGTGGTCGGGGAGCGGCTTCGCGCCTTTCGGCGCTTACTTCTTTGGGCTTTCCATGATGCGGACCGAACGCAATGGGTCGCGCAGGATGAACCAGGCCTCGAACTTGTCCTTGGCATCGCGGTAGAGACGCATGGTCTCCTTCGCGACGTCGCGTGGATCGAGGAGCTGGTCGGCGTCCGCCCGTCCGCCCCGCTTCTTCCAGAAGGGCGTGTTCATGCCCGTCGGGCCCGCGACGACGACTTTCCCGACGCGCGGATCGAGCGAGATGCACTGCGCGAGCATTGCGAGCCCGGCCTTCGAGGCGCAGTAGATGGGTTCGCGGAGCCGCGGAGTGACCTGCGAGGTCGAGGTGACGGCGATGAAGCCACCGAGTCGCCCTTGCTTCCGCAGGAGCCGCTCGAGGAGCATCGCCGGAGCGATGAGGCCGACGGAGAGCGTGTTCAGAATGTCGTCGTCCTTGAGCTCGTCGATCGTTCCATCTTCGTCGAAGCCCGCGGCGTGGATATAAAGGTCGACACTCGGCAGTTTCTCGACGAGCTCGTTCAAGGCGTGAGAGATGACACTCCCCATAGGGGAACGCGAACTCAAGTTAAGATACCAGAATTCGAGCTGCATCTTCCGGGAGTTCTGCCGTCCCGTCACAACGACGTGGTGCGTTCGGGCGAGGAGGAGCGCGAGCTCCAGCCCGAGCCCCGAGGTCCCGCCGACGACGAGCGCGTTCGGCTTGTCCGGCATCGTTCCTGTCATCAGCGTCCTCCGTGAAAAGGGAAGAGTTCGTTGCTAGACATGATAATATCTTCGTTATTGATTTTTGTCAAATAAATCATTGACTATGGAGTCGCTTCAATGTACAACAATAGCAGCTCACAAGTCCTATTTCTGGATTATTCTTGAGGAGGATCCTGACATGCAAGTTGAAACGTTGCCGAGCGGCACCCGGTTGTTCACAGGGACGTCCAGGTCGCTTCGTTTTGCGAGTCCGTGCGGAGAGAGCGATCGCATTTTCTACAAGGGTCCGTGCTCGTTCGCGAACCATCCGCATGCCGTAGCCGTCCCGGGCTATCTCGGGTGGCTGACGGTGGAGCCAACATCGTCGCAGTACCGCAACCACCGCCTCATCATTCCCGAGGCCTGTTGGTCGCGGGAAGAGGTGCGTGCGCTCGGTGGACGTCCGAACATCGCCGTTGTTGTGCACATTGCCGAGAAGCTTG
>CAZWBU010000015.1:5299-15130 GCA_964632585.1 uncultured Candidatus Saccharibacteria bacterium | reverse complement strand
CCGCTCCTGCTCCTTCTCGTCATTCCCCTTTTCCATAAACAACTGTACTTTTGGAGAGTCGTATCCATTTTTATTCTCGCCACATTTTTTACCGCTCTTCCGATCGGACTCTATTACCTCCACAATCCGGCGGATTTCCTCGGACGCGCAACACAACTTTCGATATTCAGCTCACCAACTCCCCTTCAAGATCTGGGCGGCAACGTCTTCAAGACCCTGGGAATGTTTTTCGTTGCCGGTGATTTTAATGAGCGGCATAACCTTTCGGGTAATCCGGAATTATTTTGGCCTGTTGGAATCATGTTCTTGCTCGGAATCGTGGTCGGAGTAAAAACATTAATGCAAAGATTAAAAATCAAGGGTCAAAATGAACGAGAAAAGTCGCAAAATGATATGACGACGAAATATCACGAGCAAAACCTAAAAATCAACCCATTAACGCTCGGTGCTTCGAGTTCGGCGCTCGTTCCATCCTCGGGCATAAGCGCGGCATCTCATCAGAAATTCGGGGTTTTGGTTTGTTTCGCGTGGTTCTTCCTCGCGATGCTGCCCGTCGTTATCTCAAATGAAGGTCTGCCGCATGCGCTTCGTTCGATTTTAATGATCCCGCCGACGATGATTCTTGCCGCGCTCGGGGCCGCGTGGCTCTACGAGCAAATGGCAAATGGCAAATGGCAAATGGCCCGACCGAAACTTCGCTTTGCTCTTTGCGCTTTGCTCTTTGCCGGACTTACGGCCCAAGCGTACTTCAAATATTTTGTTGTCTGGGCGAATAATCCGGACACGCCCGGCGCGTTTGCCGCGGACTACGCCGCGGTCGGCCGCGAGATCCGCGCTCTCCCGCCGGAGACGCCGAAGTATGTCGTCGTCCCCGCAAGCGGCGTTCTCGTTCGCGGCATCCCGATGCCGGCGCAGACGGTGATGTACATGACCGACAGCTTCACCCCAGACAAACAGCAAGCGAAAAATATTCACTATTTCGTGCCGCCTGCCGAACCGACTTCAACTCCAGGTGCGCACGTATTCATCATTCACTAAGCCATGAAAACAAAAATAGCAGTTCTCTGCGGGGGGCCGGGAAGCGAGCGCGAGGTATCGCTCAAGTCCGGCGCGTATATCGCGCAATCGCTCGACGCGAAAAAATATGATGTTCGACTGGTAGAATTGCCGGCCGACGAGAATGAAATTTCCAAAATTGTTCGCAAGCTTCCGGGAGCAACTGATTTTGCTTTTGTCGGTCTTCACGGCAAGTTCGGTGAGGACGGCGAGATCCAGAAATTGCTTGATGACGCTCATGTGCCATATACCGGGTCAAGCGCCCTCTCGAGCGCCTTAGGTATGGACAAGATCCAAACCATGAATATCGCCATACGCAATGGTCTGAACGTCGCGCCTTTTTTCGCCATCGTCAAAAACTTTCCTGAAGAATTCGCTCCCCAGGCCGTCCATGACGGTTTCGGTTATCCCTGTGTAGTGAAACCGAACGGCTCGGGATCAAGTGTTGGGGTAAAGATCGTCGAGCGCGAATCGGAACTCGCCCCGGCGCTCGACCAAGCATTTGCAGAAGACGGTGTTGTTATTATTCAGGCCTACGTGAAAGGCCGAGAATTCACCTGCGGGGTTCTCGGAAATGACGGGGTGAAGCTTCTTCCTCTGCCGCCGATTGAAATTATTCCTGCCGGAAAGTTTTTCGATTTCGATGCGAAGTATAATTCTTCAGAGACGCAGGAGATCTGCCCAGCACATATCCCACCGAAGTTAACAAAAGAAATTCAAGCGACCTCCGCCAAGGCGCATGAGCTTTTGAAGTGCGACGGACTCACGAGGTCGGACTTCATCTATGGCGAGGATGGCAAACTCTATTTTTTGGAGATCAATACCACCCCCGGCATGACCGAGGCATCACTCTGCCCCAAGGCAGCCGAGGCGCTCGGCTGGAGCTTTGCGGAGCTGTTGGACAAGATCATGGATCTGGCGAGGGGACGGTATAAAAAGTAACCAAGAACCGCCACTGATGGCGGTTTTGGTTGTTTACACTTTTACTATTTCTACTTCTGTAAACCCCCACACCTGTATGCAGGTGTGGGGGTAAACTCCTGCCGGTGGCCGTTTGTTAATTTTGTACCTCCTTATACCTTAAGAACCTCGATCTCCGTGAATTCTTGTCTATGCCCCTTTTTCTTTCTGTACCGCGTCTTTGAGTGATAGCGGAAGACGATTTTTTTCTTATCGCGGGCTTGGCGGAGAACTTTTGCTTCTACCTTGGCGCCCAAGACATGCGGTGTGCCAATTTCAGCGCTCGCGCCGTCAACAACCAAAAGCACCTTGTTGAAGACCAAAACGCCGCCGTCTTCGCCAGCCAGTTTTTCCACTTTTAATTTATCCCCGACGGAGACACGGTATTGTTTCCCGCCCGTTTCGATAACAGCGAATTTCATTTTAGGGTTTAGGGTTTAGGGTTTAGGGTTTAGGGTTTTTCTATACCCCATACCCTAGTCCCTATACCCTCGCTAGTTGACTGCTATGATAGCCGCAAAGCCGATAAAAATCAAGGCCGAAATAGCGAGCGTTCCCACGGCGAGGAGCTTGCCTAAAAACCAGTCCCGCTCTTCGAGTTCAAGCGCGACGAGCGTGTTTACGACCACCACGAAGAGCGTTGTACCGCCAACCGTGCCGAGCATCGGCACGAAGTCACCTGCGAAAACCACTTGCTTGATTCCGAAGTCCGCATTCCAGTGGAAGTTAATATACGGCTCTACATTGCGCAGCGCCCAATATGCCCATGTCCATCCGCCCGCCACAAGGAAAAAGCTTATACCAAACAAAGAGCCGACTGCGCGGTGTTCGATTGCCCGTTTCAAGAATTCTTTCATCAGTCACGCCCTACGTTCGCTTCAACGCCTTTCCTTTGAGTAAGGCCGCGAGCCAGTCAGGATCGATCATATTAATATCCATGCCCGTTGAGAGCTCGAATCCGGCCGGAATCGAAATCTTCGGAATGACGTCAATATGCCAGTGGTAGTGGGCATATTTTTTGCCATCCCGAAGGGGCGAGGTGTGGATGAAAAAATTCAAATCCGGATCGTGGAGATGCTTCCGAATGCGTTTCATGACAGATTGGAGAGCCGAGGCAACGCCCGTTAGGTCGCGAACGGACGTTTTTTCAAAAGAAGAAACATGGCGTTTCGGATAAACACTTACCTCAAATCGGCCGCGCGGTGCATACGGCGTCACCGCAATCGCCGTTCCATTCTCTTCGATAATTCGGTTCTTGTGACGACGTTCAAAACGAAGAACTTCGCAGTGAACGCAGCGGCGATGTTTTTCGAAGTACACACGCGAGAATTTGAGCGACTGTTCCACGGCCGGCGGGATGATGGGAAGTGAAAGCACTTGATAGTGCGGATGGTAGAGCGATGCGCCGGCGGTCGGCCCCCAGTTGAAGAAGGCAGAGGTATAAACCATGCAGGGATCTTTAGCAATGGTATGAAACCGATTCTGGAGCGCGGTGAAGGTGCGAACTGCCTCGGTGCGCGACAGGTCGGCAATGTTTTTTCGATGGTCTCGGGTGATGACGAGATCGTGATACCCAATGCCTTCACGGAAGTGATACGGACCGCTCGCCAAGAGGTCTCCACACTCGTGGGCGTGGTGCAGTGCTGGATATTTGTTGGAGATGACTGCCACTTGCCATTTTTTCAAATCTTTCGGATCCATAAAAATAGGCGGCCAGTTATCGGTTTTCTCGAGATTCTCAAATGGACATGCCTGTTTCGGCGTCGGTTTGCGCGTTCGCTTCGGCGGCAAAAATTCCTGCGGCCGTTTTGCCCGCTCTGGCGCCATGATCACCCAATCGCCGGAAACAGGATCTTGTCGGAATTCACTCATGACTATTTTTTATTCGATGTTCATAATACCATGAGAGCACATCCTTCGCGATCGGGACGGCGTTCAAGCTCCCCTCTTTTGAGTTTTCGACGAGAATTAAAATGGCGATCTGGGGGTCATTGTACGGAGCGTACCCCACAAAAAATGCATTTTCCTGCGTGTTGTTCTGCACCTGGGCACTGCCGGTTTTTGCGCCGATCGTAAACGGCAGGTCATTTAACGTGTGTGCCGTGCCCATCACGCCAGTTACGGCTTGGCGCATGCCCTTCTGCACTTCTTTAATTTCCGGCGCATACCAAGTGAGGTCGGAGAGCACCGTGCTCGAAGCACGATCTGTATTGAGGAACGGCTGGTAGAGCGTTCCGCCGTTTGCGATTGCCGTGATGTAGTTTAAGAGTTCAATCGGGGTCACCGAGAGATCACCTTGACCAATCGAAACGTTGTACGTATCGCCGAGGAGCCATGATCGGTCCGTTTTTTCCTTTTTCCATTCGGGCGTCGGGAGAAACCCCGATGCCTCGCCCAGCATATCGATGCCTGTCGGCTCGTCGAGTCGGAACTTCTTCCACCAATCAATTAAACGACTGATACCAAGACCCTTCACGCCGAAATCGCCATTCCACTCCACGCCAAGACGTGGATCACGTTGGGGCGAACCACCGCCCACGATATAGAAGTAGACGTTCGACGACTGGGCAAGTGCCGCGCCCAAGTCAACATTTCCCTGGAATCGCCAGTCCACAAATCGGCTGGGGTGTTCGGCGTCGTAGGGGTTCGGCACATCGAGATAGCCGGGGGAATAGATGGTGTGTTCGGGATCGATAACACCCTCGGCGAGTGCAGCAACACCGTCCAAGGGTTTGATGGTCGAGCCAGGGTTGTAGAGACCGGCAAGGGAACGATTGAAGAGCGGCTTCTGTGGTGAGGTGAGGAGCTCAATGCGCTTCTGGTTTTCCCCGGCGGTGTGGAACACATTGTTGTCGTATGAGGGAAAGTTCATCAGTGCAAGCACCTCGCCGTTTCTCGGATCGATGGCGATGCCCACGCCCGAGGTGCGGCCGAGCGTATGGAGCGATTGCATGAACCGATCATAAAAATACCGCTGAAACTCGGTATCAATGGTCAATGCGAGTGTCGCGCCGATCTTTGGTTCAGTTCTTTTCTCCGCGCCGAGTATTTTTCCACTAGCGTTTCGCAGCTTGGCCGAAAGCCCTGGCTTGCCGCGAAGTTCCTTGTCATAGAACGCTTCGATGCCGGCCTTACCAATCATGTCTTGGCCAGAAAGTGCACCGTCACTTTTGAGATCCCCGGCTGTTGGGAGTCCGAGGTATCCGATGAGCGAGGCGGTCAAAGGGCCGTTCGGATATATTCGTTTAAAGCTGTCGACGACTTTGATGGTATCGAGGTCTGCGGCCTTCAGCGCTACGAGCTCCCGCTGAGAAAGTTCGCCGCTTAAGAGTATGGGGTCGCCCGACTGTTCGACGTTGCGCTCTTCGATCATGGCCCAGAGGGCGTCTCTTGCGATGCCAAGGGTCGAGCTCGCGAGGGCAAATGTTTTCTCTTCGAGATCTCGCTCCCGCAGGAACATTCGAAGGTCGAGAAGTGCCGAAAACACCGGCTGGTTCTCGGCGAGAACATCTCCGAAGCGATCAACGATCGGTCCACGCGGCGCGGATACGCGCTCGAATTGGAATAAGTTGGATTCGGCCCGAGCCTCGTAGAACGTGGACTTCCCTAGGCCCAAAAAGAGAAGCCGGCCTGCGATTACAAGCCCAAGAAGTCCGGCGATGAGTCCGAGGTACCAGAGCGGTTGTTCGTCCAAAGGAACTTCAATGACGCCCAAGTCCTGCGACCATTCGTCGCTCAGCGCCTCTTCGAAAATGATCTCGTGAGAGCTATTGTTGTGATGAGATCTAGCCATTTCGCATAACTTTATTGTTCTTCCACACGCTTCCGGCCGAGAAACGTGAGTTCCATGATCTGAAACGCGACCATGCCAAAGAGAACACCCACAAGATAGAGCCGAGTGAAGAGGAGTGGGTTTTGTAGAATGATCCACCAATTGATGCCAAGGTAAAACAGTGGAATGCCGGTCACCATCATGAGAAGATGCACAATCCATGGTTGGAGTGATAACACGCGCGGGAGCCCGGCGGCGATGAGCGGTACGGCGGCGAACCAGATAAGCTCCCAACTCGGCAATGGCTGCCAGGCGAGAGCCATGACGGCGAGGATCACAAAAAAAGTGAGCTCACCAAGCGAGAGTACGGCGGCAAGCGTCAACAGAATCGCGAGCACAAAGTCAGGCGCCACATGCAAACCGGAATTGAACCTGAACTGCAGAAGAACCGCGATGAGGAGTAAGAGAAGTCCACCGAACAGTTTCATGGATTATTTCTGATTCATGACAACCGCGACCATCCTCACGTCGTTCAAGTCATAGGGAACACTTATCTCTGATTCCTGAAAAACCTGATTCTCGCTTGGATGGACGTCGCCGAGTGTCCCGAGCGGCAACCCATACGGCACCTCAGGTGACGCGGTATAGACGGCGTCGCCGGACTTTGGACGAGCCGTTTTCGGAATCAAGGTAAGGCGGGGCTCTAGACCGCCGATAAAAAGCGTGTCGATACCCTCCTCGCCGATGCGCGCTGGAGTTTGGAAGGCCGTATCGAAGATCGTCCGCACGAGCGAGGTGCTTTCAAAGACCTTTGTGACGGTGCCGATCATGATCGGCTTTCCGATCGTGGAAGCGACGACGGGGACTACAACGGCATTGCCCACCTCGACACCGTGAACCCTGCCTACGGTGATGACGATCTCATTTCTAAAATTGAACGGATAGCGCGAGTAGACAAAGGCCGGAACGGAATCGACCGGCCAGTCGTTTGCAGCGCGGTTTTTTTGGACGATCTCGGCAAGCCCTGCTTTAAGCGAGGCGACCTCAAGTGCGAGCTCATGCTCATCAGACGCTTGTGGCGCACCAAAACCGGTGAAGAGAATTCTCTGCAGAGGCACCTGAAATGACGGCTGAAAAATGAGCGCGAAGACGATGGCGATGAGGCCGATGACGATGGACCAGCGTTGCATAGTTTAGGGTTTAGGGCTTAGGGTTTAGGGTTTAGACGATTAACTTCTATTCGCTATACCCTATTCCCTAGTCCCCAACTTACAGGTTGATCTCGAGCGGTATCAACGGATT
This sequence comes from uncultured Candidatus Saccharibacteria bacterium, assembly GCA_964632585.1. Lineage (GTDB taxonomy): Bacteria > Patescibacteriota > Minisyncoccia > UBA6257 > 2-01-FULL-56-20 > DATJQA01. Next base: position 8,040 of record CAZWBU010000015.1, on the reverse strand, counting down.
ATCCAAAAGATCGTGGTGACGGTCGAAGTTGTCAACGATCTGCCCCAAGCCGCGCACGACGCAGGTTAGAGGGTCCTCCGCGATACGTGTTTCGACCGCCGTTTCTTTGCTGATCATCTCGTCGAGGCCGCGAAGGAGCGCTCCTCCGCCGCAGAGATAAATGCCTTGCTTCAACATATCACCGACAAGCTCGGGTGGCGTTGATTCGATGACTTCGAGAATTGCGTCATTAATCGTTCGGAGTGATTTATGGAGTGCCATACGGATATGGCTGTTTTTAATGATGACCTCGCGGGGTAGGCCGGTTGCCAGGTCGCGACCGCGGATCGGGATCTCGAGTTGCTTCTCGAGCGTTACTGCCGAACCAACGGCGATCTTAGCGAGCTCAGCCGTCGGTTCGCCGATAATGAGCTTGAATTCGTCCCGCACGAACTGGATAATGTCCGTGTTGAACTTATCGCCCGCGATCTTCAAAGTTCGGGAGACGACGGTACCGCCCATGGAGATGACGGCGATGTCGGTCGTGCCGCCGCCGACGTCTATAATAAGCGACGCGGTTGGGGTCTCGATCGGGAGATTTGCGCCGAGCGCCGCCGCGATCGGTTGTTCGATCAAATATACTTTTGCGCAGCCGGCGGTGAGCGCGGCATCCTCGACTGATTTTCGCTCAACTTCAGTTAGATTGTTCGGAATCGCGAGAATACCGCGACGATAACTTGCGAGCGGCGAGTTCGCACTCGAAAGTCGACGGAGAAATTGGCGAAGCATCTCGCGTGTCATCTCGAAATCTGAAATCACGCCGTTTACGAGGGGTCGCACTACGGTAATATGGCTCGGCGTGCGGCCGAGCATTTTTTTTGCATCTTCACCGACCGCGAGGATTTGATTCGTCTTGTTGTTAATCGCCGCAACCGAGGGCTCGTTGATTGCGAGTCCGCGGTTTTTTACGTAGATCAAGGTGTTTGCGGTACCGAGATCAATCCCAACGTCTTTGAAAAATCGGTCGAAAAAACTTGCCATAAGAGTAATCGCTAATAATGCGAATGGTAGCTAGATAATGCGAATAATTTATGGTTCATTGAACGGGGAAAGGATAGCATGGGGGCCTCCGGCATTGCAACGAAAATTGACCCCGCACCTTTTCTAGCACGGATTGTGTTCATTATTCTCTTGGAGCTAATAGGCGGCTGCGCCTTCAATTTGTCACATATATACAAATCGAGTTTCGGAAAAGGTGCGGGGTTGACACTATCTGCTGTTGTGATACAACAAGGAACAGCATCACGAGTGTGTCTGGTTCATTCTTCCTCACGAAGGAGGTCTCGTGGCTCAACAAGAAGCAATCCTGACTTTGCCGGCGTGTCCGATTTGCGGAGAACCCATGCGGTGTACGGGCGACCAGTCCACGGCATTCGGTCTCGGCACGGGATATACGTGCAATCCCAGGCCAAACAAGTTCCATGCCTGGGTGATTGTCTTCCACCGCACTCTTCCGTGCATCACGGGATCACCCGCCCGCAGACCGAATTGCGGAAACTGCCTCATACCCATGAAGCGGGCGCTGGCGGGTTACCGCTGTCCACGATGCAGGTCATGGGAGATCCCGTTCGAAGTCCAAACAACTTGAAGTCCCGGTGCGATGGTGATGCATATCACCGTTCGGCCGGGACTTTCGCACATTGCCATAGAAATCTGAATGCTCTTGCGCAAAAAATAATTCACGCTTTCCGCACACCGAGTAACTTCAAAAGCTCTGCTTTCGATACCAGTTTCGTATCTTGTTCGCCGCGCATTTTTACTTCTACTTTATCCCCCGTCTTTGGACTGACGACGACTCGGAGCGGGATGCCGATGAGGTCCGCGTCGTTTAACTTTTCTCCCGTTGAAGCGTCGCGGTCATCATAGAGCACCTCGATGCCTTTTTTCTTGAGGTCATCATAGAGTTCTTTTGCCGACGCGCCGCCGAGCTCTACAAGGTGTGCGGTAAACGGAGCCACCGACTCCGGCCAGATGATACCTTTTTCGTCATGCATGGTTTCAACGATCACGCCCATGAGCCGTGAGATGCCGATGCCATAGCATCCCATCACGGGGAATGCGTCCTTCCCGTCCTTATCTTTGAACGACAATTTGAAGTCCTTGCCGTACTTTTGTCCGAGGTCGAAGACGTTGCCAACCTCCGATGCCTTGCCGGCCATAAGCTTTCCCTTGCCGCACTTGGGACATGTTCCCCCTGCCTTTGTTTTGGCGATCTCTGCGTTCACGCAAAACTCGCAAGCATCGCAGTACAAGGTGTCGTCCTCGCCAGCATCGGTCAAAACCATAAACTCGTAGGAGATCTTTTCGCTGAAACTTCCGCCGGATGCCTCGGTCGCCTTGGCCACCAGTCCTAATCGTTTGAAGATCTTGAAGTACGCACCTTTCACAATTTCATAAAAGCGATCGAAGTCCTCTTGGTTTTCATGGAAGCTGTACATATCTTTCATGAAAAACTCGCGGCCGCGGAGGAGGCCTGACTTTGCGCGGAGTTCGTCGCGGAACTTCCAGTGTATTTGATAGACGGCGAGCGGCAGGTCGTGAAAGGTCTGCACACGCCCCAAGACGAGCGGCGTAACCACTTCTTCTTCACTCTGGCCAAGGGCGTACTCTTTCTTTGTTCTGCTCGGTACTTTAAAGAGGACATCGATCTTGTCCCAGCCGCCGGTCGTCTCCCAGATCGATTTTGGATGCATCATCGGCAT